>JBBSVH010000169.1:0-4672 GCA_038233685.1 Lysobacterales bacterium | reverse complement strand
GGTGCCCTTGAACTCCTCGTAGATCACCTCGTCCATCTTGCTGCCGGTCTCGACCAGCGCGGTGGCGATGATGGTGAGTGAACCGCCTTCCTCCACGTTGCGCGCCGCGCCGAAGAACCGCTTCGGCCGGTGCAGCGCGTTGGCGTCCACGCCGCCGGTCAGCACCTTGCCGGAGCTGGGCACCACGTTGTTGTAGGCGCGGGCCAGGCGGGTGATGGAGTCCAGCAGGATCACCACGTCGCGCTTGTGCTCGACCAGGCGCTTGGCGCGCTCGATCACCATTTCAGCGACCTGCACGTGGCGCGCGGCGGGTTCGTCGAAGGTCGAGCTGATGACTTCGCCGCGCACCGTGCGCTGCATCTCGGTCACTTCCTCGGGGCGCTCGTCGATCAGCAGCACGATCATGTGCACGTCGGGATGGTTGGTCGTTATCGCGGTGGCGATCTGCTGCATCATGATCGTCTTGCCGGCCTTGGGCGGCGACACGATCAACGCGCGCTGGCCCTTGCCCTGCGGGGCCATCAGATCGAGGATGCGGCCGGCGATGTCTTCGCTGGAGCCGTTGCCGCGCTCCAGGGTGAAGCGACGACGCGGGAACAGCGGCGTCAGGTTCTCGAACAGCACCTTGCCCTTGCTGGCTTCGATCGGCTCGCCGTTGATGGTGTCCACCACCGACAGCGCGAAGTAACGCTCGCCGTCCTTGGGGAACCGGATGCGACCACTGAGATGGTCGCCGGTGCGCAGGTTGAAGCGGCGGATCTGGCTGGGCGAGATGTAGGTGTCGTCCGGTCCGGCCAGATATGAAGCCTCGGCCGCGCGCAGGAAGCCGAAACCGTCGGGGAGAATTTCCAGCACGCCGTCGGCAGCCACGCCCTCGCCATGCCGGGTCAGCACCTTGAGCAGGTTGAAGATCACGTCCTGCTTGCGGGCGCGGGCCACGCCTTCCTGGATGCCGAGCTGGTCGGCGATGTCGAGCAGCTTCTGCGCCGGCATGCGCTTGAGGTCGCTCAGCGAATACTGCGGGAAGCCCTCAGGCACCCCCGGCGCGGGGCCACGCGAAACGAAGGGTTCGTGGCCGCCGTTGTCGACCGGCATGCCGTCGTTGCGCTGGCGTTCGCCGCCCTGCTGGCGCTCGCCGCCGCCCTGTTGGCGGTCACCGCGGTCACGACGGTTGCGGAAGCGGTCGCGGCGGGTAGCGTTCTGGCCTTGGCCTTGGCCCTGGTTGCGATTGTTGTCGCGCGGTTCGCCGTCCTGCCCGTCCTGACCGCCCTGCGGGCCCTGATTCGGCTGGCCGCTGCCCTGGGACTCGCCTTGGCCGGACTGCCCTGCATTGCCGGGTGCGGGCGACGCAGGCTCGCTCTTGTTGTTCTGATCGTTGCGCGGCGTCGCGCTCGGCGCAGGCGGCGCGGAGTCGGCGGGCGCGTCAGGACCGGTCTTGGGTGCACGCGGCTTGCGCGCACGCTTCTCGGCAGGAGCGCCGGCGTCGCCGGCTTCTGGGGTGTTCTCGGACAAAGGTGCGATTCCTCGCTAGGTTGCGAGCGCCAGCGAATGCAGGCGATACGGGTGGGAAGGTGGTTTTCAGAAGGGTGCGGCGCAGACCCCGCGCCGGATGTGCGGCGACACTACCATCGCGCCGCGGCGGCAGCAAGCGGCCGCCGTAACCCGGTTCAGCCAGTCAACGCGGCCGGGCGAGCAGCCCGGACTGTCGCAGCAGGACGCACTGGATCAGGCGGCAGTGCCGTTGATGCCTTTGTCGATCATCTGGGTCAGCTGGCCCTTGCCGACCGCGCCGACCTGGGTGGCCTGCACTTGGCCGTCCTTGAACAGCAGCAACAGCGGGATGTTGCGCACGTGGTACTTGATGGCCGTGGCGCGGTTGTCGTCGACGTTGAGCTTGACCACCTTGAGGCGGCCCTCGTAGGTCTGGGCCAGCTCGTCCAGCACCGGCGCGATCATCTTGCACGGACCGCACCACTCGGCCCAGAAGTCGACCAGCACCGGCTGGTCGGACTGCAGCACGGCAGTTTCGAAGTCGGCATCGCCAACGTGTGTCACTTTGTCGCTCATGGAAATCTCCTGCGGGGGTCGCGGACCACGCGGCCCGGTTCTGGTCCGGGTGCCGGCCAGCGCATTGCTGTAAACTGAGGCGTTACGCGAGTCATATCAAGGACCCTGGGTCCCGAGGCAACGCGCAAATCGGCCTGGGCGCAGTGTGCGGCGCTGGTCACGACGATGCAAGCGCATCGACCCGCGCGCAATGCGCGAACGACAAAGAAGACAGCATGAGCGACAAGCCGCTAACCGACATCACCTTTTCCACGTTCGACCTGACCCCGCCACTGCTTGCCGGCCTGGAGGCCGCTGGCTTCACCCGCTGCACGCCGATACAGGCGCTGACCCTGCCGGTGGCCCTTCCCGGTGGCGACGTCGCGGGCCAGGCGCAGACCGGCACCGGCAAGACCCTGGCGTTCCTGATCACGGTCATGAACCGGCTGCTGACCCGGCCCGCGCTGGCCGACCGCAAGCCCGAGGATCCGCGCGCGCTGATCCTCGCACCAACCCGCGAACTGGCCATCCAGATCCACAAGGATGCGGTGAAGTTCGGCGCCGATCTCGGCCTGCGCTTTGCGCTGGTGTACGGCGGCGTCGACTACGACAAGCAGCGTGAACTGCTGCAGCAGGGCGTGGACGTGATCATCGCCACCCCGGGCCGGCTGATCGACTACGTCAAGCAGCACAAGGTGGTGTCGCTGCACGCGTGCGAGATCTGCGTGCTGGACGAGGCCGACCGCATGTTCGACCTCGGTTTCATCAAGGACATCCGTTTCCTGCTGCGGCGCATGCCCGAGCGCACGACGCGGCAGACGCTGCTGTTCTCGGCCACGCTCAGCCATCGCGTGCTGGAGCTGGCCTACGAGCACATGAACGAGCCGGAAAAGCTCGTCGTCGAGACCGAATTCATCACCGCGGCGAAGGTGCGGCAGAAGGTGTACTTCCCGGCCAACGAAGAGAAGATTCCGCTGCTGATCGGCCTGCTGTCGCGCAGCGAAGGCGCGCGCACCATGATCTTCGTCAACACCAAGGCCTGGGTGGAGCGCGTGGCGCGTTCGCTCGAGCGCGCGGGCTATCGCGTGGGCGTGCTGTCGGGCGACGTACCGCAGAAGAAACGCGAGAGCCTGCTCAAGCGCTTCCAGGCCGGGCAGTTGGAGATCCTGGTAGCCACCGACGTGGCCGCACGCGGCCTGCACATCGACGGCGTGTCGCACGTCTACAACTACGACCTGCCGTTCGATGCGGAAGATTACGTGCACCGCATCGGCCGCACCGCGCGCCTGGGCGCCGAGGGCGATGCGATCAGCTTTGCCTGCGAGATCTACGCCCAGAGCCTGCCCGACATCGAGGCCTTCATCGAGCAGAAGCTGCCGGTGGAGCCGGTGACCAGTGCGCTGCTGATCCCGGTCCCGCGCAAGCCGCGCGAGATTCCGGAAGGCGGCGAACCGGCCGAAGACGGAGACGACGAAAGCATCGGCGAAATTTTCCGCGAGGCCCGCGAAGCGCGTGCCGCCGAGGAGCAGCGCCGCGGCGGAGGTCGCAGCGGCGGTGGCGGATCAAGCCGCACCGGATCGGGGCCGGGCTCGCGCCCGCGCAGCGGCAGTGCAGACGCCAAGCCGCGCGCGCCGCGTCCGCCACGTACGGACGCGGCTTCGACGGTGACGGCTGCGGTCGAGGTTTCGCCGCAGGCGCCGGCAGGTCCGGTTGCGGAGGACGTCGCTGGTGGTGCCGATGGGGCCGAACGCGCACCGCGCAAGCGCCGGCGGCGTCGCAACGGCCGGCCGCTGGAGACCGGCGACGGCGCCAACCCCAACACCAACGCCAACACCAACACCAGCGTCAGCCGGGGCGCGAGCCCGGGCGGCAAGTCGGCGGCTTCGACTTCGGCCGCGGCGACGAAGACCGCCAGCGCTTCTGCCGACGGCTCGTCGTCATTCCTCACCCGGCTGGGACGCAAGCTGAAATCGATCGTCTCCGGATCCTGAGCACGACCGGCGTGGCGGCCGCCCTCTTGTATCGAGGGAGGCCGCGCGTGCCCTGCTTTCGCGCCGGCTGCCGGCGCGAAATTCGTTGCGACCCGGCATAATCCCGGCATGACCGTGCTTCGATTCGAAAACGTCAGCAAGCAGTATCCAGGGGGCCATGAGGCGCTCTCGGAAGTCAGCTTCGAGGTGGCGCAGGGCGAGATGCTGTTCGTCACCGGGCATTCGGGCGCAGGCAAGAGCACCCTGCTGAAACTGATCCACCTCAGCGAGCGGCCCAGTCGAGGCGCGGTGGTGTTCGGCGGTCGCAACCTGCTCAAGGTGCGCGGTGGACGGGTGCCGCTGCACCGCCGCGAAGTGGGCGCGGTATACCAGGACCATCGGCTGCTGACCGAGCGCAGCGTGGCCGAGAACGTCGCCCTGCCGCTGATCCTGCGCGGCGACCGCCGCAACGATATCGGCAAGCGGGTCCGCGAGGTGCTGGCCCGGCTCGGCCTGGGGCATCGCGAAAAGGCCCTGCCTTCGCAGCTGTCGGCCGGCGAGCAGCAGCGTGTCGGCATCGCCCGCGCCATCGTCGCCGAACCGCGACTGCTGGTGGCCGACGAACCCACCGGCAACCTGGATCCCGCGCTGGCGGC
>JBBSVH010000168.1:0-4761 GCA_038233685.1 Lysobacterales bacterium | reverse complement strand
CCGGTTTGAGCGGCATCTCGGCCAGCAGCGGGTCAATCTGCGAAAAATCCATGGAAGCGGGAAAACGGAACAGTGTCAGGTTGCGAAAGAACATCAAGGATCCGGTAGGGAAGAGGAAGGTGGGGGTGCTGCGCTGCGGTCAACGCGATCGCGATCGCGTGCCAGCGCCGCTGGGGTTAGGGGAGGTGGGCCGGGCGGGCCTCCAGGCCGATGAAATCGAAAAGCGCCTGGTCTGCCAGTTGCGACGGCTCCACCCGGCCCAGCGCTCGGGCGATCTGGTCGATGCGTCCGGGGGTCTGGGCTTCCCACGCGGCCATCATCGACTGCACCTGGCGGCGCTGCAGGTTGTCCTGGGAGCCGCACAGATCGCAGGGGATGATCGGAAAACACTTCGCCTCGGCGTACGCGCTGATATCGGCTTCGGCCACGTAGGCCAGCGGCCGGATCACGATGTTGCAGCCGTCGTCGCTGAGCAGCTTCGGCGGCATCGCGCTGAGCTTGGCGTGGAAGAACAGGTTGAGGAAGAACGTGGCGACGATGTCGTCGCGATGGTGTCCGAGCGCGATCTTGGTGAAGCCGTGCGCGGCGGCATGGGCGTACAGCGCTCCGCGCCGCAGGCGCGAACACAGCGAGCACATGGTCCGGCCTTCGGGAATCACCCGGCTGACCACCGAATAGGTGTCCTGCTCGATGATCTGATGGGGGACCTGGCGGTGCCGCAGGTACCCGGGCAGCACGTGCGCCGGGTAGCCCGGCTGCTTCTGGTCCAGGTGCACGGCAACCAGCTCGAACTCCACCGGCGCCTTGCGCTGCAGCTGCAGCAGCAGTTCCAGCAGGGTGTAGCTGTCCTTGCCGCCGGACACGCAGACCATGACCTTGTCGCCGTCCTCGATCATGCGGAAGTCGCTGATCGCCCGCCCCGCCAGCGCCCGCATGCGCCGCTCCAGCACGCCGTGCGCACCGCGAGGCGGCCCGCGGCTCGGGGCAGGATCGTGCAGCGGCAGGGTCAGGACGGGGGCGATGCTCATGAAGCGGGTCATTGTAGCGGCCGGGACAGCGGTGACGACCCGAGACGGCAGGTGTAGGCTGGCCCGGTGGAGCCCATGAGTCCTTTCCAGATCAGCCATCGCGTGTCCGAGCTGAAGCTCGAGCACCGCACGCTCGATGCCGAAATCGAGCGCGTCGCCGCCACCATCGAGGCGGACGAACTGACCGTGAAGCGGCTGAAGAAGCGCAAGCTGTGGCTCAAGGATTGCATCGCCCGGCTGGAAAGCGCGCTGATCCCCGACGAACCGGCCTGAAGGGCGGGCCCAGCGCGACCAGCCACCGCATTGGATGACGCTGTGCGTCACTGTCAAGGCGCTATCGGGCGGGTCGTGGCCAGACCCGGCCATGGGCTGCCTCAATTACCTCGCCACGCTTGATCCGGAAAGTTGGCCCGAACTTTGCGTCAGGTCCAGGGCACGCCCCCGGTCCGTGAATGCGCGGACGGGATCCGGTGGCAACAGGGGCTCGAATGAATGACAACGCTGGATCCATGTGCGCACCGAATTCGTCCTACGACGACGACATGCTTGCCGTAGTGGCCCCGGCCGACAGCCTGGCCGTCAGACGGATCCTTCCGGGAGAGCCGCTGGGGGACGTGCAGCGCCTGCGCCGGGAGGTCTACTTCCACGAACAGGGCCAGCAGCATAGGGACGACAGCAACCGCGTCGCCGATGGGCTCGACGGCAGCGGCACGGTGATCGTGGTCGAGCGCGATGACCAGGCCGTTGGCACCCTGCGCATGCACGATTTTTCAGCCGCCGCGGTGCAGGTGGAATACGGAAGCCTGTTCCAGATCGACCGTTTCGCCAGCGCATGGCCGCTGCAGCGCGTCGTGGTCGGCTCGCGTTTCGCGGTCCAGTCCGACCAGCGGCTGCAGTGCGTCCTGGACAAGCTCATCCAGGAGACCTATCGGCACGCCCTCGATAAAGACGTCCGCTTCGGGCTGGTGGCCTGCGAGCCGTCGCTGTACAGCCTGTTCGAGTACTACGGTTTCCGCGAGTACCTGCCGCCGGCAATCCTGGCCGACGGAAGCGCACTGCTGCGGATGCTCCTGGTGACCGAGGACGAACCGCATCTGCGCCGCTGTGAGTCGCCGCTGCAGCACCTGGTGCGCAACCCGATGGCAGGCCGTGCGGCCCGGACCTGGCTCGAGCGCTCCTTCAGCCAGGCATTCTGATCCGGCAGCGCCAGCAGCGCTCCACAGGCCGCCCTTTCGCAATGGATTGGAGCGTATCGCCACCCTGAATCCGCCGCGCGCACGCATGCTGCATCGGTGGTGCCTGCGGTGATCAGTCGACCGGAACCGCGTCGACCTCGGGCTTGGCCGCTTCCGGGCTGACCCGTTCGATGGTGTGGCGCAGCTCGCGCCCGAGGATCACCTTGGCGTCCCGGGCCCAGGTCTCCAGGTTGTCGTCGAACACAAGCTTGCTGTTGGCGTCTGGCCACACCAGCTTCATCTCCCGCAGCTTCTGGATGAAACCGCGGAACAGGGCGCGGTCGAAGAACTCCGGCGCCGCCGGCGCATACAGCAGGCTCAGGCGCTGCGCCGCCTGCTGGCACAGGCTCTCGAGTTCGGCGGCACTGAGCACGCCCGGGCCGTTCTTCACCAGTACCGATATGGCGATGTAATAGCGCTCGAACGCCTGCTGCAGCGAGTGCCCGATGGCGCGAAGGCGGAACACTTCATCGGTCTGGCCCGCGTTGCGCGAGAGGATGCCTTCGCCCTCGTCGTCGATGTGTTCCAGCAGTCCCTCGCGCACGAATACCTCGATGGTCCGATCGATGCGCTGGGCGAACTGGTCCTCGCTCCACGGCAGGAACAGCTCCTGCTGCAGGAACGGGTACAGCGAGCGCCCGAGGTTGAGCACGCGCGAGCGCAGCATGCGCCGGTTGGTCTGGAAACAGCAGGCGATCCAGGCCGCGGCGGTGAACAGATGCAGCACGTTGTTGCGGTAGTAGCTCATCAGCACCGCGGTGTCTTCGCTGACCACGTCCAGCACGTCGCCCAGTGGATGGCGGATACGGCGCAGCACGTTGATCTCCAGGCCGTGGGCAATGATCCGCTCGGGCGTGTGAGGGGTGACTGTCACGCGATCGGAATAGGGCATGTCCGCCAGCAGGGTCTTGGACAGTTCGATCTGGGCGATCAGGTCCGATTCGCCCATCGCGTGCTTGGGCGTGGACAGCAGCGCCAGGGCCAGCAGGTTGATGGGATTGACGTCGGCCGCGGCGTTGATGCGCACGTGGATGTCCTGGGCAAGCTGGTCGATCATGCCCGGCAGCCAGGCGGGCTTGTCGTCCTCGCCGAGGGGTTCGCCGTCCCAGTCGGGCGCATGCGCCGCAAGCACCTCGTTCAGCGCGATGGATTCACCGAAGTTGACCACCACCTGGCCGTAGTTCTGCCGCAGGACCTTGGGGATGTTCCACAGCAGGGCCCAGATCGACTCTTTTTCCTTGGAGCGGCCGCTGAGTTCGTCCAGGTAACTGTTGCCCTCCAGCAGTTTCTCGTAGCCGATGTAGACCGGCTGGAACAGCACCGGCTTGCGGGGCTGGCGCAAGTAGGCGCGCACGGTCATCGAGATCATGCCGCCCTTGGGCGCAAGCAGCCTTCCGGTGCGCGAGCGGCCGCCCTCGATGAAGTACTCCATGGAGTAGCCTCCCGACACCAGCTGGGCGACGTATTCGGTGAACACCGCCGAATACAGCGGGTTGCCGCGGAAGCTGCGACGCATGAAGAACGCGCCGCCCTTGCGCAGCAGCGTGCCGATCACCGGCAGGTTGAGGTTGATGCCGGCGGCGATGTGCGGGGGCACGATGCCGCGCTCGTACAGGACGTAGGACAGCAGCAGGTAGTCCATGTGGCTGCGATGGCACGGCACGTACACCACTTCGTGGCCCGGTGCCGCGTCCTTGAAGCGGTCCAGGTGATGGACCAGCACGCCGTCGTAGATGCGGTTCCACACGTGGGTCAGCAGGAAGCTGGCCGAGCGTACCGCCGGCGCCGAGTAGTCGGCCGCCACTTCCCAGGCGTAGGAGTGGGCGCGCTTCCAGGCTTCTTCGGGCTTGATGTTGTCGCGCCTTGACTGGGCGGCGATCGCGTCGCGCACCGGTTCGGCGGCCAGTACCTGGTCCACCAGCAGGCGCCGGGTGGACAGGTCCGGGCCGATCACCGACTCGCGGATGCGGTGGAAATGGGTGCGCAGCACCCGCGACAGCTTGCGTACGGTGCGCTCTGGCGGCAGACCCTCGGCGATCGTGTCGCGGATCGACACCGGGTGCGCGAAACGCACGATCGTGTCGCGGCCGTTGAGCAGGATTGCCAGCAGCCGGCGGAAGCGGCCGACAATGGTCCAGTTCTCGGAGAACAGCACGGAAAACCAGCCACTCTGCTTGTCCGGGGCACGGCCGACGAAAATCGACACCGGGACCAGCTGCACGTCCAGGCCGGGGTCGGCGCGGTGTGCCTGGAGCAACCGGGCCAGCGATCCGGAGTGGGTCTTGGTGCTGCCGGCCTCCGGGATGAGCGCGCTGGCATTGCGTCGCGACAGCGCCACGTAGGCGCGCTTGCGTCCAAGCGGGTCGCCGGGCAGCGGCACCAGCGGCGACGGCATGCCCGCATCCAGGCAGGCGCGGTCCAGGATGAGCGCGTTGGACAGGCCGTAGTCTTCCATCACGTAGCAGACCGGGCGCATGTCGACGTGCTGGCGCAGGTGG
>JBBSVH010000167.1:0-4766 GCA_038233685.1 Lysobacterales bacterium | reverse complement strand
CGCCGCGTGGCGCCGCTCCCAGGTTGCGCTCCAGGGCCAGATCCACGAATTCGCCAGGGGTCAGGAAGCGCACGTTGGCGCAGATGCCCAGCTGCCCGGCCAGCTGCTGCTGCAGCCAGCGGCGCATCGAGAACTGCGGTACGAGCACCCATTCCTCCTGCCACCAGTCGCCCTGCGCCGGCGCCCGCAGCAGCTCGCCCAGCACCCGTGCCAGCACGTCGAGGTCGTTGGAGGGATACAGGCGGAAGTCGGACGGCAAGGCATCGGGCATGCTGGACATCTTGCCGCAGTCGGGTCGCAGGCGCCGCGACTGGGTGGCCCGTGAGACACGCGTGGATATTGATGTCCCTGCCAAGAGCACCCCTCCTCAATCCTCCCCGGCTGCGCAAGGGAGGAGGCCAGGCAATGACACCGCTCCTCGATCCTCTCCTGCTTCGCAAGATTGGAAGCGGCAGGGCAACGGCACCCCTCCTCAGTCCTCCCATGCGACCGGAGGAAGTCCCCGTGGGGCTGCGCAAGGGAGGAGGCCAGGCAAAGGCATCGATCTTCGATGCTCTGTATTTCGCATGCGGGAACGGCCTGCAGGAGCAGTCAGCTGCTCTTCGCGGGATTAACGGTGCGAAGCAGCCCGTGCTTTGCCTCCTCCCTTTGCGCAGCAAGGGGAGGACCGAGGAGGGGTTGCTCTGCGCGGAAACAAACAGCAATGCAGGCTGCCATTGGTCTTCATGCCTCCACGCGTCTAAGAGACACACTCGTTGAGCAAGCTCATTGCTTGCACCCGTGTCACTGCCGCGATCAACGCACTGCGGTCATGCACGGCAGCGATGATCGGACACCGGTGACGCCTCGTTCAGCTGGCCACCCTGATCCTAGGCGGTCGTTTTGGAGCCCCCTGGCACGATGAACTCGTCCGCAGCCCCTGCCGTTTGCCTGTCCAAGGTCCGCATCGACCGTGGCGGACGCACGATCCTGCGCGATATCGACCTGACCGTGCCGACCGGCAGCATCACCTCAGTCTTCGGTCCCTCGGGCAGCGGCAAATCCACGCTGCTGGCGGCGCTGACCGGCGAGCTGGTGCCAGTGTCGGGAACCGTGGCGCTGTTCGGCAGCGAAGTCCCGCGCGCCAGCCGCGCGCTGCTGGAAATGCGCAAGGGCATTGGCGTGCTGCTGCAGGGCAATGGGCTGCTGACCGACCTGACCGTGGGCGACAACGTGGCCCTGCCGCTGCGCACCCACACCCGGCTGCCAAAGGCGCTGGTCGACCGCATCGTCGCCTTCAAGCTCAATGCCGTCGGCCTGCGCGCGGCAGTGGACGCCTGGCCACGCGAACTCTCCGGCGGCATGGCCCGGCGCGTGGCCCTGGCCCGCGCCTTGGCCCTGGACCCGCCGCTGATGATCTACGACGAGCCTCTGACCGGGCTGGACCCGATCGCCAGCGGGGTGATCATGAGCCTGATCCAGCAGCTCAACCAGACCCTGGGCCTGACCAGCGTGATCGTTACCCACCACGTACACGAAACCCTGCCGGTCACCGACCAGGCCGTGGTGATCGCCAATGCCGGGGTGGTGTTCTCGGGCACGCCCGACGAACTGCAGGGCAGCACCGACCCGCTGGTCCGACAGTTCCTGCGCGGCGAGCCCGACGGCCCGATCCCGTTCGACGCCGTGCCCCGGACCCAGGCCGCCTGATGCCGGTCGCCACCTCCATCCGTTCCTTCGGCCGCGCCGGGCTTTTCACGCTTTCCGTGCTGCGCGCCTCAAAGCCCACTTCGGACTTTTTCGCCGAACTTGTGCGCGAAATCTACAAGGTTGGCGCACGTTCGCTGCCGATCATTGCCGTTGGCGGGGCCTTCGTCGGCCTGGTGCTGACCCTGCAGGGCTACCGGACCCTGACCACCTTTGGCGCCGCCGACGCGCTCTCGACCCTGCTGGGCCTGTCGCTTTACCGCGAACTGGGCCCGGTACTGACCGCGCTGCTGTTCATTGGCCGCGCTGGCAGCTCGATCGCCGCCGAACTGGGCCTGATGCGCGCCACCGACCTGATCAAGGCGCTGGAGCTGATGGCCATCGATCCGATCGCCAAGGCGGTGGCGCCGCGCTTCTGGGCCGCGGTGCTGACCGTGCCGCTGCTGACCGGCTTCTTCTGCAGCCTGGCGATCAGCGCCAGCTATCTGGAAGCGGTGCACGTGCTGGGGCTGGACAACGGGGTGTTCTGGTCGGCGCTGAGCAACAGCGTCGACTTCTGGGACGACTTCGGGGTGGCCCTGCTCAAGGCTGCCGTATTTGGCGGCATCACCGCCCTGGTCGCCTCTTACGAAGGTTTCCACGCCGAACCGACCATCGAGGGCACCTCGGTGGCCACCACGCGCGCGGTGGTGAACGCCTCGCTGCTGGTGCTGATGTTCAATTTCGTCCTTTCCGCATTGTTGTTCCAATGATGCGGATCCCTCGCAAAAACCCGCACATCCCCGTGCGGACTGTCTAAGGTGAAATCCATGTCCATCCGAGGACCCCGTCTTGAATTCGCCGTTGGCGCCTTCCTGCTGCTGGCCCTGGCCTCGCTGCTGGTGCTGGCCTTCGCCTCCACCAACAAGAAGTTCGGCTTTGGCGCCGGCAGCTACGTGCTGCGCGCAAGTTTCAGCAATATCGGCCAGCTGCGGGCCCAGGCGCCGGTCAAGATCGGCGGCGTGGTGATCGGGCAGGTAGCCCGGATTCAGCTGGACCCGGTCACCTTCGACTCGGTCGTGACCCTGGCCATCAACGACGACTACGACGCACTGCCCGCCGACACCTCCGCCGGCATCTACACCAGCGGACTGCTGGGCGAAAACTACATCGGCCTGGCGCCCGGCGGCGATCCGGAAGTGCTGCAGCCGGGCGAGGAAATCGCCTTTACCCAACCGGCCGTGGACCTGCTGCAGTTGGTCGGCAAATACATGTTCGGCGGCGGCGCCACTCCTGGCGCCAGCGCCGAGGCGGACCCCGAAGTCCTCACCACCGATTTCGCTCCTGGCGACGAAACCGAAACCGAAACCGAAACCGACGTGATCCCATCCATCGAGGAACCGCAACCATGAAGAAGTCACTGCTCAGCCTGTTCATCGCCTCCGCCCTGTTGGCCGGCGCTCCGATCCTGGCCTCAGCACAGGCCGCCAAGTCCAGCGCGGCAAGCGCCCAGGTTTCGCCCAGCAAGCTGGTGCTGGACAACAGCACCCGCGTCCTTTCCACGCTGGAAGCGCGCCGCGCCGAGTTCCGCAAGGACCGCTCGGCGCTGAAGGGCTTCATCGAGAGCGAGTTCACCCGGGTGTTCGACCAGAACTACGCCGCGCGCCTGGTGCTGGGTGTGCACGGTCGCGGCGCCTCCGACGCGGACGTGAAAGTGTTCGCCGAAGCGCTGTCGGACAACCTGATGTCGCGCTATGGCAACTCGCTGCTCGACTTCAACCAGGCGCTGCGCGTGCGGGTCAAGTCCGAGACGTCCCTGCCGGGCAACCGCGGCGTGCGCGTGTCGACCGAGCTGCTGCGCGCCGGCGGCGAGCCGATTCCGGTCGATTATCTGATGCGCAAGGTCGGCGGCCAGTGGAAGATCTTCGACGTGATGGTCGAAGGCATTTCCTATGTCCAGACCTTCAGAAACCAGTTCGACGGTCCGCTGCGCCAGAAGTCGATCACCCAAGTGGCCGCCGAGCTGCGCACGGGCAAGGTCAAGGCCGATGCCCCGGGCAACTGAGGCCGCCGTTCGTCGCGACGGTGACGCGCTGGTGTTCGGCGGAGCGATTGATCGCTCCGCCGCAGCAGCGCTGTGGCCGGCGGCAAACCGGTTGCTGCCAGGAACGCAACGCCTGGACCTGACCGAAGTCACTTCCGTGGACAGTGCCGGACTGGCATTGTTGTCCGAGCTGGCCGAACGACTGCGTTTGGTAGGCACGACTCCGGAAATCGTAGGCCAGCCCATGGGCCTGCTCGAACTTACCGCCGCCTACCGCCTGACCCCCGGGCTGGATTTTCCCGGGGCCACCGCCACACCGTAACGTCCAGGGAAACAGGATGAACTTGCTATGTATCGCCGCTGTCGTTGTGTTCGCAGCGACCGCCTCTGCCTGCGCCTCGGCGCCGGCGCCCATGGACAACGACCCGCTGCCCAGTCAGGCGCTTGTGGTCGGCCAGGAGCAAGCGATTGCGCCGGCAGCGCTCGCGCCCCCTCCCGATGCACCGCCTTCTCCCGACCGGGCTGCCGCTGCGGCGGCGGCCGCACCCGCCGCCGCGGTCGACGACCCGTCCCTGGCCGAGGACGACTTCAACGCGATCTACGGGCAGGACCCGTACAACCCGGTTGCCGATCCGACGCTTCCGGCGGGCGTGGAACTGCCCGCCAGCTACGATCCGTGGGAAGGCCTCAACCGCAAGGTGCACCGGTTCAACAACGCCGTCGACCGGACCATCGCCCGGCCACTGGCCCTGGCCTACGTGGAGGTCGTGCCGCGCGCGGTGCGGCTTGGGGTGAGCAACTTCTTTAGCAATCTGGGCCAGCCGATCAGCGCGCTCAATGCGCTGCTGCAGGGCAAGCCTATGCAGGCCGGCGAGTCGGTGGGTCGCTTCCTGGTGAATTCGACCCTGGGCATCGGCGGAATTTTCGACCCGGCCACCGACGCCAACCTAGCCAACCGCAGCGAGGACTTCGGCCAGACCCTGGGCGTGTGGGGCTGGCGGCGCTCGCGCTATGTCGAGCTGCCGCTGTTTGGCCCGCGCACCGTGCGTGACGTGGT
>JBBSVH010000166.1:0-4867 GCA_038233685.1 Lysobacterales bacterium | reverse complement strand
TGATACCGGTCCAGTCCCAGCCGGCCGCCGCGGGGTCCAGCACCGTCGTCGACCACTCGTGGTCGCACCAGGCAACCCCTCGGGTGGCTTTGCCGTCCACGGTCCCGGATACCTCCAGGTGTGGACGGCTGTAATAGTGACTCGCCTGTCCCGGTTGCGGCCCCTTTCGTGAGAAGCCGCGATTCCCCTGCAGCCAAGGCGCTCGCACCCTGTCGCCGGGGCGCCCGGGCGGCACCAGCAGCAATTGCATATCGAACTCCTGGTCGCGGATTCTGGTGTGGTAGCGATCGTCGTCCTGGCGGGTCAGCCGCCAGTCGCCGATCCTGACGTCCGTATCACTGTCCGAACAAACGGTGCCTGGCGAACCGAGTCGGGCGGAGCGCTGCCCATGCAGGGCATGTCGATTCTCGGGACGCATCACGGCGGCGTGCGCGAACAACAGTTGTCTGGGTGCAAAGCGGCTCGGATTACCGTCCGGGTGGGCGGTGCGCACCCGAAAGAAGGTGATCTGGAAACCCTGTCGGTCGCCATCCAGCCAACCGGTGATGTACCACCATTCGGTGCGAAATTCTTTATGCGCGCCAAAGTCGCGCGGAAAACTCAAAATGTAAGCCGGATCTGCGCCGGGGTAGTGGTGCGGGGTGCCGGGAAAGGCCTGCGCGGCCAAGCGCGGCGCCGCGCTGGCAGCGGCGAGGGCTGTCAGCACCCCGACCGTGTCGCGCCGGGACGTCATCACCAATCCTGCCGCACGGCTTGCAGCGGTCCGCCCGAACTGGCGCTGCGCGCAGCGAGAACAGCGGTCAGGATCGCCGTGACGAGCAGCGCGAGTGCGCTGGGCACGAGAATGTTCAACGGCAGCGCCATGTCCATGGTCCAGTGAAACGACTGCGGATTAACCTGCTTGATCAGGATCACCCCGATCAGCAGTCCGAGCAGTCCGCCCCAGGTCAGTGCCACCGTGGTGCCGATGCCGGCTTCGATCGACAACTGTCCCATCACCATGGCGCGCGACACGCCCAGATGACGCATCATGCCGAACTCGCGTGCCCGGTTCAAGGCTTCAGCGGCATAGGTGCTGGCCACCCCGAACAGCCCTACGATAATCGCAATCGCTTCAAGTACGTAGGTCACCGCGAAGCTGCGATCGAAGATCTTGAGCGACAGCGCCCGGATGTCGCTGGCACTGCGAAACGCCGTGTTCAGCAGGGCCGGAGCCGCCTGCCTGATCCGGTCAGTTACCGCCGCAACGGACGCGCCCTCCGCGAGCCAGACGGCCACGTCCGATACCGTGGTGTCGCCGGTCAGGCGACGATAGTCCTCCAGATCCAGCGTGATGGCGCCGGTCTGTCGCGCGTAGTCACGCCACACGCCGGCAACAAAGACGGGCTGCTGCCGACCACCTAACGGCAGCAGTTGTCGCGAACCCGGTGTGAAGCCGTGCAACACCACCATTGCCTCCGAGACATAGACGACGACGGCGTCGTCGTCCGGCGGCTTGGTGTAAACGGTTCCGGTCAGCGGCAGTTGCTGGGCGATCGGCTGCGCCGTCAGGCTGCGGGCGATCAGCGGCACGGCCGCCTCGGTCGGATCCAGACGGATATCGATCGAACGCAGGAACTGGACCCGCTTGATGCCGGGGATGGCGCTGATAGCCGCTTGCGCAGGCGAATCGATCGATGCATTCACGCCCTGCAGGCTTGACGGGGTTCGGCCGTAGAGGTCGGCCGGCAGAACCTTGTCGAGCCAGTCGTCGACCGAGAGTCGGAAGCTCGACACCATGATGATCATGGCGCAGGTCAGCGCGAAACTGGCTACCACGCCAGCCAGGGCGATCGACACGGATGCAGGCGCCTGGGCCTGGCGAGTCACGGCAAGCCAGGCGGCTGGATAGCGCCACAAACTTGACCTCCAGGTACGGCGAAGGACATCGAGGGCATGCTCGATGACCAGCGGCACGAGACTGATACCGGCGAACAGGAAGGCGGCAATCGCGAGGTAGGCTCCCAGAGGGAGCCCGATGATCGGCGGCATCAGCAGCAGGGCGAGGCCTGTCACCGTGAGCGCCACGGCGACGCGCATGCTGGCGAAGTGCCTCAAGGTCAGCTCCTGGCTGCCCGCCTTCAGGATACGCGCGGCCGGCAGAAATCTTGCCGCGCGGGCCGGGGCGAGGGCGCCCAGAATAGCGGTTGCGCAGCCTAGCAGGCCGAAGCCGACGATGGCGAATGGACGCACAGCCAGTGCTCCGCCGCCGCTGAAGTACCCGCCGCCAAGGTCACCACCGACGGTGTTGAGCAGCAGCCATGCCAATGCCAGACCGCCGCCGATGCCAAGCAGCGAGCCCCACACGCCAACCAATGCCCCTTGCCACAGCAACGCCCGGGTTGCGGTCGCCGGCGCAGCCCCCAGCACGGCCAGCAGCGCCATCTCCTGCTGTTGGCGTACGGCGGCGAGCGAAAGGGTGGCGAAGACGATGAAGCCACCGGTAAGTAACGCCACCAGCGCCAGCACGTTCAGGTTCACGCGATAGGCGCGGGACAAGTTGGACATGCGCTGCTCGCTGGCCTGCGGTGTCGCCGCTTGTACCCCCGGCGGCAGCAGCGGACGCAGGCGTTCGAGCGTAGACGTCAGCACGGCGCCCGGTGCCAGCTTGACGTCGATACGGCTCAGCTTGCCAATGGCGTCGAAGGCCCACTGGGCTGAGCCGATGTCCATTACCGCGAGCGCCTGACCTGCGGCGGTGCCCGGCAGGCTGCCCGAGACCACCAGGCGAATCGGGTGGCCGCCGAAGTCCAACACCAATTCCGCGCCGGGATAGGCGGTGGTCGCGGCGTCGGACAGGAACACCGCGTCGGCATCGAACAGCCGCATGCCTGGTCCGGTGCGCAACCCCGCGCCTTGGGTGTCGGCGGCCACCGGCAGCAATGCGGGTGTCACCCGGGCCGCGACGAACGGATCAATCCCCAGCAACTTGAGGGGCGTGCGGCTGACTTCACCGGATCGGGTGGGGCTGCGAGGATAAAGGTCGAGCTCCAGTATCGGGCTGGCGATGGCGATGCCGTCCACCGCCGCCACCACGTCGAGCAGGCCTTCATCGAGCAGACCCTGTGCGGCACTGATCTGCAGGTCGGCCTCGCCGTTGACGGTGGCGATTGCGTGACGGAACGAGTCGAGCGCCGAGGCATTGACCAGGTGGATGGCCAGCGCAAGCGCGACACCGATCGCGACCGCGGCCACGCTGGCCAGCGTGCGCCCTGGTTGCGCGCGGAACTGGGCACGGCGCAGCCAGCGTAGCAGCAGCGCGGTGGAAGTCACTGACTGGTCCTCATTGCCCGACCCGCGCCAGCGCTCATTGCTCGACGATTCCCGTCGGTGTAAGTCGAAGCACCCGGTCCGCGATGCGTTCGGCCTGCGCCGAGTGGGTGACCATCAGCAGCGCGGCGGCGCGGCTGCGCACCTGCTTGGCGAGAAGGTCGATCGCTGCTGCCGCGGTACGTGGGTCCAGGTTCCCGGTCGGTTCGTCGGCGAGGATCAGGGGCGGCCGATGGACCAGCGCCCGGGCCAGCGCAACCCTTTGCTGTTCGCCGCCGGACAGTTCGGCTGGAAATGCCTGCATCCGATTGCCCAGTCCGACGTCATCGAGGATTTCCTGAGTGGCCCGGCGCGCCTCGGATTCATCGGCGCCGGTGAGAAGCATCGGCAATGCCACGTTCTGCCAGACATGCAGATGCGCAATCAGGTGGAAAGCCTGGAACACGAAGCCCAGGTTCTCCCGTCGGATCATCGCCAGGCCGTTGTCATCCAGGCCGCCCAAGGATTTGCCCTGCAGCAGGACTTCGCCCTCGTCCGCCGTGTCGAGGCCGGCGCAGAGATTGAGCAAGGTGGATTTACCGACACCCGACTCGCCGACCAGCACCACTTTTTCACCTGCCGCAACCTGCAGGGAGATCCCGTGCAAGACCCAGCGATCAATATCAAAGCGCTTGGAGACGCCTCTCAGTTCAAGCGTGGGGGCGACGACGCGGGGCGGATTGCCGTGCTTGCGGTGCGCCCCCTGCCTGGCAGGATCGGGGTCCAACCTAGGAGGCTGTCGGGTTATGGGAAGGGGTCGCGCGACGGTCAGCCAGCCATGCCACCGACTGTTGTGGAGAAGCCGCAGTCGACGTAGGTAATCTCGGCGGTCACCCCGGCCGCAAGATCCGACAAGAGGAAAGCCGCGACATTCCCGACGTCATCGATCGTGACGTTGCGCCGCAAAGGCGCATTGGCCGCAACGAAGTCGAGGATGCCCGAAAAGCCCTTTATTCCGGAGGCGGCAAGTGTTTTGAGCGGGCCGGCGGAGATGCCATTGACGCGAATACCGCGGGGGCCGAGTGATTCCGCCAGGTAGCGCACACTGGCCTCGAGCGAGGCTTTGGCGAGGCCCATGGTGTTGTAGTTCGGCACGGTACGCAGCGCGCCAAGGTAGCTCAGGGTGAGCAACGCCGACTGGCGGTTGCTCATCATCGGCAACGCCGCCTTGGCGAGTGCAATGAAGCTGTAGGAGGAGATGTCATGAGCGATACGGAAGGATTCGCGGCTGGCACCATCCAGGAAGTCCCCCGCGATGGCCTCGCGCGGGGCGAAGGCAACGGCGTGGACCAGTCCGTCCAGGCCATCCCAGTGCTCGCCAAGCGTTGCCATCAAGCGCTCGATCTGGCCATCGTCCGCCACGTCGCAGGGCAGGACCAGCTTCGAACCGAACTCTGCAGCCAGATCCTCGACCCGCTCCTTGAAACGATCACCCTGGTACGTGAAAGCCAGTTCTGCCCCCTGTGCTTTACAGCGCCGGGCAATCCCGTAGGCAATCGAGCGATTGGACAAGAGCCCG
>JBBSVH010000165.1:0-4937 GCA_038233685.1 Lysobacterales bacterium | reverse complement strand
TTCAATCTACCGGAGAACTCGCCACGCAGTTCATCGTCGAACGTATCGTCGTGATAGTCGAGGTACTGGACTTCACCGTCGAACGACGCCTGCACGACCGCCGTATCGTGCTCGAACTCGACGCGAACTCTCGGCACCAGGATATCTTCGCCGATTTCGTTTTGCTGGCTGAGGCCGATGTTATCGCTGTGCAGTAGGGCAGCGCCCAGTTCGTACTCCAGCCGGCCAGCGTTGGCGACAGGTGGCAGCGTCGCCATCAGCGCAAGCGCCACCATCACCGGCCCCTGCCGTCGACGGATTCGGAAGGGACGGCTGCGCTTTGACCTTCTCTCAGACGCCTTCATTGAATACGACCCCGGCGAACTTGCTTGGATGGAAATTGGCGGCGGCCTGGGCGATTGCGGCGGGGGTGTCGCGCCCGTATCCCGCAACAAGAACGACCACGTCGGCCAGGTCGGCCAGGATCCTCGCGTCGGGCGCTCCACGCACCGGTGGGGCGTCGAGGAAGATGTGAGCCGGATGCTCACTGCGCAGGGTGTCCAGGAGTAGCCGCATGCGCATCGAAGAGAAGTATTCCGAACCGTCCTCGCGCGAGCGACCTGCGGGCAGCAGCCTCAGCCCGTGGACCCCGGTGTCGTACAGCAACGGCTCGATGTCGCGCTCGTGGTCATCGAGGTAGTCGACCAGCCCGCCGCCGCTGGTATCGATGCGCAAGCTGGCGTGCTGTGAGGGATGCCGCAGGTCGCAGTCGACCAGGATCGCGCGCCTTGCTTCGTCGAAAGCTACGGCCGCGGCGAGATTTCGCGCCACGAAGCTGCCGCCGCTGCCGACACTGACGGAGGCAACGAGCGTGGTGAAGTTGCCTTCGGCAAGGCTGAGCAGGCGCGTCCTGAGTTCGCGGAACGCATCGACCTCATGCCGGTAGGCATCGCCGCGATAGATCGTTGCGCGGTCCTCCAGCTGGGACGGGGTCAGTGCGGAAGCCGACAGCCTCGGCATCAGCGATCGACCTGCGGCAGTGACGTCGCGCAGCGTGGGAGCGATGCTTTTATTCATAGCAGGCCCATGACTTTCAACATGTAGGTGACGGCATAGATCACCGGCACCGAGGTGAACAGGGTAGACGCCAGCGCGAACCGTCTGATCTGTTGGCTCCGCTGACGGCGGCTACGGTAGGGAGGTATGGATCCGAGCACCGGCAGCCCAGCGTCGCGCTCGATCTGCACCGGTGAGCGCACTCGAGGGTCCAGCTTGACCAATGCAAACAGCAGACCCATCGGTAAAGCCACGGCCAAGAACAAGCCGGCACCCGCGATATGCATGACGCGCAGTCCGCTGGGCCTGAGCGGCATGGCGGCTGGCTCCTGGATCCTGAAGCTCAGGCCGCGCTGCTCGGCGTCCAGGTTCATCGAAACGCGTGCGTTTTCGCGCCTCTTCAGCAAATCCTGGTAAAGATCGCGGTTCACTTCGTAATCACGTGTCAGTTCTGCCAGCGCGCTTTCTGACGACGCGATGCGGCCGCTACGCTGAAGCTCTTCGTCAAGCATGCCTGCGGCCGCAGAGACCCGGGCCGAGGTGGCGGCGCTGCGACGTGCCGCCTCGGCCTGCGTGCTGCGCAGTTCTGCATAAAGCGGGTTGTACTCGGCCGGACCGTCGAGGTCGCCGGCGCCCGTGCGTACCTGCTGCCGGCGTGAGTCCTCCCGCTTGAGATCCTCTTCCAGGTCACGGAGCTGGTGCTGGACGCGGACCACGTCGGGGTGTTGCTCGGTGTATGTCAACAGCAGCTGGTCGCGCTGCTGCTGCAGTTCTGCCATTCGCCCTCGCAACTGGCCGGCGCGCGTGCGGACCAGGGTGACTTCGCTTTCGCCCGATAGTTGGGCGCGCGCCGCCGCCTCCTGCGAGCGGAGGTCGATCAGCTCCATGCGGCCTTCTTCCACGACCCTGCGGAGCTCACCGATGCGTGCGTTCACGTCCGCATCGACGCCCGGACGCGCATCGGGATTGCCTCCCCGAAACTGTTCAAGCTGGCTTTCGGCGCTGGTCAGCTTTGCGTGATACTGGCTGACCTGGGAGTCGATGAAGCCGTACGCCTCGCGGCTTTCGCGTTCCTTGGTCGACAGGCTCTCCTCGATCACCAGTTCGGAGAATCTCCTGGTTACGATGAAAGCCCGCTCGGCGTCGGGGTCGCTGTAGCTGATCTGGATGAGGTTGGCGCGCGGGTTGGTGACCTGGGTACGACCGATGATCTTCTCGATCAGCTTGACCTTCTCCAGCGGCGTGGGCGCATCAGTCAGCCAGCCACCCGTCTTCAGGATTTCATCCATCACCCGGCGGCTGAAAGCGACCTCGCGCAGGATGTTGGCGCGGTCCACCACGCTGGTGGCCACCGCGCGGCCCTCCATCAGCGGGGCGATGATGTTGCGTTCTTCCACCAGAATCGTGGTTGAGGCGGTGTACTTCTTCGGCAACAGCGCGCCGACCAGCAGCGCCAGCAGGGAAATTATCGCGAAGAGCCCCAGCAGCATCACGCAACGCCGTTTGAATTCCTTACCCAGGACCGGCAGCAGCGCGTACATCGACGCGCCTTCCTCGGCATCGATGTGGCTGGTCACAGAATGCGCTCTGGGACCGTGATCACGTCGCCCGGAGCCGCATCGAAGTTGGTCGACAGGTCCCCGCGCTTGAGGATCCGGTCCAGCTCCACGTCGTAGGCTTTGGTGACGCCGCCATCCTTGCGATACAGCTTGGAGCGACCAGCAGCCGCGAACTCGGTGACGCCGCCGGCAGCCAGCACAGCATCGAGCACGGTCATTCCGGGTCGGTACGGAATCGACACCGGCTGCCGGACCGCGCCGGTGACACGCACCCGCGAGAGGTATTCATGGCTGCGCAGGTCGGTCAGTATCACCGCGACCTGCGGGTCGCGGACATAGGCCCCCAACTTCTCCTGGATCGCGCTGGACACTTCGGCAGGGGTGAGTCCGCCGGCGGCCACGTCCCCGATAAGCGGCACCGAGATCATGCCGTCGGGCCGCACCGGCACCGTAATACCGAGCTCCGGATTCCTCCAGACGGAGACCTGGACGATGTCGTCGACCCCGATCTTGTAGGCTTCCACAGCGTTAGTGGTGACCGCGGCGGGCACCTCTTGAGCGAATATGGTCGCAGTTGCGAAGGAGAGGCACAGACCCGCGAAGGCGGTGGTGAAGCGCAGCATGAGAGGTTCCCCTGTTTCGATACCCTCCCTAACGCAGGATCGTCTGTCATCAGGACATCGCACGGCTGACGCGCTGCTAGCGGCCGTGGAAGGCGCGATACCAATCAACGAAGCGGGCCACGCCGACCTCAATGGGGGTTGACGGGCAATATCCGGTGTCGCGTACCAATGCCTCTACGTCGGCGTATGTGTCCGGCACGTCGCCCGGCTGCAGGGGCAGGAGATTCCGATGGGCCTTTATGCCCAGACAGTTTTCTAGCACTTCGATGTACTTCAGGAGCTCGACAGGCCGATGGTTACCGATGTTGTAGACGCGATAAGGCGCCGAGGAGGTTGCGGGTGAGGGGGCCATCGGGTCATGCCGGGGATCCGGGCCAGGCACGGTGTCAAGCGTGCGGATAACGCCTTCGACAATGTCATCCACGTAAGTGAAATCACGCGTGTGATGTCCATTGTTGAACACGTCGATCGGTTCGCCGGCCAGGATTTTGCGGGTGAACAGGAACAGGGCCATGTCCGGCCGTCCCCACGGCCCGTAAACGGTGAAGAAGCGCAGGCCGGTCGTGGGCAGGTTGAACAGGTGGCTGTAGGTGTGCGCCATCAGCTCATTGGCCTTCTTGGTCGCTGCGTACATGCTCACCGGATGATCGACGCTGTCTTCCACGGCGAACGGCAGCTTGCGGTTGGCGCCATAGACCGAGCTTGACGAGGCGTACACGAGGTGTTCGATCCTGCGGTGCCGGCAGGCCTCGAGGATGTTGAGGAAGCCGACGATGTTGCTGTCGACATAGGCCTGGGGATTCTCCAGCGAATAGCGCACGCCTGCCTGCGCGGCCAGGTTGACCACGCGCTGCGGTGCAAAGTTCTCAAACACGCGATCCAGCGCCGCCCGGTCCTCCAGCGAGCCCTTGACGAAGGAAAACCCCGGATGCGGCACCAGCCTGTCCAGCCGCGCCTGCTTCAGCGTCGGGTCGTAGTAGTCATTCAGGTTGTCGTAGCCCAATACTTCATCGCCGCGGGCAAGCAGGCGGTGGCTCAGATGCGAACCTATGAATCCGGCGGCGCCGGTGACGAGAACACGCATTCGGCTTGCTCGCAAGTCTGAGGGGTGGGTACTACGTTTCTAAACGCAAGCGTATTAAAGACAGTCATCAGCGCTATCGCGCGGCAGCGCTCGTTTGACGTCGAACAGCACTGCACCCGGCTTGCCAAATGCTCGGATTCCCTGAGCTTCGAGCGCGATGAACTGCCGGTGGGGAACTGCCAGAATCACGGCGTCGTAGAATCCTTGCTCTGGAGTCTCCACCATCTTCACGCCGTATTCGGACTCAGCGTCGAGGGCGTTCACCCACGGATCGTGGATGTGCACGTTCGCGTTGTAACTCTTCAATTCTCGCACGATATCCACGACCCGGGTATTACGAACGTCAGGGCAGTTTTCCTTGAAGGCCAAGCCCAGCACCAGGATATCGGCGCCCGCGGTGGGGTGGTTGCGCGAGCCCATCAGCTTGGCCACGCGAAGGGCGACGTGGGAACCCATGCCGTTGTTGATGCGGCGCCCGGCGAGGATCATATCCGGGTGGTAGCCGATTTGTTGTGCTTTGTGCGTCAGGTAGTAAGGATCCACCCCTATGCAGTGGCCCCCAACCAGTCCGGGCCTGAACGCCAGGAAGTTCCACTTCGTCCCGGCTGCTTCAAGGACCTCGTGCGTGTCTATTCC
>JBBSVH010000164.1:0-5130 GCA_038233685.1 Lysobacterales bacterium | reverse complement strand
CCGTCACCTTCGCCAGGTCGACGACCCTGTTGGCGTGGTAGTACGCCGCGTCCTCCAGGGCGGGGCGCACGGTGATGGTCGGAAGGTCGACAATGTGGCTGGCTACCGGAGACTCCGCCTGACCGTGCTGGCGATCGCTGGACAGCGTTGCGGCGGACAGGCTCAAGGTGAAAAGGGCAGCAGCGACAAGGGGGAACAGGGTATTGGTGTTCATGGGGGAGGCCTCTTTACTGTGCGTGTAAGGTGGTGTGGTAGTAAGGTAATACACCAGTCCACATGAGTCAACACCAGCGCCCCCGCCGTGCTAGTTCGTTCAGTTTTTATTCATTTTATTTTACCGACACCGCAGCCTTCACCGAGCGGTATCGGCTTCAGCCGCGGACGTCCGCCATAGCCGCCGCGAGCCTGGCTCCGGCCAGCCACGCGCACTCCACGCGCGGCCCAAGCAGCCAGTCTCCGCATGCTCCAAGTCCCAGCACGGCGTTCCATGGCATGCCCAGGTCTTGGGCGCTGCCGTAACGCGCGTAGCGCCAGCGATGGGCTATGGCCGCAACAGGCGCCGGCAGCCGGGCATCAAGCTCAGCTGCAAGACTGGCGAGCAATGACTGCACGACGTCCTCGGCGGCGTCCTCCAGGTGGAGATGCGACCACTCGGGCGTTGCCTGCAGAACCCATGCTTCCGGCCCCTGGCGCCCGGGCTTGGCCGAATTGCGAGCGGCCCACCCGAGAACGCCCTGCCCGCGCACGGCATCCGCGGCCGACGCTATCGGGTCGGCAAACGCAGCCATGACAGTCCAGCACGGCGCGGCATTGGCGGCATCGGCCCGCGCAGCCATACCCGAGTCAAAGGGGAGCAGCAGGGGTCCAGCCTGCTCCGCCGGCACGGCGATCAGGACGGCGTCGAAACGACGCTGCAGCGCCACTGCGCCGCGCAGGGCCCATCCGTCCTCGTGTCTCTCCAGCGCCTCGATGCGCGACGACCAGTGGACCTCGCACGCCTCTGCCATCAGCCGTACCGGTGCATTCATGGCCGGCACGCCGACCCACGCGTCAGCACCGGCCGCAGGCCACGGGGCGACGATTCCGGCCTCCGCCCAGGCATGCACCTGTTCGATGAAACCCGGATCGCGTGCAGTGAAGTACTGCGCCCCGTGGTCGAAGGCAACCTCCCCCAGCCTGGTCCCTATCCGCCGTGTCGACATACGCCCCCCTGGGCCGCGCGACTTGTCGAACAGCGTCACCCTGATTCCCGACGTTCCCAGCCGGGTCGCGCACGCCAGCCCGGCCATGCCTGCTCCGACTATGGCAATCCTCGCGTTGGTCATGCTTTGCATTCAGTTCTCCGCAGGCCGCGACTTTCTAACAGGGGAAACTGAACAGTCTACGCACCGTCTTTCCGCCCGCGTTCCGGGCCCTGCATCCCAGCGCCCTTTCCTCACGCACTGAACACACGAGCGTCAAGACAATCCAGGGCAAGCCGGAGATGCACTGGATCAGGACGCTCCCACCTTTGTACCTGACTGAACGACACCGCTATGGTGACCGGGGCACGAGGCCACTGACGTTCTACTGCTGACAACGCGGAGAAATTCCATGTCACCTGTCCTGCCCATGCGCGTACACGAAGCTTGCGACGAAGTCAGCCTGGAAAGCCCGCACGATGTCCAGTACTGGACCACTCGTTTCGAGGCCTCCGCCGCCCAGGTGGCGCACGCCGTTGCCACCGTTGGCAATTCCGCAGCACGCGTGGAAGCATGGCTTCGCGAATTGCGCACCAGCGGCATGGTGCGCCAGGACGGCAAGTGGACCTTCCTGCAGTCGGCGATCCGCAACCTGATGTTTTTTGCCACCGGCCTCACCGGCGGCGTTTTGCTGACCTGAAGCTGTCGCCTGCAGCGCGGCAGCTCACCCGCTGGAGTACCAATGACAATGCACGCCCCCAATCCGGTGCAACCGCCCGACGGCATTCCGGGTCAGGTTCCAAACCCCGCCCGCGACCCCGAGCCGGATCGGCCAATCGACCCCACGCCGGACGGGCCGATCGATCCACAACCCGATCGCCCGATTGACCCGAATCCGGGACGCCCCAACGAGCCGATCAAGCTGCCGGGCGACTCTGTGCCCTGAACCGGTAGGGCTCCGCACCAGAGCGTGGGGCTCGCGTCGGCCGCAGGCGCAAAGCGCTAACCAGCGATTGCCTGGCATCAGAGCGCGTTTGCCTGGGCTCGCCTGGACGGGCGTCGCGGCCACTCGAGTCGAACTGATCGCAGGACGTCACCCCCCCCTTTACGCACGAGGGCTACGCCTGTCGATGCGGCGCTGGCCCAGCGACGGTAGCGCGCGCCAGAACCGCGCCACTCCGAGTTGCAGCTCCTGCTCTCGAGAAATACAACCCGGACTACTTCTGCCTGGGTGCAGCCTTCTGGCCCAGGGCACTCCCCGCTGCCGACTTGGAATCCGCGGACGTGCGGCCATCACGCAGAGTTTTCGAGGCCGCTTTCGCCGCTTCGGGCGATGTGGTCTTTCCAGGCGATTTGCGCTGGGACAGGGCACTGCCAGCTGCGGATCTGGAATCTGCGCCGGTAGAAGAGCTTGAAAGCGTCCTCGAGGCGCTGCTGGCAGCGGGCTTGGATGTGGCTTCTTTCTTGGCCATGGAATTTTCCTGGGGAGTCCAACAGTGAAAGTGAACTTTCGAAACGCTCTCCAACCCCGGCAGTCGCCGCCTGCGCAGCACTTGCCGGTTGTCTCAGCCCGGCTGCTCGATGCGGCGGTACACCGCCTTGGCGATCTGATGCAGACCATAGGCCATCAGGCCGATGGCCACGGCCATAAGCAGCCAGCCCTGGCCCAGCATCTGCAGCACCTCCTCGGTATTGGCGGCTTTATCGGCACGGTACAGACGGCCTGCGTTGAAAACGAACCAGCCAATGGGCAGGAACACTGCCCCACGCGCCGCCGTCCCCACGCGCCCAAGAATGCGTACGCCGCGCGACACATGGGCATCGGTTCCGGTCATGCGCTTGTTGATGTCGCCGGTCCAGCTTTTGTACAGCTGATGCAGGCCGTAGAGCATGACTCCAAGACCAGCCAGCATCACCAGCCAGGTTCCGAAGGGTTGCTCGAGAAGCATCTGGATCCAGACCTGCTGCCCGTCGTCAGAGCCTGTGCTCTCTCCACGGCTGAGTTGCCAGGCAGTGAAGGCGAGCGACAGGTAGATTACCCCGCTCAGCGCGTGGAAGACCCGCGTCGCGACGCGCTTTGCATCGCTATTTCCGTGATGCTCTGGATCCAGCAAGGCCTGCACGAAGCGCCAGGCAACATGGCACAGCAGCCCGATGGCGATCAGGACCAGCATGATCTTGCCGCCGTTCTCGTCGGCGAGTGAAGCAAGCGCCCCGCTTGCGCCTTCCGGACTGCCGACCTCCATGGCGGCCCGCAGCGCAATCCAGCCAATCAATACGAAGACCACGCCTTTGGCCGCGTAACCGAGTCGCGCCAGCACCGGCACCCACGCAGCGACTTCGCGCGCGGCTTGGCCAGCGGTATTGCCGATCGATTCGGTCATCGGAAGCCCTGCTTGTGAAAGTAGCCATGTTGTCGCAGAAACGTCGTTTCACCCGCGTGAATCGACCATAAGCGCGTAGCCGCGCCGTCCGTCACGGACACACTCCGGATGCGTGTCCGCGTCACACCCTGCAGAGGCATGCGCAAACGGCGGCAGACTTTGGCCGATCGCCATCGCTAACGCTAACGCTAACGCTCGAGCAAAGCTCGGTTCGAAGAAAACATTCTCGTGTGCCTGTCGACGCAGCCCTTCAAGGTCAGCCTTGGGCACTGATCGGCAAGGTCCGGCCCTGCGCCGGGTTCGCGTGCCTCGACAAGCCGGTGCCTGGCCTGCACGTCGAATCGCGCCGCGCTGGGCAAGCACCCTGCCGTTGTGATCGCTGCTTCGCGCCGCATCGATCGCCCCGCGCACGCTAGGATGTCCACAAGCGCCCTCGCAACGCCACTGGATACGATGGAACTGGACGCCCGCCCCATCCTGCATATCCTGCTGCACGCGTCGGTGCCGCTGGCCTTCGCTCTGTTTTTTTTCCGTGACCGCTGGCGCGTTGCCGGGCTGTGGATGCTGGCTGGCTGGCTGATCGACGTCGACCACCTGTGGGCCGAGCCCATGTATATGGCCAACCGCTGCAGCATCGGGTTCCATCTGCTGCACCGGCTACCTGCAATCGGTTTCTACGTGCTGCTCCTGCTACCGCGCCGCACGCGGCCGCTGGCCATCGGACTGCTCATCCACATCGGACTCGACGCGCTGGACTGCGCCTGGATGCGTTCCGAAGGATGAGCGCGTTCACCCTGCTCACGCTGAATATCCACCAGGGCTTCAACGCCACCGGCAGGCGGTCAATCCTGGAGCAACTGCGCTCGGCGGTACGCACGACCGGAGCCGATGTCCTGTGCCTGCAGGAAGTACGCGGAGCGACTTCGCCAGATCTAGTGCAAGCCAATAGACTTCCCGCCGCGGACTACCAGTTCATCGCCGACGGCCTGTGGCCGCAGTGTGCTTATGGACGCAATGCCGTGTTCACAGGTGGACACATGGGCAATGCGGTGCTTTCGAAATTTCCGATCATCCGCTCCCACAACCACGACGTCTCGGTCGGCCGGTCCGAGAAGCGCGGCGTGCTCTGTTGCGAGCTGCAACTCCCCGACAGCGCCGGGTCCGTCCACGTAGCGTGCGTGCATCTGGGACTGCTGGGCTCGCATCGGCGGCGGCAACTGCAGGCGATCTGCGAACTCAGCAACTCCGGGGTGCTTCCACACGACGCGCCGCTGATCGTCGCTGGCGACTTCAACGACTGGCGCCTGCAGTCCGATGCGATCCTTGCCCGATGTGGGCTGCGCGAAGCGTTTGTCGCGGCGAATGGTCGCCATGCCAGGACCTTCCCGGCACGGATGCCGTGGTTCCCGCTGGATCGAATCTACACGCGCGACCTGCGCATGGATCGTGTCGAAGTGCTGCGTGGCCGGCCCTGGTCGCACCTGTCCGACCACGTGCCGTTGCTGGTGCACGCCTGCGCGTGAGGTGGTCCCATCCGTGCAAGGCGGGCGCGGTCAGAGCAAGGG
>JBBSVH010000163.1:0-5173 GCA_038233685.1 Lysobacterales bacterium | reverse complement strand
GGCGGAGCCACCACCGGCAAGGCCGGCTTCCGCTGGCAGCCGATTGCGGATCTGGTGCTGCGCGGAAGCTACTCGCAGGGTTTCCGGGCACCGAATCTGGGTGAGTTGTACGGCCTGACCCAGTTCGGCGCGACGCTGACCGATCCGTGCGGCACCACCGGCACACCGGGCCCGGCCGGCCCGCAATACGCGGCCGCCTGCCTCGCCGCAGGCGTCTCACCGACCTTCGAGCAGGCCAACACCCAGATCACCACGTTTACCGGTGGCAATCGCAACCTGCAGCCGGAGAAGTCCGACAACTACAGCTTGGGCGCGGTCTACAGCCCCAGTTGGGCGGACAACCTGGCGTGGTCGTCGAAGCTCGACTTCGAGGCCAACTACTTCCATTACAAGGTGAAGAAGGCGATCCAGGCACCCGATATCCAGGCGGTGCTCAACGCCTGCTATGACGGCAGCCTCTCCGGCGCGGCATGCTCCGGCTTCACTCGCGGCGCCGGCGGCAACCTCAATCCACCGACCGACTTCCTGGCCAACCTGGGCACGATCACGACCAGCGGCATCGACTTGAAGGGCAACTGGGTCGGCCCCCTGAGTGACTGGGGTCAATTCAACGCCGGCGTCCAGGCGACACGTACGATCAACTATCGTGCCGTGGATGATTCCACTGGCTTTTCCACGCAACGCATGGTTGGCGTCGAAGTGGACGACAGCGCCATTCCGAAGTGGCAGTCCAACGTGCAACTGGGCTGGAAACTGGGCGACTGGAATGCGGGCTGGAACGTGCGTTATATCAGCGCCGTCAAGGAGTCGTGCGGCAACGTTGCCAAGACGCCGGCGACAGGTTGCGCGACCGGTGCGGGCACCCACACGCTCAACTCGACCCTCTACAACGACGTGCAGGTGGCGTGGAACCATTCACTGGGTATCCAGGGCCTGAAGCTGTCGGCGGGCGTCAACAACCTGTTCAACAAGTCGCCGCCGGTCTGCGTGACATGTTCGTTGAACGGCTATGACGCCGGTACGTACGACCTGCCGTTCCGCTTCGTGTATATCAGCGCCGACTTCAAGTTCTGATTGCGATCAGCGCCTGAAACCTGACGGGCGGCGATGCGAATCGCCGCCCGTTTTTTTATGGGTCAGCGTTGAAGCGCACCCTCGGGCACGTCCAGTTCGATCGACAATGCCAAGTGATCGGATAGCGCCGCAGGCAACGCGCGCATGTGCTCGCAGGTCAGTGATCCGGTCATCAGGATGTGGTCGATGGCGCGCTGCGGTCGCCAGCTGGGAAACGTGCACACCGTTTGCGTCGGTGGTTGCAGTTGCGTGCGCTGGTACAGCATGGCCATTTCGGGCCGATCATGCGTGCAGTTGAAGTCGCCCATCAGTACGGCATTCGGATGCCCATGCAGCAATTCGGCGATGAAGGACAGCTGCGACCTCCGTGAGGCCGCGCCGAGCGAGAGATGGGAAATCGCCACGACAAGCCCGTCGTCGCCATCCCCGAAACGCGCCAGCAATACGCCGCGACCCTTGACCCGGCCCGGCAGTGGATGGTCGCTGATGGATACTGGTTCCAGCCGGCTCAACAGGGCGTTGGCGCTGGAGGCGACGCCGCCCATGCTGCGGTTGGGCTGGTGGCTCCAATAGGCGAAGCCGGCACGCTCGGCAAGGTAGTGGGTCTGGTTGGTGAAACCCGACCGCAAACTCCCCGGGTCGCTTTCCTGCAGGCCGACGATGTCGTGCTGGCCAGCCAGCACCGCAATCGTATCCAGTGCGCCGCGCTTGTTGCCCGCCGGCAACACGTGTGACCAGCTGCGCGTGGCGTAATCGCTGAAACGCCGCGTGCTGGAGCCGGCCTGGATGTTGGCGCTGAGCAGCTTGAGTCGTCGGGTAGACATGCCCGTCAGCTTACGGGTGCGCGGCTCCTGCGGCGCGCTCCTGTGCGATCAGCTGGTTGGTGATGCGCAACATGTCGTCGTAGCTCTTGCCGATCACGCGATATTTGCCATCGACAATCATCGTTGGCGTCCCCTGCACGCCGCTCTGCACGACGAACTGCTTGGCATGGGTGAGCTTGGCGTCGATCGCGAAGCTGTGCATGGCGTCGGCGAACTGCTTGGGATCGGCACCGTACTTGCCGTAGAACTTCGCGATCGCGGCTTCGTCGGGTTTCTTGCCTTCGCCGGGCAAGGTGCCCGCGACATGGATGGCATTGAACACCGCCTCGTGGGCCTTGGCGACCAATCCCATCGACTGCGACACGTAGAACGCATGCGCGTACGGAATCCAGTCAGGTCCGAACTGCGCCGGCACATAGGTGAAGCGCACGTCGGCGGGCAGTGTCTTTTCCCATGTACTTACCAGCGGCTGGAAGCGGAAGCACGCCGGGCACACATACCCGAAGACTTCGACGACTTCGATCTTGCCATTGCGCGGCTCGAATGGCTGGCCTCCCTGGATTTCCGCGTAATCCACGCCGGGCGCAAGTGCGCCGGTGGCGTTGAATCCGTTGGAGGGCTTGGTGGGAGTGTTGGTGCTGTCGGCTGGCGCAGTCGCGGCTTCGGCAGAGGCGGACGTACTCGCATCAGCGGTGGCGGGCGAGGCAGCAGCCTCGGCGGCGGCGGCTTCTGCGGCGGCACTGGGCGTGGTCGACGCGGCGGCTGGCGCGTCCGCCGCCGGCGTCGCGGCGGTGTTCTGCTGGCAAGCGGCGAGCGGCAACAACAGGGTCAACAGCAGGGCAGTGCGCTTCATCGAGCGATCTCCGGTTTGGATTTCGAGGCATGTTGCGGGGACTGTCGCGTCGCTGCGCCCAGCTGGGCGATCAGCTGGCTGGCGATGCGGAGGGAGTCTTCGTGGCTGGCGCCAAGAATACGATAGCGGCCATTGACGACCAGCGTCGGGGTGCCCTCGACCTCACTGCGCAAGGCGAACTGGTGCGCATAAGCCAGCTTGGCGGCGACCTCGGGACTGGTCATGTAAGCCTTGGCCTTGGCGGCATCCAGGCCGTGCTGGCCGTAGTAGGTTGCGATTTCGTCCACGGTGGCGTTCTGTGCCAGTACGCCGTCGACATGGATGGCGGGAAACATCGCATCGTGGGTGCGTGCCAGCACGCCGAAGTGCTCTGCGGCGAAGTACGCACGCGCAAAGGAATCCCCGGCCGAGAACACCGCCGGCACGTAGGTGAAGCGCACATCGGACGGCAGCGTGCGTGTCCAAGCCACCAGCTTTGGCTGGAATTCCGCGCAATGCGAACACCAGTAGCCGAACACCTCGACCACCTCGATCTTGCCGCCCAGCGGGGCGTAGGGCCTGCCATCGGCGATGGTGGCGTAGTCGGTGCCGTCAACCAGGGCGGGTGTTTTCGCCCACGCACCCACGGATACGAGGGCCGTGACAAGGACCAGGCAGAGCAACAAAGCGGATTTCTTGATCATCGAAGGGCTGCCCGGGCGTGCTGCGCCAAAAAAAGACGCCGGCCCAGGACGCTGGCCGGCGGTGTGATTCAAGGAGTGTATCGCTGTGACCGGAGCGCGCGAGGAAAGTTCAGCGCTTCGCCGGCGGCGCACTGGCGGCAGGAGTCATTGCGGGCGCTGCGATCGGCGTGGTCGGGGCAGATGCAGCCGACGGCGCCGACGTGGCGGCCACTGCTTCGTCCGCGCGCGGATGCAGGCCTTGCAGGTAGCTGGCCAGCGACTGGATTTCCTCGTCGGTCAGCGACTTGGCAACCGTGGCCATGATGTTGAACATGTGCGGATCGGTTTCGCTGGTCGTGCCCGCGCGATATTCCTGCAGGCGACGCACGGCATACGCCGATTGCTGCCCGGCAACGTGGGGATACGGCGGGCCGGGATTACCCGCTCCGGTCGGGCCATGGCAGGACATGCAGGCCGGCACGCCGCGGACGGGATCGCCGCCACGGAAGAGCATCTGGCCCACTTCGAAATACTTCTTGCCGGCGTAAGGACCGGTCGCGATCTTGCTGTCGTCGCCGATCCCGGCACCGGCCTTCTGCTGGGAGAAGTACGCACCAAGGTCACGCATGTCCTGTGCGCTCAACGGCATGGCCATCGGCATCATGATCGCGGCCATGCCGGTATTGCGCTGGCCGCTCTTGAACAACGCCAGCTGCTGGGCGACGTAGCGCTCGGGCATGCCGGCCAGGCGCGGGTATTGCGGGTCGGCCGGATTGCCGTCCAGCCCATGACAGGCGGCACATGCGCCAGCCTTGACCGCGCCGGCCTTGGCGTCGCCCCAATGCGCCTTGGCCAAATCGGCAACTGCCGAGGCATCCAGCGGCGCGGACGCGGTGGGCGCCTGTGCAGGCAGCGGTGTGACCGTCTGGGCCCATGCGACGGCACCAATGGCAACCGCCAGGGTGGCGAAGGCAGACAGACCGTAGGCGCGGATGTGACGCATGCAAAGCTCCGGGGCACGAAGCGGCGCCGACGGCGTCCGCATAGAGCCGGAATTATCGTCGTCGCGCAGAAACCGGTCAAACGCGCGCGACGGTCTTCCCGGCGAGCCTCGTGTTCCCGCCATGCCATCCTATGTGCATGGCCATCCCCAATCCCTTCGCCCGCGCCAAGTACCTGCTCGCCGCGCATACCTTCCGCCAGTTGCCGCCCGATGGCGGATACGAGGTTGCCTTCGCCGGCCGTTCCAATGCGGGCAAGTCGAGCGCGCTCAATGCGATGTGCCAGCAGAACGCGCTGGCGCGGGTGTCGAAGACGCCAGGGCGCACGCAGCAGCTGGTGTTCTTCGACATCCCCCCAACCTCCGATCGCTACCTGGTGGACCTGCCCGGCTATGGCTACGCCAAGGTGCCCAAGGACCTGCAGGCACACTGGCAGTCGTTCCTCGACGGCTACTTCGGCAGTCGCGATGCGTTGCGCGGGCTGGTGGTGATCATGGACATCCGCCATCCACTGCGGGAGTACGACCGGCAGATCCTCGGCTATGCCGTGCAGCGCGGACTGCCCGCGCATGCGCTGTTGACGAAGGCCGACAAGCTCAGCCGCGGCGCGCAGGGCAACGCACTGCTGGCGGTGCGCAAGGAGCTGTCGTCGGTGTTCGGTGACACCGTCAGCGTGCAGACGTTCTCGGGCGAGTCGAAGCAAGGCGTGGACGAAGCGCGCGCGATCGTGGGCAGGTGGCTCGAGCTTTGAGCCCAGGG
>JBBSVH010000162.1:0-5302 GCA_038233685.1 Lysobacterales bacterium | reverse complement strand
GTTGTGGCTCCAGCAGGAACCGCGACAGGCATTCGATTCCCACCAGCTTCCGGTCCGAGATCCGGTAGATCGGCTGGTACACGATGCCCGGCTGACCCAACTCCAGAACCGAGCTGATGCGGTCCAGCTTGTCCTGATGCGCTCGCACCGCATCGAGGTTGCCCTCCACCTGGTAGGCCAGCAGCTCGGCGAACGCCTGCATCATCCGCCGGTCGCGTTCGTCCAGCGACGCGCGGGGCACATGGCTGAAGCAGCAGAACGTGCCGTACACGCTGCCATCGGACAGGCGGATGGGAATGCTGATGTGCGCCCCGATCGGCATCTGGGCGGTGATTGCTATCGAGGCCAGCACCGGAATGGCCGAGGTGTCAGGGATCAGCTGCGGAATGCGGCCTTGCACCACCCGCAGGCAGTAGCCGTCATCGAGCGGCGCGCTGTCACCAGGCCGGATCACGTCATTGTCGGCGGCGCAGGAGACAAAGCGGAACACCCGGTCGCGTCCGTTGAATTCGGAAACAAACGCCACATCCATGTCCAGGTGCGTGCGAACCACCGAAAGCATGCGGTCGATGCTCTGGTCTATGGACGCCGCTCTAGGGCCGATGGCCTCCGCGGCCGTATCGATCAGGTTGGCTGGAGACTTCCGGGTCATGGGTCCGTCCTCTCGCGCTGCTAGCCCTGCGCTTCCCGGCAGCTCGGTCCCGAGTCTAGCGCTTTGGGCAAACCAGTGCAGGGGGCCGACGGGCGCGTCGCTCGCCCGGCGGGTCGTGCAAATCGCTAGGCCACGAACGGCTTGAAGGTGACGCCCAGACTTTCCAGGTCGCCCGGCTCGCTGAGCAGGTCGGCGCGCAGCAATGGCCGCGCGTCCACCCAGTCCCGCGACACCAGCAGCTTGAGCTCGTTTCCAGATGCCGCAAGTTCCATCGTGGGGGCAGTTTCGTGCAGGTGCGCGCGATGCAGGAGCACGGCCAGGCGCAGCAGCGCCGACTTGCGCTTGGCGGCGAGCAGCAGGCGGTCGGGAATGGCGTCGAAGGCGCTTTTCGGGATGCTGCGGCGGTGGGTGCGCACCAGGGCTGCGAGGACCTGCTGCTCCTGCCGCGAGAAGCCGGCGATGTCGGAGTGCTCCAGCAGGTAGGAGCCGTGGACGTGGTACTGGCTGTGCGCCACGGCCAGGCCGATCTCGTGCAGTCGCGCGGCCCAGCCAAGCTGGCGTGCGTCGTCGTCGTCCAGGTCCCAGGCGTCGGCCACTTGCTGGAACAGGCGCATCGCGGTTTCTTCCACGCGAGAGCTTTGTGCCTCGTCGATCCCGTAGCGCTGGGTCAGCGAAGCGACCGAAGTGTCGCGCGGGTCGTTCTGGCTGCCACGACCCAGCATGTCGTACAGGATGCCTTCGCGCATTGCGGCCTTGCTGACCATGAGGCGCTGCAGACCCAGTGCGGCGAAGGCGGCTTCCAGCACCAGAACACCGCCGGCGATGATTGGCCGGCGATCGTTGGACAGCCCGGGCAGGTCGATCCGGTCGATATGGTCGGCCTGCAGCAGGCGGTCACGCAGCTGCGGAAGCGCTTCCGCGGTGATCGCGCCCTTGGTCAGGCCCATCGCCGCGCAGATCTCGCCGATGGCCTTGTGGGTTCCGGAGGAGCCGATGGCCTCGTGCCAGCCCAGCGCGCGATACAGGCCTGCGAACTGCTGGAACTCCGCACCGATTTCAGTCAGCGCTTCCTTCCAGCGCTTCTTCGAAAGCTTGCCACCGGGGAAGAATCGACGGGTGCTGGCAATGCAGCCAACCTGCAGGCTTTCCCGCTCGATCTGGTCGAAGCCACGGCCAATGATGAATTCCGTCGAGCCACCACCGATATCGATCACCAGGCGCAGCTGGTCGGGCTTGGGCGGCTGCGCGTGCGCTACGCCCAGGTAGATCAGGCGCGCTTCCTCGCGCCCGGACACCACTTCGATAGGGTGTCCCAGCGCGCGCTCGGCTTGAACCAGAAAGGCCTGCGGGGAGGCAAGCTGGCGCACGGTGTTGGTGGCCAACGCGCGCACCCGTGTCGAGGGCACCTCGCGTATCCGCTGGCCGAAGCGGGCCAGGCACTCGAGTCCGCGCTGCTGCGCCCGGTCCGAAAGGCCGCCCTTGCGGTCCAGGCCGTCGGCCATGCGCACGGTCTCGCGCAGGCGGTCGACCACCCGCAGCTGCCCGAGCGTATAGCGGGCCACGATCATATGGAAACTGTTGGAACCGATGTCCACGGCGGCCAGCTGTTCGCCGTCCTGCAGGGGAGGTGACACCGCGCTGGTCTGGAAGGGCATGGTCGAGGATGTTACCGGACCGGGTGCCGTCACCGTCGTCATCACACGTTGGCCAACAGCAGCGCCTGCGCGCTGTGCGGCGCCTCGCCCTGCGCGGGAACGATCTTGGTGTAGGTGCCGTGGCGGTCGAGCTCCCACGCGTTGAGGTTGTCATCGAGGTAGTTCTGCAACGCCTCCTTGAACACCCGCGCCGCGGGCGCCGGATCGAGGATCGGGAAGCAGGTCTCCACGCGGTGCAGCAGGTTGCGCTCCAGCCAGTCGGCGCTGGCGCAGAACAGTTCCGGACTGCCGTCGTTGCCGAACCAGTAGATCCGGCTGTGCTCGAGGAATCGCCCCACGATCGATCGCACCCGGATGTTGTCGGAAATGCCGGGGACGCCGGGCCGCAGGGAGCAGGCACCACGCACGATCAAGTCGATCTTTACCCCCGCCTGGGAGGCGGCATAGAGCGCGCGGATGATGCGCGGCTCGTTGATCGCATTGATCTTGGCGATGATCCTGGCGGGCTTGCCGTCCCGCGCAAGCTTGGCCTCGCGTTCGATCTTCCGGATCAGGCCAGGGTGCAGGGTGAAAGGCGACTGCAGCAGGCGCTTCAGTCGCGTGGACGGGGCAAGACCCGACAGCTGCTGGAACAGCAGGTGCACGTCGTTGCCGATGTCCGGATCGGCGGTGATCAGGCCGATGTCGGTGTAGGCGCGTGCGGTGCCGCTGTGGTAGTTGCCGGTCCCCAGGTGCACGTAGCGGCGCAGCTTGCGCCCTTCGCGGCGCACGATCAGCAGCATCTTGCCGTGGGTCTTGAAGCCGACCACGCCGTAGACCACCTGCACGCCGGCTTCCTGCAGCCGGTCGGCCACGCCCAGGTTGGCGTCTTCGTCGAAACGTGCGCGCAGCTCAACAACCACGGTGACGTCCTTGCCGTTGCGCGCCGCCATGATCAGCGCATCGACGATCGACGAGTTCTTGCCGGTGCGGTAGAGAGTCTGCTTGATGGCCAGCACGTTGGGATCCACCGCTGCCTGGCGGATGAGCTCCAGCACCGGGGTGAACGCATCGAAGGGGTGGTGCAGCAGAACGTCATGCTCGTGGACGGTTTCAAACATCGCGTCCATGCCGACGGTGTTGCGCGGAATGAAGGCGGGGTACTTCAGCTCCGGCTTGGCGGCCAGGTCATAGACCTGGGTCACGCGGTTGAGGTTGACCGGCCCGTCGATCAGGTACACCGCATTTTCGGGCAGGTCGAAATTCTGCAGCAGCGTGCGCACGATCGGCTTCGGGCAGTCCCTGGCAATCTCCAGGCGCACGGCGGGGTTGTAGCCGCGCGCCATGAGTTCGTCGCGCAGCGCCAGCGCCAGGTTCTCCACCTCGGCTTCGTCCACCACCAGTTCCGAGTTGCGCGTCACCCGGAACTGGTACGCGCCCTTAACCTCCATGCCCGGGAACATTTCATCGGCGAAGGCCGACAGCACCGAGGACAGCAGGACGAAATCGTGCTCGCCGCCGGACACGCGCTGCGGCATGTGGATGATGCGCGTCAGCGAGCGCGGCGCCCGCACGATGGCCAGATGCCCGGCGCGGCCAAACGCGTCGCGTCCCTTCAGAACGACCACGATATTGAGCGACTTGTTGAGGATCTTGGGAAACGGATGCGATGGGTCCAGGCCCAGCGGCGACAGGACCGGCATGATCTCGTTGCGGAAGTAGGCGCGCAGCCAGCGGGTCTGCCTCGCATTCCACGATCCGCGACCCAGGACGCGTACGCCGTTCTCGCTGAGCGATGGCCGTAGAACATCGTTCCAGCAGCGGTACTGGGCCTCCACCAGTTCGGCCGCCCGGTCATGGATGGTGTTGAGGATGGACGCGGCGCTGAGCCCGTCGGCAGCAGGCGGCAGCCCGAAGTCGAGCGCATGGCGCACGGTGGCCGCGCGGATCTCGAAGAATTCGTCCAGGTTGGTGCAGGAGATGCACAGGAAGCGCAGGCGCTCCAGCAGCGGAACCTGCGGGTCCAGGGCCTGCGCCAGCACCCTGAAGTTGAAGTCCAGCTGTGACAGCTCGCGATTGAGGTACAGCGCCGGGTCCCGCAGCGGATCGCCCTCGGCCGGCGGGGCGATGTCGGGTAGTGCGGGAAATGCGGCGCTCATTCGGTCAGGCGGTCTGGATATGCGGTCCGGGAAGGGTAAGGTCTCCATCGCGTGGATGCACGCGCCCGGCGCTGAAGTGGATCGCGAACAGGCTGCCCTTGCCGACCTCGCTCTCGATCACCAGGCGTGCCTGGTGCAGGTTGAGCACGTGCTTGACGATCGAAAGCCCCAGGCCGGTGCCGCCGCTCTCGCGCGAGCGGCTGGTCGAGACCCGATAGAAGCGTTCGGTGATGCGCGGCAGGTGCGCTTCGGGAATCCCGTAGCCGGTGTCGCGCACGCTGAGCACCGCGCCGTCGTCGTCGCGCGCCCAGGTGACTGTGATGGTGCCGCCCACCGGCGTGTAGCGGACCGCGTTCATGACCAGGTTGGAGAACGCGCTGTGCAATTCCTTGTTGGAGCCCCAAAGGTCCACGCGCGCCTGATCCTGGACAATGACGGTATGGCGGTGCTGGCTGACCGCTTCGGCCTCCCGCTTGAGCGTGGAAAGCATTGGCGCCATGGCGACGCTTTCGTCCTGCAGGCTGTCCTGCACCTCCAGGCGCGACAGGGTCAGCAGGTCTTCGACCAGCTGGGTCATGCGCTGGGACTGCTTCTGCATTTCGGCCAGGATTGGCGCCCACTCCGGGAAATCAGTGGGATCCAGCATGTCCAGGTAGCCGTGGACCACGGTCAGCGGCGTGCGCAGCTCGTGCGAGACGTTGGCAACGAAATCACGCCGCACCTGCTCCAGGCGCAACATCTTGCTGACGTCACGCGCCACCAGCAGCCAGTAGTCGTCCGAGTAGGGGATCAGGCGCAGGTTCAGGCGCAGGTTGGGGTCCATCGGCGAGGCCGCATCCAGCATCGGCTCTGCGCTG
>JBBSVH010000161.1:0-5324 GCA_038233685.1 Lysobacterales bacterium | reverse complement strand
GGCGCTGACCGGCTGGCTGGCGGCCGAAATGCATCGGCGCCGGCCGGCGCATGCGCTGGTGCTGACCACGCTGGGCGGTTTTGTCGTCGCGCTGCCGCTGGCCCTTTGGCAGTCGCAGGTGCATCTGCATCCGTTTGCCGGGAATGGCATCTGGGCATGGCTGCCCTTTGCCACGCTGGGCGTGCGCAGCCTGCTGTGCCTGCGCGCCAGCGATGACCGCTTCGCTCCTTGGGCGCAGTTCGCCTGGTGGCTGCTGTGGCCTGCGGTGCTGTCGCTGCTGGCCTCGTGGCTGGCGCAGCGTTTCGCGCTGGCTGCCGGTTGGGAATGGGCGTTGGTCGCGCTGCCTTGGCTGGCGATGCTGGCGCTGTCGCTGCTGCGCTGGCCGTGGCTGGCGCTTCCGTTGGGTGCGCGCTTCGATGGCTACCGCACTTCACTGCAGTCGGCGCTGTTTATGGTGTTGGGGTTGTGGTGGTTTACTGGCATGACGGCGGCAGGCGACGCCGCGCCGCTGGCATGGGTGCCGCTACTCAACCCGCTGGAGCTCAGCCAACTGGTGCTGCTTGCTCTCGCGGCGCGCTGGCTGTGGTCCGACAAGGCGCCGGAAGGCATCAGGCACCTGCGGGTGTTCGCGCTGGCCAGCGCCGGATTCCTGATGCTGACCTTCAGCACCTTGCGCAGCGTGCATCACTGGGGCGGCGTGGCGTGGTCGCCCGATCTGCTGTCCACCAGCCTGGCGCAGACCAGCCTCACCGTGGTGTGGAGCGTCCTTGGCGTGCTCGGCTGGGTGCTTGGCTCGCGACGTGGCCAGCGTGGACTGTGGCTGGGCGGCGCGGTGCTCATGGGCGTGGTCCTGGCCAAGCTGGTGCTGGTCGATCGCGGCAACCTGGGCAACGGCCTGGGCATTGCATCGTTCATCGCCTACGGCCTGCTGTGCACGGTGGTCGGCTATCTGGCACCGGCTCCGCCGCGCGCCGCCTCCGAGGAAGTTCCCGCATGAAGAAACTCGTTCTGTTGCTGTTGCTGCTGCCGCTGGCTGCGGCCGCGTCCATTGCCGATGATTTCGCCTGGCAGTGGCCGCTGGTCCTGCAGGACGCAGGCGAGGGTGCGTACCGCTCGACCCTCACCCGCGATGTGTACCTGCGTGCGCAGTCGCCGCAAATGCAGGATGTGGTGGTGGTCAACGGCGCCAGCATGGAAGTGCCTTCCTCGCTGTTCGGCCCGGACCAGCCGCTGGCACGCGCGCCGAGCGAACTGGCCGTGCCGTGGTTCCCGCTGTCGCTGGAGAATTCCTCGCTCGACCGCGACATCGCGGCGATCAGCGAGATCGGCAGCGACGGCAGCTTGCGCCGTGTGCTGATGCGGCCCCAGGGGGACAGCGCCAATGAGTTTGTCATCGACCTCAGTGCGGTGCCGCAGCAGGTCCAGGCGCTGGTCGTCGACTGGGCGCCGGGACAGGCGCCCCTGGAGCGACGTTTCGGCGTGGCCGCGTCGGACGACCTGAAGGACTGGTCGATGGTGGCGGTGGACGCGCGGCTGCTGGACCTGCAGAACCAGGGCCAGCGGCTGGTGGAGCAACGCATCCTGCTGCCAAGTGCCACGCGGGCGCGCTACCTGCGCCTGATGCCGCACCGCGGCGAGCCCTCGCTCGAGATCACCGGCATACGCGTGCAGCTGCTGCCGGAAACGGCGGACAGGCCATGGCAGTGGGAAGCGCTGGCGGGCAAGTCGGTGACCGAGCAGGGGTTGCAGGGCTTTGAATACCGCCTGCCGGGTCGCTTTCCCATCCAGCGCGCGGACCTGCTGCTGCCCGCCAACAGCAGCAGTCAATGGCGGCTGTACAGCCGTGAATCGGCGGACCAGCCGTGGCGGCCGGCGGCGAACCCCTGGTTGGGATTTCGAATTGGTTCGGGAGCGACCGCGAGCCGGTCGCCGCCCGAACCCCTGCACGCGCTCCGCCGCGACCGCCAGTGGCGCCTGGTGCCGGCCACGCCACTGCCCGGCGTGGCACCAGGACTGCGCCTCGGCTACCAACCGGAGGTGCTGGTGTTCCTGGCCGAGGGCGACGCGCCGTACTCGATGCTGGCCGGCAGCGCTCGCGCAAGCCGCACCGCGGCGCCCCTGGCGCAGCTGGTCGACGTGCTGCGCCAGCAGCGGGGCGCGCAGTGGCAACCGGCCGTGGCCGACATGGGTGACGAAACCGTATTGGCCGGCGAGGCGGCGCTGAGCGCAGCGCCGGTCGCGCGCGATTGGAAAGCATGGCTGCTGTGGGCGTTGCTGATCGGCGGAACCCTGCTGGTGGCGCTGCTGGCCGTCAGTCTACTGAAGAAGCGGGGCAGCGATCGCTAGGAAGCGCTGAAGAGCGAAGGTACCGCCGCCACGCAGGCCGCTCCAGTGGAAGTTGTTGAGCGAGTCATCGAGCGAGTCATTGTGGGAGCGACGTCAGTCACGAAACAGACTCACCGGCAGGGCGCTTCGCGACTCACGTCGCTCCCACAGGGCGGGGGAAACTCCGCAGCAGCTCAAAGTTTTGCACGCTGCGCCTGCAGACCGTCCAGCTGCACGTGCCAGTCGACCAGGCGCTTGCGCTCCTGCTCGACCACGGGCGGCGGCGCGTTCTCTACGAAGGTGTCACTGGCCAGCTTGCCTTGGCATTTGCCGATCTCGACCTCGACGCGCTTGATTTCCTTGTCCAGGCGGGTGCGCTCAGCGCCCAGGTCGACCAGCCCTTCCAGCGGCACCAGCAACTTCAGCTCGCCGACGATCGCTGTGGCCGAAGCGGGCGCGTCGGCGGCCGAGTCCAGCCACTCGATCGACTCCAGCCTGAGCAGGAACGACAGTTGCGATGCATAGCGCTCGGCGAGGTCCCGGTCGCGCGCGTTGCCTTCGCACAGCAGCAGCGCAACCGGACGTCCGGGTGACACGCCCAGTTCGCTGCGCACGCGGCGCAGCGACGACACCATGTCCTTGAGCCAGTCCACGTCGGCTTCGGCCTGCGCGTGCGGCTGCCCGTGGTCGCTAGAGGACTGCGGATAGGGCTGCAGCGAGATCGTGGGCCCTTCGATGGCCAGACGCGGCGCCACCTGGTGCCACAGCTCCTCGGTCACGAAGGGAATAAGCGGATGCAGCAGGCGCAGCAGCGACTCCAGCACGTGCAGGAGGGTGTGCCGCGTGCTCGCCGCCGCGGCCGCGTCGTCGCCGTTCAAGGCCGGCTTGGACAGCTCCACGAACCAGTCGCAGAACTCGTTCCAGGCAAACTCGTACAGCGCCTGGGCCAGCAGGTCGAAGCGGTAGCTGGCGTAGTGGGTTTCGACTTCGGCGGTGACCCTGGCAAGCCGCGCGAGGATCCATTTTTCCGGGTCGGTGACGGGCCCGGATGTTCCTTCTCCCCCCGGAAGAAGGGAAGCACCGCCCCCGGTATTCATCAGCACGAACCGCGTCGCATTCCACAGCTTGTTGCAGAAGTTTTTGTAGCCTTCGGCGCGGCCCATGTCGAACTTGATGTCGCGCCCATGGTTGGCCAGCGCGGCGATGGTGAAGCGCAGCGCGTCGGCGCCGTGCGCGCTGATGCCGTCGGGAAACTCCCTGCGCGTGGCCTTCTCGATCTTCGGTGCATCGGTCGGCCGCATCAATCCTGTGGTGCGCTTGGCCACCAGGTCCTCAAGCGTGATGCCGTCGATGATGTCGAGCGGATCGAGGACGTTGCCTTTGGACTTGGACATCTTGTGCCCGTCCTTGTCGCGGATCAGGCCGGTGATGTAGACGTCCTTGAACGGCACCCGCTGCGCATCGGGCAAGCCCTTGGGCATGAAGTGGTCAGTGGCCATTATCATGCGCGCCACCCAGAAGAAGATGATGTCGAAGCCGGTGACCAGGACCGAAGTCGGCAGGTAGCGGTCGAAGCCACGCTCGGCCATCGCCGCTGCGTCGGGCCAGCCCATGGTGCTCATCGGCCACAGCTGCGAGGAGAACCACGTTTCTAGAACGTCGCTGTCCTGGGTCAGCACCGTGTCTTCGGCAAGGCCGCTTCGCACGCGCGCTTCGGCCTCGTCGCGACCGACGTGGATCCCGCCGTCGGCGTCGAACCACGCCGGAATGCGATGGCCCCACCACAGCTGGCGGCTGATGCACCAGTCCTGGATGTTTTCCATCCAGTGACGGTAGGTATTGATCCAGTTGGGGGGCACGAACTTCACCGCGCCCGGCTTGCCATCGACGCCCGCGACCAGCTCCAGGCCGCGGGCGGCAAGCGTGTCCATCTTCACGAACCACTGGTCGGTGAGGTACGGCTCGATCACCTGTCCGGTGCGGTCGCCCTTGGGTACCTGCAGCTTGTGCGCCTTGGCCTCGATCAACAGGCCGGCGTCCTTGAGGTCGGCCAGAATCTGCTTGCGCGCGACGTAGCGGTCCAGGCCCTGGTAGCGCTCCGGCGCCGCGTCGTTGATGGCGGCTTCGGGGGTGAGGATGTTGATCAGCGGCAGTGAATGCCGCAGGCCCACCTGGTAGTCGTTGAAGTCGTGGGCCGGGGTGATCTTGACCACGCCGGTGCCGAATTCGCGCTCGACATAGGTGTCGGCGATGATCGGGATGGTGCGCCCGGTCAGCGGCAACTCGACCCGCTGGCCGACCAGGTGCGCATAGCGTTCGTCGTCCGGATGCACGGCCAGCGCGGCGTCGCCGAGCATCGTTTCCGGACGCGTCGTGGCCACCACCAGCGTGGCGCTGCCGTCGCACAGCGGGTAGGCGATCGACCACAGGAAACCGTCCTGCTCCACGTTCTCCACTTCCAGGTCCGAGATCGCGGTTTTCAACACCGGGTCCCAGTTGACCAGGCGCTGGCCGCGATAGATCAGGCCGTCGTCATACAGGCGCACGAAGGCTTCGATCACCGCCTGGGAGGGCAGTGGATCCATGGTGAAGGTACTGCGCGACCAGTCGCCCGAGGTGCCCAGGCGGCGCATCTGGCGCTCGATGGTGTCGCCCGACTGAGCCTTCCACTCCCACACCTTGTCGATGAATCCGTCGCGACCCAGCGAGTCGCGGGTCTCGCCTTTGCCTTCGAGGGCGAGGTTGCGCGACACCACCATCTCGGTGGCAATGCCGGCGTGGTCGCTACCCATCTGCCACAAGGTGTCGAAGCCGCGCATGCGGTGGTAGCGCACCAGCGCGTCCTGCAGCGTGTGCTGGAATGCGTGGCCCATGTGCAGGGTGCCGGTGACGTTGGGCGGTGGCAGCAGGATCGTGTACGGCTCGCCCGTGCCGCTGGGCCTGAAATAGCCGGCGTCCTCCCACTGCGCGTACAGGCGCGCTTCGAAGGATCGGGGGTC
>JBBSVH010000160.1:0-5332 GCA_038233685.1 Lysobacterales bacterium | reverse complement strand
GAATCCACCCAGGACGAGCTGGAGTACCTGGCTAGCGGAGGATTCTCCGGCTGAGGCTCCCCCGCCCCTGCTTTAGATCCGAGCTTGCTCGGATGCTCCTGGATTGAAAGCAAAAACATCCGAGAAAGCTCGGATCTACGGCGGTACAGGTCGGGCCCCGGCCGGCCGCCTTTTGCCGGCGCCCACGCGTGCACGCTTCCGCGTAGTTAAGACTCAGTACTTCGGCAATCCCGTATCCACCTCATCGGCCCAGGCGGTGATGCCGCCGGTCACGTTGTGGACGTTGCTGAAGCCCATGGCGCGGAACTCCTCGGTCGTGCGACCGCTGCGCCCGCCGCCGTGGCACATGAAGGCGATCGCGGTGTCCTTGGGCAGCGCTTCGATGTCGGCGCGGCCGTTGCCGTCGAAGGTGCGGAACGGTACGCCGACCGCCGCAATGGCGCGCTCCTCCGGCGGACGCACATCCACCAGGATCAACTCGCCGGCGCGCACTTTCGCGTCGACCTCCTTCACCGCCATCTGCGGCATCGGCTTGGGCGCATTGGGGTTGTCGATCGCCAGGCCCTTGCCGCGGATGTCGTCGGCCCAGTCGATGGTGATGCCGTCGGCGCGGCGTGCGCTGGCCAGGTCGAACTGCACGCGCAGTCCGTTGGATTCGGCGGCGATGGCGTCGGCATCGAACTGGCCCAGCTGGAAGTTCGGCTGGAACTGCGCGTTGATCGACAGGGTCAGCGCCGCACCGGGGCCGGCGTCGTCAACGGCTTTGCGCAGCATCTCGACTGCGGCCGGGGTCACGGTGATCGTCGGCGGCGTGCGGTCAGGCGCGGGCACGCCCAGCACTTCGGCCAGCTCGCCGGAATTGCTCATCTGCTCGATGATGTCGCTGCCGCCGACCAGCTCGCCGTCGATGTACAGCTGCGGGATCGTCGGCCAGTCGCCGTAGGCCTTGATGCCTTCGCGGATGTCCTGGTCGGCCAGCACGTCGACGTGGGTGAAGTCCACGCCCAGCGCGCCCAGCGCCCCGACCGCCTTGGCCGAGAAGCCGCACTGCGGCATCGTCGGCTGACCCTTCATGAACAGCACGACGCGGTTGGACTGGAGCAGGGATTCGATGCGCGAACGCAGTGCGGGGTCGAGGGACATGGGGTAACACCAGTGATTCGGGAAGACGTGCATTTTACGCCGCGTGGCATGATCCGGGCATGACCACAACGGCAACATTGCATCGCCCGCCACGCCACCCCCGCGCGTGGCTGTGGGTGTTCCTGGCCTCGCAGCTGGCAGTCATAGGACTGTGGTGGTGGCTGGGATGGCGCGTGGGCCTGCCGCTGCTGGCGGCCACGCACCTGCTGCTGGTGTGGGGCACGCTGGCGCCGCATTCGGCCCTGTTCGGCCCGGTGCTGGTACGCCTGCCGACCGCCGAACCCAAGGTCTGGCTGACCATCGACGACGGGCCCTCAAGCGAGACGGGGGCCATGCTCGATCTTCTCGATCGCTACCAGGCCAAAGCCACCTTTTTCCTCGTGGCCGATCGGGCCAGCGCAAGGCCGGAGCTTGCACGCGCGATCCTCAGGCGCGGCCACGGCATCGGCAACCACAGCAGCTCGCACCCGCAGGCCTGGTTCTGGGCGCTGGGGCCGCGGCGCATGGCCGCCGAGATCGACCACACCCAGGCCGTGCTTACCGACATCACCGGCACCGCGCCGCGCTGGTTTCGCGCCGTGGTCGGTATGGCCAATCCGTTCGTCGCTGCACCGCTGCAGCGCCACGGCCTGGCCCGCGTGGCGTGGAGCGCGCGCGGCTTCGACGGCGTGCGCGGACAGACCCAACAGGTGGTGGCGCGGATCACCGCGCAATTGCGGCCCGGCAGCATCGTGCTGTTGCACGAAGGCGCGCCGCACGGCAACAACCTGGCCATCGTCGAAGGCGTGCTGCAGGCCATGCAGCAGCGCGGCTACAGCAGCGTGTTGCCGGAAGAACTCCAAGCGCAGTCCTGCCGCTGACCCTGCCGCGTAGATCCGAGCTCGCTCGGATGCTGTTGATCCGCACCAGGTGCATCCGAGCAAGCTCGGATCTACAAAGGCGGGCATACGGGTTCCGGCTTAGCTCGGATGCTTTTGATCCTGCCCCGTAGATCCGAGCTCGCTCGGATGCTTTTGATCCGCGCCAAGTACATCCGAGCAAGCTCGGATCTACGGCAGCGGGCGTGCGGGTTCCGGATTCGCTCGGATGCTGTTGATCCTGCCCGGTAGATCCGAGCTCGCTCGGATGCTTTTGATCTGCGCCAAGTGCATCCGAGCAAGCTCGGATCTACAAAGGCAGCGGATCCGGTAAGAACTGTGCATCCGGGCAAACTCGGATGCACCGCCCCTACTTGCCCGCCACGATCAACCAGTTGTTGAACGGCGTGTTCCCGTACAGCGGTGCGAACTCGGCTGCCAGTCCTCCTGCTTCCAGTTGCGCGCGCAGCCTCTTCGCATTCGGGTAACAGCGCGGCCGCGATTGCATCCAGCCGATCATGTTCGCCATCCGGTCGGTGATGCGCGTGGTGGCGCCGCGACCGCTGCCGTCCTCCAGCGCGGTGCGGATCACCAGGCGCGCGCCCGGCACCAGCATCGACATGGCGTCGTCGAGCAGACGCTGCTGCGCGTCGCGCTCCAGGTACTGCAGCACGTCAAGGAGGCACACGCTGCCGCGATGTGGCGGCGGCCCCTGCGCAAGATCCACAAGCTCGAACGCCACCTTGCCCAGTCGCGCGCGCGCGGATCCGTGCTGCGCGCGCGCGATCTTTGACGCATCGATGTCCACGCCGCGATAGTCCATCGCCTGCCCGTCCTGGCGCAGGGCGTGCGCCAGCAGGCCCAGCCCGCAGCCCAGGTCCAGCACCGGCGCGGTGCTGCCGCGCAGTGCCTGCAGCACGCCCGGATACAGCGGGTCGCTGCCCAGCTTGCCGCGCGCGTAGTAGTAGTGCCAACGATTGCCCAGTGGATGCGGCGGCAGGAAGGCGCTGGCGATGCGCAGGCAGGTGGCGCGATCCAGCGGCTGGGCGGCCGCGCTCATCTGCCCTTGACCATGGTGCGCACCGCGGGTAGCGCCTGCCGCGCCCACAGCAAATACATCGCGGCCGAAGGATGCAGTGCGTCTGCCACCAGCATTTCCTGCTGGGCGCCGCATTCGCGGCTGATCGGGGTGATGTCGAGGAAGGCCACGCCCATGCGCGCGCACACCTCGAAAGCGGCCACGTTGAAGGCGTCCACGGCCTGCGCGATCTCCGCAGGCGTGCGGCCGTGTTCGGTCAACGCGAACGGTGTCACTCCCCAGTCGGGAATCGACAGCACCAGCACGCGTTCCACACGTCCCCCCACAAAACCGATCGCCAGCCGCAACAGCGCGTCGAACTGCTCGCGATACTCCTCCACTGGACGGGTTCGATACTGGGTGTTGACCCCGATCAGCAGGCTGACCAGGTCGTAGGGTGGATCCAGCTCGGTGGCCTGGATCGCCGTCTGCAGCTCATCGGTAGTCCAGCCGGTCTGGGCGACGATCAGCGGCTCATCGATGGCCACGCCCTTGTCGCGCAGGGCCTGCGCCAGCTGCGCTGGCCAGGATTCGCCCGCCGCCAGGCCTTCGCCGATGGTGTACGAGTCGCCCAGCGCCAGATAGCGCAGCGCTGCCTGGTGCAGGCGCGAGTCGTCGGACATGTGCCGCATCACCGGGTTCAGCGGCGTGGCTTGCGCGGTCACGCCGCGGCAGGGCGTGAGTTGCCCTTGATCTGCACCACCTTGCCGGCGCTCTCCACCCGCCGCGACAGCAGCCGCTCGATGCGTGCGAACACCTCGCCCATGGTCTGCGCGTCCGGCAGCAGGGTCACCCGGAAGTGATGGCGGTAGGGCACGTTGAAGCTGGAACCCGGCACCACCAGCACGCCCTCGTCCTCCAGCAGCTGCAGCGCGAAATCGTGGTCGTCGAAGCCCTGCGCGGCCGCGCCGACCACGGCCGGGAACGCGTACAGTGCTCCGCCAGGCGCCACCAGCTGCAGATGCTCACTGGCCTCGCAGGCCTCGATCACCACGCGCCGGGTCTCGAACAGGCGCCCGCCCGGCGAACACAGCGCAGTAATCGTGTCCGGGCCGTTGACCGCCGCATCGATCGCGTACTGCCCAGGCACGTTGGCGCACAGGCGCAGCGCGCCCAGTAGGTCCATGGCGTGGTGCAGGTTGCCGATCTCCGAAAAACTCCCCGACAGCAGAGCCCAGCCCACGCGCCAGCCGCAGGCGCGGTGGACCTTGCTCAGGCCGCTGAAAGTGATGCACGGCACCTCGCCGGCGAGCGGCGCCACCGGCTCGAACCTTGCGCCGTCGTACAGCACCTGGTCGTAGATCTCGTCGACCATCAGCAGCAGGCGATGGCGCGCGGCAATCGCCACGATCCGCTCCAGCAGCTCGCGCGGGTAGGTGGCGCCGGTGGGATTGTTCGGGTTGATCAGCACGATGGCGCGGGTGCGCGACGACACCAGTGCTTCGATGTCCGACGGGTCCGGCAGGAAACCGTTGTCAGCGTCGCAGCGGTAGTAGACCGGGCGCCCGTCGTTGAGGATGGTCGCCGCCGACCACAGCGGGTAGTCGGGCGAGGGCACCAGCACCTCGTCCCCGGGATTGAGCAGCGCGCGCAGCGACAGGTCGATCAGCTCGCTGACGCCGTTGCCCACGAACACCCGGTCCGGGTGCGCGTCGGGCATGCCGCGCCGTGCATACGCCGCGGCGATCGCTTCGCGCGCTTCCGGCAGTCCCTGCTGGTGGGTGTAGGGATCGGTATGGGCGATGTCGCGGGTGATCGCCTGCTGCAGGTGCTCGGGCGCTCGGAATCCGAACGCGCCCGGATTGCCGATATTCAACTTGATCAGCTTGCGGCCCTGGGTCTCCAGGTCGCGTGCGCGCCGCGCCAGCTCGCCGCGGATTTCGTAGCGGACTTCGGACAGGCGCTCGCGGGTGGCCAGCGGGCGGCGATTGGCGGGTGTGTGCGGGGGCGATGGCATGACGGGAAACACGGCGGACAGGGGCGAAATACTAGCGGATCGCGCCGCGGGGCGATGGATTGCCCAGGGTCGCGCCTAGAATGTGCGCATGCCCGACACCGCCCCTGACTTCCCCGCACTGCGCCTGATCGGCTGGCCCTACCCGGGCCTGCCGCCGCAGGGCCCGTGGGCGGAGCTGTTCGCCAGATATCCGCTGGCGCGCCCGATGCGGGTCAGCGAGCAGCACCGCTCCGGCTACGTTGTCGCCGATCGCCCTGACGCGGCGTTCAAGCCCGAGTCGATGGCCGAATGGCAGCG
>JBBSVH010000159.1:0-5332 GCA_038233685.1 Lysobacterales bacterium | reverse complement strand
CGGCGTCCGGTTCTACACGCGCGGCAAACGCCTCGCTGCCGATGGCTTTCGCGAAACGTGCGGGTTGCCTGCCGCATGCCAGCGCCACGGTTCATCGATGGCCTTGCTGATGCCGATTCGCGCGCTATTGACGAGCTCCAGCGATGGCGCGGTTGGATCACTCAGCAATCGGTAGCCCTGTTTGCCTGAAACCAGATCGGCGCCGTCGCTGGCGCCGGTGATGCCCATGGCCTGCGCCAGCCGTGCTGGACCACTGCACAGCTCGTTATCACGCCTCGACCTGGGGCGCAGCAGGCGCATGCGCTCGATCCCGGTCATTGGCTCCAGTGCGCGGATCAGCACGCCTGCGCCCACGCCCGCCTCCTCGCACACCGCATTGGCGCACCAGTGCATGCCGTAGGTGAAGTACACGTACAGATGTCCGGGCGGGCCGAACATCGTGGCGTTGCGCCGCGTCTGGCCGCGGTAGCTGTGTGCGGCAGGATCGTCGGCACCGCAATAGGCCTCGACTTCAACCACGCGTCCACTCCGTCCGTCGGGTCCAGTCAGGATGGTCCCTATCAGTTCGGGCGCGACCTCGCGTGGGTCTCGCCGAAAAAAGCCGCGTGGCAGCGGTACCAGCGCGTGGTGATCAATCATGGGCATGGGCGTCACTGTCTGGCTAACCCGATGCAGCACTGCATCCGGCCCAGACTCCGGTAGCTGTTCCATTCACGACGATGGCATCTGACCCGTCAGCGAGCCGTAAAGCGCCCACGCCGGCCGCAAGGGGTGTCGCATGGCGCTCGGCGCAAACCGCTGGATGGGGCCGGGCAACCTGCGCCCTGCCAACGACAGGACCACCACGGCCTCCGTTTCACTGCCGCGCGCCCAGCTGTTATCTTTTGCCAGACGTGACGCGCAAGGCTCCGGGGGCTGCAGTGCGATGAAGAAACTGATCTGGGTAATCGGCTGCCTCCTGCTGATCCTGCCAGGCACGGGCCATGCCCTGCGTGGCGACAAGGCGCTGCATCACTACGTGCGTGCCAGCTGGTCGATCCAGGACGGGCTGCCACAGATCAGCGCGGTCGCAATTGCCCAGGACAAGCAGGGGTATATCTGGGTCGGCACCCAGTCAGGCCTGGCGCGTTTCGACGGCGTCAGATTTCGCAACTTCACTCCAGAACAAGAGCCTGGCCTGCCAGGCGTGTGGGTGCGCACCCTGTACCTGGCGCGCGACGGGCGCCTCTGGATAGGCACCTACAAAGGGGCCGCCGTGCGCGACGGCGATCGCATCACCGCCCTACCTGCCGCCGATGCAAAGCGTTGGCCAGCGCTTGAGGTGCAGGCCTTCGCTGAAGACGCTGCAGGAACCCTTTTCGTCGCCACCGACTTTGGCCTCTTCCGGGAGCAGGATGGGAAGCTGCTGCCGGTCCCGGGCGCGCCCGAAGTCACCCTGTCCCTGCTCGCGCGCCCCGACGGACTGCTGGTCGGTTCCAGGGGCGCGGTGCATCGATTGAGTGCCGGGCGCTGGTCCATTGAGTCGCTGCCAGCCGACGCCGTCGAGGCCGGTATCGGCCGGCTGGTCCAGGCGCATGGCGCCCTGTGGGCGGGCACGGCGATGGGGCTCATGGTCCATGGCCAGGGAGGCTGGCAGCGTAGAGATCTTGGCGCGCAGCTGGGACACGCCCCGGTTGACATGCTGTATGCCGACCGCGCCGGCGATCTCTGGGCAGGGGGCGACATCGGGCTCGTGCGCATCGGCAGGAACCGCATCGTGAACTTTGTCGCGCCCGACGGACCCGGAGGAATCCCGGGGCTGCGGACCGCGTTCGAGGACCGCGAGGGCAGCCTCTGGTTCGGCAGCCAGACCGAAGGGATCATCCGGCTGCGCGACAGCTGGACGCGGCGCTACAGCGTGGCCGAAGGGCTGCACGACCGGATCGTCTGGTCGGTAGCGCCGGATCCGGACGGCAAGCGGATCTGGGTTGGTACCAACAATGGCGTGAGCTTGTTCGATGGCCAACGCTTCACCAAGGTGGTCGACGGAGACGCACTTCCACATCCCAATGGCTACAACCTGCTGGCCGAGCGTGATCGCCTGTGGATCGGGACCCGGCTCGGACTGGTGCTGATCGAGCACCTGGGCGACAAGGCCGGACAGGTGCAGAGACCGGCCGTGCTGGAGCCTATTGCCGGCGCGCAGGTCAACGGCGTGGTGCGGGATGCCGATGGCACGCTGTGGATTCCCACGGCCACCGGCCTGTATCACCTGGTCAACGGCCGCCTGCGCCACTACGGCGCGGCTGTCGGACTGGTCGATCCGCGGGTCCGCTACTTTTACAAGTCACCCGCAGGCAGGGTGCTGCTGGGCACGCAGAGCGGTCTGTTCGAGATGCGCGGCGAGCGCTTCGACCCGTTGGGGATCGAGCGCGGGCTGCCACCCAACCTGGACGTGACGTCCATAGTCCAGCTCGGGAATGGCGACCTGGTGGTCGGATCGCTGGACGAAAAGACCTATCTGCTCCACGACGGGCGCTGGCGCGCACTGGACGCTGCTGCAGGGCTTCCGGCCAACTCTGTGTTCTTCCTCACCGAGCACGATGGTTATTTGTGGGCCGGCGGCCTGCGCGGGATCACCCGCGTGCCGCTCAAGGACCTGGTCGCGTTCGGTGCACGCAGCGTCGAGACGGTCGCCGGCGAAATGCTGCTGAACGAGCGCGGCGACTCCAAAAGTGGGCAGCAGGGCTACTGCTGCAACGGCGCAGGCAATGCGAAGGGATTCCTGCGCGGTGATTCGCTCTGGTTCCCGACCCGCGACGGCATCGTCGCCCTGGATACGCAGGAGATCATCAAGAACCCGGTACCGCCCAACGTAATTGTCGAGCGCATGCAGGTGCAGGACCAGTGGCGCGCCTCCAGCGAGGCCAGCGAGGCCAGCGGGATAGAACTGGCCAGCGACTCGCGTGACGTCTCGTTCGAGTTCACCGTGCTGAGCTTCCAGGACCCGCGCAGCGTGGGCGTCGAATACCGGCTGGTCGGCTATGACAAAGCGTGGCGCCAGGGCGACCCGGTGCAGCGCAACGCGTCCTACACCAACCTGCCAGCCGGGCCGTATACCTTCCAGGTGCGCGGCAGCAACAATGCCGGCGTGACGTCAGCGCAAATCGCGGCCCTGCCGTTCTCCATCGAGCCGCGGTTCCAGGAGACACCGTGGTTCGTCGCGCTGCTGGCCCTGCTGGTGATTGCGGTCGTGACCGCGGGCTACAGGCTGCAACAGCACCGGCACCGGCAGCAGCGGCAAGCCCTCGAACTGCTGGTCTCGCAGCGCACGGCCGACCTGGAGATCGCCAACCGGGGCCTCAAGGAAGTCAGCGGCACCGATCCGCTGACCGGACTGCGCAACCGCCGGTACATCACCGCACAGGTACCGGCCGACCTGGCCTATTACGACCGTCGCGCGCGCGACGGTGAACACGCGGGCGAGGTGATGGCGTTTGCCCTGGTCGATCTGGACCACTTCAAGGAGGTCAACGATGTCCACGGACACATGGCCGGTGATCGCGTCCTGACCCAGGTCGCACACATCCTGCGCGACCTGGTGCGCACCGGCGACTACGTCGTGCGCTGGGGCGGTGAGGAATTCCTGGTGGTGTTCCGGCCGATGCCGGTCGACTACACCGCGATGATCGCCGAGCGCCTGTGCACCAGGGTGTCCTCCCATTCGTTCACGCTCGACTCTGGCCAGTCGCTCAGCCTGTCGTGCTCGGTGGGCATGGCCGAATATCCCCTCTCCACCCACCGCCAGGGACCGGTCGCGTGGGAGCGGATGGTCGAGCTTGCCGACTTCGCGCTCTACCACGTCAAGCAAAACGGTCGCGACGGCTGGGTGGCCTTCCGGCCGGCAGATCGCAGCGACATCGCCCCGCTGCTGGAAGAGCTGCAGGACGATGCCGCCACGGTTTTCGCCAATCCCGCGCTGCGGGTGTTTGGCAACGTCGGCAAGCTAAGCCCCAAAGCGCCGCCGCAGGCGCTGTAGCGCGGATGGCAACCCTTCGCACGGCGGCAGGCCGCTGCGCATACCGCCGACGCGCTACGCGTTCGAGAAATTTTCGGAGGCGGTGTGCGAAGCCGACGACGCCGCATGCCCGCCCGGACGTGGAAGTGGAAGCGCAAATTCAATAGGCCACACACGCAAAAAAGCCAGGACCACCCTTGCGGGTGGCCCTGGCCTCGGTTCAATCAGCTTCGGCGCGTTTTACTGCTCGGCAGCTTCTTCTGCGCGCACTTCGTCAGCCGACTTGATCTCGGCAGTCGGGACTTCGATGGTGCGGGTCTCGGTACCCATTTCGACCTCTGCGGTCTCCACGTCGTACGCGGGCAGCTGGCCACCTTCGGAGGTGACCTCGACCTTCGGCATTTCGCCTTCCTGCGTCTTCTGCACGTCGCAAGCCGACAGGGCGAACAGCGCGGTCAGTGCTACAGCGGCGAACGCTGCCTTATTTACGGTCAACTTGTTCATGGACTCACTCCTTGGGATAACGGGTTCCGCCAAGCGGAACGGGCGCGACCTACGCCACGTCCGGAGACTGTGGTGTGAAGTGCTGGGCGAAGTATCCGGATGGCTCTGTAAATTTGATGTGAGACAGGAAAGTGAAGGCCGCGCCAAGCATCGACGGCGGGGAGCAAGGTATACCGCTAACCACGTCTCACTTTATGGGCAACGCGAGCGGGTCCTGCCAGGGCGCGCCGACAGCCTGCAGCTCTGCACAACCTTTGGTTCAAATATGGCCGGCGGGGGCGGTGCAGCCCTGAACGATGCTCCTCCGCCGATCGCGGCGCCATGCACGCCGCTCAGGCCCCATGTGCACCATGCTAGGGCGACCCCCGTCACTGGAACGCCACCATGTGCTACTCGGCCCAGGTCTGGCAGGACTATCGCAAGTACGTCAGGCGCTATGGCGCCGAACTGGACATTGCGGCTTTCACCGACCTCTACTGGCAGCGCCAGGCGGGTGCCAAGGTCAAGATGCCCAAGGCCATGGACGATGCTTTCAGGGATGGTTTGCCTGAACCTGGGGACCACGCGCAGTCACAGGTCCTGTCGACCCTTATCCGCGGTCTCGACCTGGAGCGCGCGGCCACGCTGGAGCAGGAGTTGTTCAAGCAGCGCAAACGGCTGGCCGATGCGGAGCGCAACCTGCAGCGCAAATCCACAAAGGCCGCCACCGAGAACCGACGCATCGCCAGCGACAGGATCCAGCGGATCACGAGCCAGCTTGGCGACCTGCGCCGCCAGGAACCGGTAGACCGCGATTCACGGATATTTCCAGGCAACTACGCACCGGTGATG
>JBBSVH010000158.1:0-5362 GCA_038233685.1 Lysobacterales bacterium | reverse complement strand
TGCCCGGCACGCTGAAACATGGCTACATCGTGCGCACCAATGCCGAGGGCCAGTCCAGGGAAGCGTTGGCCGAGGACATCGCCTATCTGGGTCGCGCCTGGGAATTGGTCGAGAAGTCTTCGGCAAGTGCCACGGTCGGCGGCTGCGTGTATGAGGATCTCAGCCTGCCGCTGCGCGCGGTGCGTGACCTGATACGTCGCGACGTGGACAAGGTCAAGGTCGATTCGCACGAGACCTGCGAGCGCCTGCGCGAGTTCGCCGCGCAATACATGCCGGCGCTGGCCGAGAAGATCGAGCACTACACGGGCGCGCGCCCGGTGTTTGACCTTTACGGGGTCGAAGACGAGATCCAGCGTGCGTTGAACAAGGAGGTCCCGTTGAAGTCGGGTGGCACCTTGGTGATCGACCAGACCGAGGCGATGACCACGGTCGACGTAAACACCGGTTCGTTCCTGGGCCAGCGCAACCTGGAGGAAACCGTTTACCGCACCAATCTGGAAGCCGCGCAGGCGGTCGCGCGCCAACTACGCCTGCGCAACCTGGGCGGCATCATCATCATCGACTTCATCGACATGGTCGATGCCGAACATCGCCGCCAGGTGCTGCGCACGCTCGAAAAATCGCTGGCCAAGGATCACGCCAAGACGACCGTATACGACTTCTCGCCGCTGGGGCTGGTGGAGATGACCCGCAAGCGCACGGTGGAGTCGCTGGAGCGCCAGCTCAGCGAGACCTGCCACGAGTGCAGCGGTAGTGGCACGGTCAAGACCGCAGAAACCGTGACCTATGAAATCTTCCGCGAGATCGTGCGTGCGGTGCGCCAGTTCGATGCGGCGCGGCTGCTGGTGATTGCATCGCCCACACTCGTGGCGCGTATCACCGAAGAGGAATCCAGCGCGGTCGCCGAACTGGAGGAGTTCCTGGGCAAGTCGATCCGCTTCCAGGCGGATGCGCAGTACATGCAGGAGCAGTTCGATGTGGTGCTGCAGTGACTTGCGCTCAGGCGTGTACGTGCTGACGCCCGCTCGCGACGTGCTCAATTCGCAATGACCGCAACACCTCCACGCCGACGCCTGCGGCTGCTCCGCCGTGGCTTCGGTTACGGCGCAGCGCTGTTGCTGGTGCTGCTTGCTTTGGTAATTGGGGTGGCAAGCCAGGTGTTGCCACTGGCCGAACGCCATCCTGAGCGCATCGCTGACTGGCTCAGCAGCCGCGCGCAGCGCACGGTTCGATTTGACGACATCGAGACCGAGTGGACCCGACGTGGCCCCTTGCTTCGCCTGGAAAACCTGCGCGTCGGCGACGGCGACCAGGCGGTGCGAATCGGCAACGCGGAAATCCTGGTCGCGCAATACGCAGGCCTGTTGCCGAGTCGCTCGCTGACGGAACTGCGCGTGCGCGGACTCGACCTGACCCTGCAGCGCGACGCCACCGGCCGTTGGCAGGTGCGTGGCTTGCCCGGGCAGCATCAGGCCAGTGGTGGCGACCCATTTGCCACCCTGGAACGGCTCGGCGAGTTGCAGGTCTCGCATGCGCGGCTGCGGGTGTTGGCGCCGGAGTTGGGCTTGGACATGCGCTTGCCCCGCATCGACCTGCGCATGCGTGTGGACGGCCCGCGCATCCGCGGGGGCGCCGAGGCGTGGCTGCGCGCGGATGGCACGCCGTTCAGCGTGGCATTAAATTTCGACCGCACCAGCGGCGATGGCCGCGTTTATGCCGGCACGCGCGGAGCCGACTTGGGTGAGCTTGCCGGCGACCTGCGCATTGCCGGCATCGCCCCGATGTCCGGACGCGGTCGGGTGCAGGCCTGGGCGGACCTCCGGGGAAACCGGTTGGTGAGCGTCCATGCCGACGCGGCGCTGCACGATGTCGCGTTGAGCGGCACTGCGGCCAATGCCGGCGAGCCGGCGCCCAGACTTTTGCTCGGCGTGGTGGAGCTGGACGCGCGCTGGACCGGCAGCATTCGCCAGTGGCGCGCAGACGCCAGGCGGCTGCGTATCGGCGAGGGCGACGCGCAGCAGACACTGGATGGGATCTCGGTTGCCGGAGGTCAGCGCTACGGCCTGCTGGCGGAGCGGGTCGATGCGGCGCCACTGCTCGCGCTGGCCGCGTTGGGCAATGGATTGCCAGCCGGCCTGCGGCACTGGTTGCGCGCGTCCGCAGCGGGTGTGTCGCTTGAGGAGGTCGCCATCGCCGGTGTGCGCGGGGGCGCGATGCATGCGCAGGCAAAGTTGCGCGGCCTGCACTTCGCGCCGGTCGGCAACACGCCCGGCATGACCGGCGTGGACGCGCTCTTGCTTGGCGATGCCCACGGCCTGCGTTTGCGCCTGGATCCACGCGCGACGGCGGTGTTCGATTGGCCCAGCGGCTTCGGCGTGCGCCATGCCCTGTCTCTGGGTGGCGAGATCGTGGCCTGGCGCGAGGACGATGCATGGCGCGTGCGCACGCCGGGCCTGGCGATTGATGGCAAGCAGCTGCAGCTCAAGGCGCGCGGCGGCGTTGGCTTCCCCAACGATGGCACACGCCCGCGGCTGGACCTGGCGATCGACATCGGCGATATGCCGCTGACGCTGCCCCGTCAGTTCTGGATGCGTCACAGGATGGCGAAGACCACCGTGGACTGGCTGGATGCGGCGTTGCAGGGTGGCCGCCTGCATGACGTGCATGCGCTGGTGGTCGGCGACCTCGACGATTGGCCGTTTGGCACGCAGGATGGCAAGGCGGGTGCCGGCAAATTCCGGGTCGATGCGAAGATCGCCGATGGACTGATCAAGTTCCAGCGGGAGTGGCCCGCGATGGACCATGTGGATGGCGATATCCGCTTCGAAGCAAACGGCTTCACCATCAACGGACGCGGCCGCATCGGCGGGGTTCCGATCCAGACGTTCACCGCTGGTATCCCGAGTTTCAGCCGACCCGAACTTTACGTGGACGCAAACGCCGCCAGTGATGCGGGAAATCTGCTGGCGATGCTGCGCGTCAGCCCCTTGCACAAGGAGTACGGCGAGGTGCTGGACAACCTGCGGTTGGCCGGGCCGGCACGCGCGGATTTCCACTTGCTGCTGCCGTTGCACAAGCAGGATGCGCCTGAGCAGCAGATGCACGGCACGGTCGAACTGGCGGGCGCGAGCCTGCGCGAGAACCGATGGAAACTGGCCTTCGAACAGGTGCGCGGACAGCTGCATTACGATCGCCGCGGCTTCATTGCCGACACGCTGCAGGTGCTGCAGGGCGGCGCTGCCGGCGAACTGTCGCTGCGTGCCGGCCCGCACGTGCGTGATCCGAAGCAGGCATTCGAGGCCGAGTTGCAGGCCAGCCTCGGCATCGACGACCTGCTCGACAAGGCCGGCAGCCTGGAGTGGCTGAAGCCTTATGTGGACGGACGCTCGCCGTGGACGGTCGCGCTGGCCGTACCGCGTGGGCAAGGCACGGCGGCGCCAACCCGGCTGCAACTGCGTTCCAATTTGGTTGGCACCGCGATCACCTTGCCCGAGCCGGTGCGCAAACCGGCTGCACAGGCGTTGGCGACTACAGTCACGCTTGGGCTGCCACTGGATCGTGGCGAGGTCAACGTCGCGCTGGGCGACGTTCTTTCATTGCGCAGTCGCAGCGATGCACGACAGACCGGCATCCGCGTACAGCTCGGCGGAGCGGTTGCCGCAGCGCCACCCGCGCGTGGCCTGATCGTGACGGGCCGAGCCGCGCGCGTGGATGCGCTGGACTGGATTGGCGTGTTTGCAGGTGATGGCACGGGTGGTTCGTTGCCGCTGCGGCGCATCGAGGTGACTGCAGGCCATTTGCGCCTGTTGGGCGCCGACTTCGACGACACCCGCCTGTTGCTGGTGCCGGCGCCGAGCGGCACTGCGGTGCAGGTGCAGGGTGCGGGCATCGCAGGATCCTTGCTGGTGCCCGAGCAGGACGGCGCCACGATCGCCGGGCGCTTCGAGCGCCTGTATTGGCGCAAGCCGGCAAAGGGGCCGGCGGCTGGCGCTGCGGTTGCGCCGCCGGCATCAAAGGGCAACGGAGCCTCGTTCAACCCCGCGAATATTCCGCCCTTGCTGTTCGAGGTCGGCGAACTACGCATTGGCGACGCGGTGCTGGGCAATGCACGCTTCCGCAGTACGCCGGTGGCCTCAGGCATGCGCATGGATGAGTTCACTGCGGGCAGCCGAAAACAGCAAATGAAAGCAAGTGGAACGTGGACGGGTCGCGCCGATGCGGCGCGCACCCGGATCAAGATGGGAGTGGACAGCGAGGATATCGGCGGCCTGTTGAAAGGGCTGGGCCTGGAAGGCCAGGTCGATGACGGCAAGGGCAGGTTTGTTTTGGTTGCAGGCTGGCGCGGAGGCCCGGAAGCCTTTGACCTCAACACCATGGAAGCCAGTGTTTCTCTGGATGCGCGCGATGGCCGGCTGCTCGAACTCGAACCCGGCGCCGGGCGCGTGCTCGGCCTGCTCGGCATCGCCCAGTTGCCACGGCGGCTGACCCTGGATTTCCGCGACTTCTTCGAGAAGGGCTTCGCGTTCGACAGCATCAAGGGCGATGTACGCCTGGCCCAGGGCAGCGCACGTACCGACAACCTCACCATCAAGGGGCCGGCCGCCGACATCCACGTCCGCGGCAGCGCTGACCTGCGCACGCAGCGCTTCGACCAGACCGTCGACGTGCTTCCCAAGTCCGGGGGCCTGCTGACCGCGGTGGGCGCGATCGCCGGTGGCCCGATCGGTGCAGCCGTCGGTGCGGTCGCCAATGCGGTGCTCGACAAGCCGTTGTTGGGACTGGGTGCGAAGACCTATCGCGTCACCGGGCCGTGGGCGTCGCCCAAGGTCGAGGTCCGCGCGCGTTCCGCCGTGTCGCGCGCGCTGCCGGTGGCCAAGCCGGCGCTGGCCAATCCAGTCCCGGCCAATCCAGCGGCGGCCAAACCGTCGCCCGACCAACCGCCGGGTTGATCACGACGCATCCGTCACCATTTCATCCACTGACGTCGCAGCGATCGAAGCCCTTCTCCAAATGACCGCATCCACATGACCCAACTCGCCATTGCCGAATCACGACTGCTGGCGCCCAGCGGACTCGATCTTGATGCACTCCAGGGCGCGTTCGGCAGCCTGCTCGGGCCGGGCATCGACTTCGGCGACCTGTATTTCCAGCATGCGCGACGCGAGAGCTGGAGCATGGAAGATGGCATCGTCAAGGACGGTGCGCATTCCATCGAGCAGGGCGTGGGCGTGCGCGCCATCAGCGGCGAGAAGACCGGCTTCGCCTACTCCGACGACCTGGACGCGCGGGCATTGATGACGGCGACCCATTCGGCCAAGGCCATTGCCCGCGATGGCCAGGCGCATGCGCCGCGCGCGTTGGT
>JBBSVH010000157.1:0-5388 GCA_038233685.1 Lysobacterales bacterium | reverse complement strand
TGGAAGCTCTGGAACACGAAACCCACCTGGGCCCCGCGCACGCGTGCGCGACCATCCTCATCCAGCGCCGAAAGCGTTTCGCCATCTAGCGTCACCGATCCACTGCTGGGCGTGTCCAGTCCGGCCAGCAGCGAGAGCAGCGTGCTCTTGCCCGAACCCGAGGCGCCGACGACGGCCACCGTGTCGCCCTGGCCGATCTGGAACGCCACGCCGTCGAGGATCATCAATTCACCGGAGGGCAGCGGCACGCGCTTGCCCAGTCCTTCGGCGCGCAGCGCGACCTGCGCAGCCGGGTTGCCGGCAGCGGGGACTTCAGCGAGGAGTTCGGTTGTATCGGCCATGATGATCCTGGTATCGCATCAGGAGACGCGGAATGAATGTTCGGCAAGGGCGCGGCGCAGCAGCACATGCGCGACGTATCGCTCCAGTTTATGCGGGCTGGTGGCCCCGCATGCAATGTGCCATTGGTGTCTGCCTGCTGCTGCTGGGAATAAGTGCGACGCCTGCCATGGCGCAGCCTGCATCCGCCAAGAAGGCTCAAACCGTATTGGTGATGGGCGATTCACTTTCGGCGGCTTACGGAATCAGCAACGCGCAAGGCTGGGTAGCGCTGACCCAGCAGCGCATGGTGCAGAAGAAGCCCGGCTGGGGCATGGTCAACGCGAGCATCAGCGGAGAAACCACAGCCGGCGGCGCGGCGAGGATCGATGCCGAACTCAAGCGCCACGGTCCGGCCGTGGTGGTCATCGAACTGGGCGCGAACGACGGCCTGCGCGGCCTTTCACTGGTGCAGACCAAGGCCAATCTGGAGCGCATGATCAAGGCGTCCAAGGGCGCAGGGGCGCGCGTGCTGCTGGTAGGAATGCGCATTCCGCCGAACTACGGCCGCGATTACACCCAAGGGTTCGAGCGCAACTACCGCGAACTGGCCAAGCGCCACGAGACCGCGTTCCTGCCATTCCTGCTCGAGCCGATCATGCTCGACCGTTCCGCATTCCAGCGCGACAACCTGCATCCGACCGCCGCTGCGCAGCCCAGGCTTCGCGACCACGTCTGGCCTTCACTGGCGCCCCTGGTGCACTGAAGCAGCTGATCACCCACACCATGGTTTCAGCCGATCAACGGACATGTCTTAAGGTTCGTCGTCGCGCAAGCAACGGCAACTTCATACAAAGGGAACATGTGCGGGGCCATGCTGGATCGACCAAGCCGTATTTCCACGATTGACCTAGGAGAATCACGATATGCGCGCATTGTTCGTTGGTGGAGTCGTAGACAACAGCGAGATGGACCTGGAGGGCGAACAGCCACCGGTCCACTATCCCGAGAATGGCGGCAGTGGACGTCCGCGCTACCGCCTGCATCAGGTCGGGCAACGCGACGACGGAAGCATCGCCTATGCCGTGTATGGTTCACCGGAAATGGCTGACCAGGACGTCAGGCGCGTAGCCGACGAACGTGGCTACTCGCGTCGATTCGAGGCAACGCCCACAGCTGCCGCTTCCTAGGCCTGCCGACGGCAGCTCGACCCAACTGATGCCCTCGCCTGACCGCAGAAGATATGTCTGGGTCTGCATCCGCGCCACCGCATGGCTCCGTATAGGCTGCAAACCGAGCGATCCCGCCCGGTAATTCGCAGTTTTTACGGAGTCCACCAATGAACCTCAAGATTCTTGTTGCATCACTCGCCACGTCCCTGGCTCTTGCTTCGTGCGCGTCAGTCGACGGCTACGGCACGAAGATGGGCAACCCGATGGTCGGCGGTGCTGCGATGCTCGCCACCCAGGACATCATCGACAACGCGGTGAACTCCAAGGACCACACCACGCTGGTCGCCGCGGTCAAGGCCGCAGGACTCGTCGACACCCTGAAGGGTCCAGGTCCGTTCACGGTGTTCGCGCCGACCAATGCCGCCTTCGACGCGCTGCCGGCCGGTACGGTTCAGACGTTGCTGAAGCCTGAGAACAAGGCGACGCTGGCGTCGATCCTCACCTATCACGTGGTGGCTGGAAAGCTGGACGCCGCGGCGCTGACCAGGCAGATCAAGGCGGGTGGCGGCAGCGCCAAGCTCACCACTGTCGCCGGCGGCATGTTGACCGCAAGGGCCGCCGGAGACGGTGTCACCATCACCGATGCCAAGGGCAACACGGCCAACGTGACCATTGCCAACGTCTACCAGAGCAATGGCGTGATCCACGTGGTCGACACCGTGATGCTTCCCTGATCGCGAGCCATCGGTCTGATCCAGGAGGGCGGCCACGGCCGCCCTCTTTCGTTTGTAGGCTTTTTCCTACCCGACAGCGGGCTGTCGACCGAGTGCGGTGGACGGCCGCAGGGTCGAAGCTGCTGCTGCGTCCCAGAGAGCCCCCGGCGGCGCAGGAGCCGCCCATGTCCCGCCTCATGTTCACCGTTGCTGCATCCACGGCTGGTTGGCAGCTATGCGAAGGCCTGGAGCGCCGCCTGTGGTTCGCGCGGCGCTCGGAGGCCCTGGCCACGGCGGACCTCATGGCCCGAATCCTGCATGCCAATCACGGAATTGCCACGGCGGTACTCATTGAGATGGTTGGCCGCGACTCGGTGATGGTGGCGACGCACGGCTGATCCCGTGTTCGCGCAGTCCCCGCTGTCTGGATATGGCAGCACGCAGGCGCCAGAAGCTCAGTCCCCGGCGGATCCATCCGGCAGCTTCGCCAGCTTGCGCAGCATGGCCTCGAAGGTGTCGACAGGCTGGCCACCCTGGATCAGATGACGGTTGTTGAAGATCACCGATGGCACTGCGCTGATGCCCTGGTCGACGTAAAAACCTTCCTGCCGACGCACCGCATCGACCAGCTCGTCCGACTCCAGGATCTGCCGCGCCCGAGCACCGTCCAATCCGGCCTCCACGGCCACGGCCACCAGCGTGTCCCGGTCGGAAACATTGCGCCCTTGGCTGAAATAGGCTTGTAGAAGCGCGTGTTTGAGCCGCCTCTGCGGCTCTTCTCCGGTGGCCCCGGCCCAGTGCAAAAGCCGATGCGCATCGAAGGTGTTGTACACCCGGCTACGCTTGCCCATATCGAAATCGAAGCCCAACTCCGCGCCGCGCGTCCGGATCATCTCTGCATTTTGCGCCGCCTGCGCTGCACTGATGCGGTACTTGCGTGTCAGGTGCTCCACCGTGTCCTCTCCCTCCGGCGGCATGTGCGGGTTGAGTTCGAACGGCTGGAAGTGCATTTCGACCTCCAGTCCACTTCCGATGCGCGCGATGGCCTCCTCCAGGGCCCTCAGGCCTACGGCGCACCAGGGGCACGCAATATCAGAGACAAAATCAATCTTTACCGGAACCGACATCTATGTTTCACCTTTCATTACACGCTTGAAGGTACAAGTTGGGGGCGCGGTGCCGGCGTGACAACGGCAGCGGCTTTTCGTTAGTTCCATGTGATGCATCCGCGTGCGGCATGGCAGCGTAATTATCCTGAACCCGAGCGGGAGCCGATTATCGGTCCTCGTTGCCGGGCGCACCCATCCTTACACCCGGAGTCACCCAATGAAGAAGACACTTATCGCCACCGCCATCCTCGCCGCCTCGATGGCCGCGGGTTGTTCAAAGCCCGCTGAAGAGCCGATGGAGCCGATGGCCGCCGAAGAATCGATGCCGATGATGGATGAAGCCATGCCCGCCGCTACGATGAATCCGATGGTCGGTGGCGCAGAAATGATGGCCGACCGCGACATCATCGACAACGCATCCAACTCGGCTGACCACACCACCCTGGTTGCCGCCGTGCAGGCCGCTGGCCTGGTCGACACGCTGAAGGGAGCCGGTCCGTTCACCGTGTTCGCGCCGACCAACGCCGCGTTCGACGCCCTGCCCGCGGGCACGGTCGATGGCCTGCTGAAGCCTGAGATGAAGGCGGACCTGACCAAGGTGCTGACCTACCACGTCGTTTCCGGCAAGGTCGATGCTGCCATGCTGGTCGAGCAGATCCAGGCTGGTGGCGGCACCGCTACCCTCACCACCGTCGAGGGTGGCACTCTCACCGCCAAGGCTGACGGTGGCGTCGTGACGATCACCGACGCGCAGGGCAACGTGGCCAACGTGACCACCGCCGACGTTATGCAGAGCAATGGCGTGATCCACGTGGTGGACAAGGTACTGATGCCGTAAGCGTCCTCGTCGGCGCAGAACGCATCACCAGGGGACGGCTCAGGCCGTCCCTTTTTTGTCGCGCCTGCTGCGCGCGGCGTGACTTCATGATGTGGCGGATTCTGGCAAGCCGGTGGAGAGCTGCGGGCGTTGACGTTCGCGCCGCTTGAACCCGGCAGATGCAAACTGTTGTCTTTCCACAGTTCAAGGGACACCACATGACCCAGTTCGATCTGACACCGCCCACCAGGCAGCAGCGCGACGACCTTGTCGCCGGGCTCAGCAGCGACGAACGCCGGGTCCTGCTGGAGCACGCTACCGAAGCCCCGTTCTGCGGCGTCTTCCTCGACAACAAGCTGGATGGCGTCTACACCTGCCGGCTGTGCGGTCTGCCGCTGTTCCGCTCCGACGCCAAGTTCGATTCGGGCACCGGCTGGCCCAGCTTCTTCCGGGCCTACGACGTGGCGCACGTGAAGACCTCCCGCGACACAAGCCACGGGATGACCCGTGCGGAGCTTCTGTGCGCACGCTGCGACAGCCACCTGGGTCACCTGTTTCCGGATGGACCCCCGCCCAGCGGTGAGCGTCACTGCCTGAACTCGGTGTCCCTGGGCTTTACCGAAACCGGTGGGCCGCTGCCGGATCCGCTGCAGCGCGGTGGTGCCGAGTCTGCGCCCGCGGCCTGACCCTGCGCATAGCGGCCACTGAATCAGGCGCAACCTTGCGCGCGCCGGAATCCCGCATCGCGGTGGCGGCGCGCACAATGGGTTCGCTTCCCACCAGGAGGATCCGCATGAAGACCGCTACGCTCGTTTCATCGTTCGTCCTTGCCGGAATGCTCGCCAGCGCGTGCGCTTCTCATTCCGCAACGGTGACCGATCCATCGGCCCGGCGTGGCCTGGAAATCCAGGGTCCGGTGCAGGTGGAATGGCGGGATCCCGCCGGCTTCTCTGAAATTCGCTACAGCCGCAACCGCTTCGAGGCGCAGCGCGGCAATTGGGTGCGGGAACTGGCCGAGCATTTGCAGGAGCGGGCCGTCCAGGCCCTTCCCGCGGGCGAGTCGCTGGAGGTGGTGATCACAGATATCGAGCGCGCCGGCCAGTACGAGCCGATGGGCGCCAGCCTGCGCGACGTCCGTGTCGTGCGCGAGGTGTACCCGCCCCGCATGGAACTCAGCTTCGTGCGCCATGCGGCCGGCGGGGAGATCGTGGAGCAGGGGACCAGGATCCTGCGGGACCTCGGCTTCCTGACCTCGTCAC
>JBBSVH010000156.1:0-5418 GCA_038233685.1 Lysobacterales bacterium | reverse complement strand
CTTGATGGTGATCAGGCGCGGCGCAAACTCGCTCAGCTCTTCGCGCGGCGCGGTCAGGGCGGCTTCCATTTCCTTCAGGATGTGGAGGCGGCCCTGCTTGGCCTGGGCCAGCGCGACCTTCATGATCTCTTCGGTGATGCCCTGGATCTTGATGTCCATCTGCAGGGCGGAAATGCCCTTGGCGGTGCCGGCGACCTTGAAGTCCATGTCGCCCAGGTGGTCTTCGTCGCCGAGGATGTCGGACAGCACGACGAAGTCGTCGCCCTCCTTGACCAGGCCCATGGCGATGCCCGCCACCGGCGAGGTGATCGGCACGCCGGCATCCATCAGCGCCAACGAGCTGCCGCAGACCGACGCCATCGACGAGGAACCGTTCGACTCGGTGATTTCCGAGACCACGCGGATCGTGTACGGGAAGGCTTCCATGGTCGGCATCACGGCCAGCACGCCGCGCTTGGCGAGGCGGCCGTGGCCGATCTCGCGACGCTTCGGGCCCATCATGCGACCGGCTTCACCCACCGAATAAGGGGGGAAGTTGTAGTGGAACAGGAAGTGCTCCTTGTACTCGCCGGCGACCGCATCGATGACCTGCCCGTCGCGGGCGGTGCCCAAGGTGACCGCGACAATCGCCTGGGTCTCGCCGCGGGTGAACAGCGAGGAGCCGTGCACGCGGGGCAGCACGCTGACGCGCGAGGTGATGGGGCGAACGGTGTCCAGCGCACGACCGTCGATACGCACCTTGGTCTTGAGGACCGAGTCGCGCATGGTCTGGTATTCCTGCTCGCCGAACTCCTTGGACATTTCGCCCGAGGACCAGGCATTGGACTCGGCCTGCGGCGCCAACGCCTCGACGATCGCCTTTTTCAACTTGGAGATGGCGTCCTTGCGCTCGAGCTTGTCGCGCACCTGGAACGCACCGGCCAGCTGCTCGCCCACCGCGCTGCGGATGGCTGAAACCAGACCTTCCTTGGCGGCCGGAGCCGACCAGGTCCACTTCGGCTTGCCGCCTTCGGCGACCAGCTCGTTGATCGTGTTGATCGCCACCTGCATCTGCTGGTGACCGAACATCACCGCGCCCAGCATCACGTCTTCGGACAGCTCGCGCGCTTCGGACTCGACCATCAGCACCGCATCCACGGTACCGGCAACCACCAGCTCCAGCTCCGAATCCTTCAGCTCGCTGACGCTCGGGTTGAGCAGGTACTCGCCGTTCTTGTAGCCCACCTTGGCAGCGCCGATCGGGCCGTCAAACGGTGCACCCGACAGCGACAGGGCAGCCGAGGCGCCGAGGAGGGCGAGGATGTCGCCGTCGACTTCCGGGTTCATCGACATCACCGTGGCGATGATCTGCACTTCGTTGCGGAAGCCATCGGGGAACAGGGGGCGGATCGGACGATCGATCAGGCGCGAAATCAGGGTTTCCTTCTCGCTCTGGCGTCCTTCACGCTTGAAGAACCCACCCGGGATGCGGCCGCCGGCGTAGAACTTTTCCTGGTAGTCGACCGTCAGCGGGAAGAAGTCCTGCCCTTCACGAGCGGTCTTGTTGGCCACGGCGCTGACCAGCAGCACGGTGCCTTCGCAGGAGACCATGACCGCGCCGCCTGCCTGGCGTGCGATCTCGCCGGTTTCCAGGGTGATCTGGTGCTTGCCGTACTGGAAGGATTTGCTGATTTTTGCCACGTGGATTCCCTTGGATGGAGCTTGCTGGGTTGAACCGGACACGACCCTTGCCGTGCACGGGTGGCCGGGTCTGTCCGGCCATGGAACTGTTGCTTGATTTTCAGGTGCTGAAAACAAGACCGCGGCGCATCACTGCGCCGCGGTGGGTTTTTGTTTAGCGACGCAGGCCGAGTTTCTGGATCAGGGCCTTGTAGCGCTCGCTGTCCTTCCTCTTGAGGTAGTCGAGCAGGCTGCGGCGGCGGTTGACCAGCTGCAGCAGGCCGCGCCGGCTGTGGTGGTCTTTCTTGTGGGTCTTGAAGTGACCGCTCAGCATTTCGATGCGGGCGGTGATCAGGGCGACCTGGACTTCGGGTGAGCCGGTGTCGGCAGCGCCGCGCTTGTTGTCTTCAATGACTTTCTGGGTATCGATGGGCATGTGGATTCTCTTGAGATGCGTGGCCTGCAGGAACGTCGTGTCGATGTAATGACAGAGCGCACCGCCGGGCTCGCCGATTGCGATGGAATGGTGCGATGGGATCAACGACCGGAATGGTGTCTGATCAAGATGCCGAAAAGGCCGCGACATTGTAGGCGGCCGGCCCATTCGAAACAAGGTTTTACTGCGCTTCGGTCGGACCCGGCGGCCAGTTGAACAGGCGCTGCGGGGAGAGCACGCCAGCAGCGTCAAGCTGCGCCAGCCCAAGGACCCGTCCGTCGGCAGCGTACACGGCGCATGCCCCTGCCCTGCCCGGGATGCCTGGCAAGCGCTGGCCCTGGCTGAAGCGCCTGGCTGCGTCGTCCACCAGTTGGACCTGGCGAAACCCCACCAGCCCGGCGTCGATGGGCAGCAGGCAGGCCTCCAGGCTGCGCTCGTCCCGCTGCGCGAGCGCCTGCAGCGCATCCAGCGTCCACATCCGGGGCTCGCGGAACGGCTCGACCCACAGCCTGCGCAGCTCCACCACGTGGGCGCCGCAGCCCAGCGCCTCGCCCAGGTCACGGACCAGGCTGCGGACATAGGTGCCGGAGCCGCACTCGACCTGCAGCCGCAGCAGCGGCTCGCCGCCGTCGAGCAGGCCGCCGGAGGATTGCAGCTCGAAGCGATGCACCTCGACCGGACGCGGCTCGACTTCGACTTGTTCGCCACGTCGGGCCTTGGCGTAGAGCGGCTCGCCACCGCGCTTGAGCGCCGAATAGATCGGCGGTCGCTGCTGGATCCGGCCGGTCAGACTGCGTAGTGCAGCATCGATTTCGCCGATGCCGTATCGACCGACGTCACGCTTGCGCAGAGGTTGGCCCTCGGCATCGTCGGTATCGGTAGTGATGCCCAGGCGGGCGACGGTGTCATATGCCTTGCGTGCGCCGAGCAGGCTGCCGGCGATCTTGGTGGCCTCGCCGAAACACAGCGGCAACAGCCCTGTAGCCAGCGGGTCCAGGCTGCCGGTATGGCCGCCCTTCTCGGCCCGGAACAGGAATCGCGCCTGCTGCAGCGCCTGGTTCGAGCTCAGGCCCTGTGGCTTGTCCAGCAGCAGGATGCCGTCGAGGCGGCGGAATTTGACCTTGGGCTTGGACATCCTGCGCAGCATGGTCCTTGTAGGAGCGGGTCGTGCCCGCGATGCCTTGGATGTTTGATTTTCCGTGAAGGGCCTCCGAGCAAGCTCGGATCTACAGAGGACCAGGCAGGAGCGTCGCGGGCAGCGCCCACTCCTGCAGGGTCAGGCGTCGTCGTCTTCCGGCGCCGGCAGCTTGTCGCGCAGCAGGGTCTCGATACGCTCGCCCCGGTCCACCGAGTCGTCGTAATGGAAATGCAGCTCCGGCACGTGGCGGAGTTTCATCGCCTTGCCCAGCTGGTAGCGGATCTGCGGCGCCAGATCCTTGAGCGACTTCACCGCCTCGGCTGAGCGCTCCTGCATCAGCGCGGTGACGAATACCTTGGCGTGGGCCAGGTCCCGGGTCACCTCCACGTCGGAGACGCTCACCGAAGGCAGGTCGTGTACGCGGGAAAACTGGTGCACCAGGGTTCCCAACTCCCGACGGAGCTGGGCGGCGACGCGATCGCTGCGATGGAATGATTTGGTTGGCATGGTTGGCTCCGTTCACTGTCGACTGAAGCTGCACCTGCGGAATCAACCCCGCAGGTGCTTGCCAGCCTGGACGGCTTACAGCGTGCGCTGCACTTCGATGCGCTCAAAGCACTCGATCTGGTCACCCGGCTGCACGTCGTTGTACTGCTTGACGCCAATGCCGCACTCGGTGCCGTTGCGCACTTCGTCCACGTTTTCCTTGAACCGGCGCAGCGACTCCAGCTCGCCTTCGAACACCACCACGCTGTCGCGCAGGACGCGGATCGGCTTGCTGCGCTTGACCGTACCTTCGACGACCATGCAGCCGGCGACGGCGCCGAACTTGGAGCTGCGGAACACGTCGCGGACTTCTGCAATACCGATGATCTCTTCGCGGATCTCCACGCCCAGCATGCCCGAGGCCACCTGCTTCACCTGGTCGATCACGTCATAGATGATCGAGAAGTAACGCATGTCCACGCCGTTGGATTCGACGATGCGGCGTGCGGCCGCGTCGGCGCGTACATTGAAGCCGATCATCGTGGCTTTGGACGTCAGCGCGGAATTGGCGTCCGATTCGGTGATGCCGCCTACGCCCGAATGGATGATGTTGATCCGGATCATTTCGTTGGACAGCGCCACCAGCGCATGCTTGAGCGCCTCCACCGAGCCCTGGACGTCGGCCTTGATGACCAGGTTGAGGACCAGCTGGCCCTCGCCCTTGCCAAGCTGCGACATGATGTCTTCCATGCGGCTGCCGGCCGACTGCAACATGCGCGATTCACGACGCTTGGCGTCACGCTGCTGGGCCACGTCCTTGGCCAGGCGCTCGTCTTCGACGACCACGAAATCATCGCCTGCGTCCGGCACTCCGGACAGCCCGAGCACCTGTACCGGGATCGACGGACCTGCCTCGTTGGGCTGGCCGCCGGTCTCGTCGAACAGCGCACGGACGCGACCGTATTGCGTGCCGCAGACCAGGTAGTCGCCCTTTTTCAGCATGCCCTGCTGGACCAGCACCGTGGCCACCGGGCCGCGGCCCTTGTCCAGGGCCGATTCGATGACCACGCCGCTGGCACGGCCCGAGGTCGGCGCCTTGAGTTCGAGCACCTCGGCCTGCAGCAGGATCGAATCGAGCAGGTTGTCCACGCCGTCGCCGGTCTTGGCCGACACCTCGACAAACTGCACCTCGCCACCGAAGTCCTCGGCGACCACGTCATGGGTGAGGAACTCGTTCTTGACGCGCGACGGATCGGCGTCGGGCTTGTCCATCTTGTTGACCGCCACGATCAGCGGCACGCCGGCCGCCTTGGCGTGGTTCACCGCTTCGACCGTCTGCGGCATGACGCCGTCATCGGCGGCCACCACCAGCACCACGATATCGGTGAGCTTGGCGCCGCGTGCGCGCATCTGGGTAAAGGCCGCGTGGCCGGGGGTGTCGAGGAAGCTGATGACGCCCTTTTCGGTTTCCACGTGGTACGCGCCGATGTGCTGGGTAATGCCACCGGCTTCGCCTGTGGCCACCTTGGTCCGGCGGATGTAGTCCAGCAGCGAGGTCTTGCCGTGGTCGACGTGGCCCATGATGGTGACCACCGGCGGCCTGCCTTCCATTTCGCCCTGGTCGACATCGGTATGCGCGATCAGGTCGTCTTCGACATCGTCGCCGCCGGCCTTGACCACGTTGTGGCCCAGCTCTTCG
>JBBSVH010000155.1:0-5459 GCA_038233685.1 Lysobacterales bacterium | reverse complement strand
GCAGGTTGGCTTCACCGTTTCCGGCATCGTGCGGCATGCCCTTCTCGCGGGCTTGGCGCAGCAGGCTGCAGATCCGCGCATGCGCGTACTGGACGTAATACACCGGGTTGTCGTTGGATTGCGAACGCGCAAGGTCGATGTCGAAGGTCAGCTGTGAATCCGGCTTGCGCGCGATCAGGAACCAGCGCGTCGCGTCACTACCGACTTCGTCGATGAGGTCGCGCAGGGTCAGGTAGCTGCCGGCGCGCTTGGACAGCTTCACTTCCTCGCCACCGCGCATCACCGTGACCATCTGGTGCAGCACGTAGTCCGGATAGCCGGCGGGGATGCCGCAATCCAGCGCCTGCAGGCCGGCCTTGACCCGCGCCAGCGAGCCATGATGATCGGCGCCGAGTTCGGTCACCGCGCGCGTATAGCCGCGCTGCCACTTGCTCAGGTGGTAGGCGACGTCCGGCACGAAATAGGTGTAATTGCCGTCGGACTTGCGCATGACGCGGTCCTTGTCGTCACCGAAGTCGGTGGTGCGCAGCCACAGCGCGCCACCTTCTTCGTAGGTATGGCCATGGGCGATCAACTCGCGCACGGTTTCGGCGACCTTGCCCTCGGTGTACAGCGAAGATTCCAGGAAATAGCGGTCGAAACCCACGCCGTAGGCGGCGAGGTCTTCATTCTGTTCGCGGCGCAGCCACGCCACCGCGAAGCGGCGGATCGCATCGATGTCGTTCGGATCTTTCTTGCCTTCGACGCCATGGCCGTCGGCTTCGACACGTTCACCACGCAAGTACGCTTGCGCGACGTCTCCAATATAGTCGCCGTTGTAGGCCTCGACAGGCCAGTCCGCGTCGCCGGGCTTGAGCCCTTTGGCACGCGCCTGAGTCGACCTTGCCAGGTTCTGGATCTGCACGCCGGCATCGTTGTAGTAGAACTCGCGCTTCACGTCCCAGCCGTTCGCCGCCATCACCCGCGCGATGCCGTCGCCAATCACGGCGGCGCGCCCGTGGCCCACATGCAGCGGACCGGTCGGATTGGCCGAAACGTATTCCACGCCCACGGTCTGGCCGCCGGCGGAATCATTGCGGCCAAAGCCGGCGCCACCTTCGAGCACGTCGCGCACCTGCTGCTGCCACGCGGCGGGCGTCAGGTGGAAGTTGATGAAGCCGGGGCCGGCGATTTCGATCTTCTCAACCGCAGCCGAGGCCGGCAACGCTGCGACCAAGTGCTGCGCCAGCGCGCGCGGATTGCTGCGCGCAGCCTTGGCCAGCAGCATCGCGGCATTGCTGGAGAAATCGCCATGCGCGCGCTCTTTCGGACGTTCGATCACGAAGTCCTGCGTGGAGGGAGCGCCGGGAAGGTCGGCAGGCAAGGTGCCGGCGGCACGCAAGGCGGTCAGCCCCTCTTCGATCAGGGCGCGGAGTTGAGTTTTCACAACGGGCAGGGAGTCGCGTTCAACGGTTTCGCATTGTACGCGAGGCCTCGCCTGCGGCTGAATGGCAGGGCTGACCCACTAGCACCAGCCATTCGCTCACACCATCCCGCGCGCCGCCATCGATACTGGCGCGCCATCGCCGATCACGAAATGGTCCAGCAGGCGTATGTCGACCAGCGCCAGCGCCTGTTTCAGCCGCGCGGTCACCGCGCGATCGGCGGCGCTGGGCTCCGGATTGCCACTCGGGTGGTTGTGGCCAACGATGACAGCCGCGGCGCCTTGTGCCAGCGCGCGTTCGACCAGCACCCGGGGATGCACCTCGGCGCCGTCAATGCTGCCGTGGAACAGCGGCTCGAAGCCGAGCGCGCGATGTCGCGTGTCCAGGAACAATGCAGCGAAGACCTCACGCGGTTGTGCACGTAGCCGTTGCGCGAAGTAGCGACCGGCTGCGGCAGGATCGCTCAGGACTACGCCACGTTCCAGTTGCGCGGCGAGGTGGCGCTGCCCGAGTTCCAGCGCGGCGGCCAGCGTGCAGGCGCGCGCCGGGCCGAGCCCGGGCAGTTCGGTCATCGCCTGCGCGCTGCGATCCAGCAAGCCACGCAGCGGTCCGTGTGCCTGCAATAGGTCGCGCGCGGTGGCGACCGCGTCGCGGCCGGCGGTGCCGGACCCGAGGAAGATCGCCAGCAACTCGGCATCGGACAAGGTGGCGGGGCCGCGGCTGAGGAGCTTTTCGCGGGGTCGTTCGCAGGCGGGCCAGTCACGGATGTGCATGGCGCCATGCTCCGTGATGCGTGGGCCGAGTGGCATCCGGCGACTGCGTGGCATCGGGTAAGCTGGTGGCCCGCCCAGTGGTCAGGAAAACCCGTCGCATGCAGGCATCCTCCATGCCCTCCGGCACGCGCCACATCCTGCTCTGCGTCTGCGGCGGGATTGCCGCTTACAAGGCGGCGGAACTGGTCAGGCGGCTGCGCGATAACGGCACGTCAAAGGTCATTGTGGCGATGACTGAAAACGCCCAGCGCTTCGTCGGCGCACAGACGTTCCAGGCGCTGTCCGGCCAGCCAGTGCGCACCTCGCTGTGGGATGCCAGCGCCGAGGCCGCCATGGGCCACCTGCAACTGGCGCACTGGGCCGATCACATCATCATTGCTCCGGCCACGGCGAACAGTATTGCCAAGCTGGCGCATGGCCTGGGCGATGATCTGATCTCAACCTTGTGCCTGGCCACAACCGCACCCATTGCAATTGCGCCGGCTATGAACCATCGCATGTGGCTGCATCCGGCAACCCAGGCCAACATCGCCACGCTGCGGTCGCGCGGCGTGCAGGTGATCGGCCCGAATGACGGGCCGTTGGCCGAAGGTGAATCCGGCCCCGGACGCATGGCCGAGCCGGCCGAAATCATTGCCGCGCTGGCCGGCGCCGGCGCGTGAGCGACGCGCTTGCGGGGCGCCGGCTGTTGGTCAGTGCCGGCCCGACCTTCGAGGACATCGATCCGGTGCGCTTCATCGGCAACCGCAGCAGCGGCAAGATGGGCTTTGCAATCGCCACAGCGGCAGTGGGTCGAGGTGCCGACGTGTGCCTGGTCGCCGGGCCGGTGCAGTTGCCGACGCCCGTTGGCGTGCAGCGCATCGATGTACGCAGCGCCGCGCAGATGTTCGAGGCAGTGATGGCGCGGCTGTCGATGGAGCAAGCGGCTTGCGATGCCTACATCGGTGTGGCAGCCGTCGCCGATTTCACCCCCCGCGCGTTTGCCGCCGGCAAGCTGAAGAAGTCACCGGGCCACGACACCCTGACACTTGAACTGGTCAAGACCCGCGACATTCTGGCCGAGGTCGCCGTGCATGCTCAGCGCCCGCGGATGGTGGTGGGTTTTGCCGCGGAAACGGACGACTTGGCGGCGCATGCGCGCGGCAAGCTGGTGCGCAAGCAGCTCGACTTGATTTGCGCCAACCGGGTCGGGGTCGGTGACACCGGCTTCCAGAGCGATGACAACACCCTGAGGGTGCTTGGCCACGATGGTTTCGAGCGAACGCTGGGGCCGGCCGCGAAAACCGAAGTTGCGGAGCAACTCTTAGACTTGATCACGTTGCGACTGCGCTGATGCATCACGCCTTGCAACTGAAACTGCTGGATTCGCGCTTCGGCAGTACCTGGGCGTTGCCGGCCTATGCGACCGAGCACAGCGCGGGCCTGGACCTGCGTGCGGCGCTGGACACGGCGCTGGTAATGGAGCCGGGGACTACCGCGCTGATTCCGTCGGGGCTCGCGATCCACATCGCCGATGCCAGCCTGTGCGCGGTGATCCTGCCGCGCTCCGGGCTGGGCCACAAGCACGGCATCGTGCTCGGCAACGGCACCGGGCTGATCGACGCGGACTACCAGGGACCGCTGATGATCAGCACCTGGAACCGTGGCAATGCGGCTTACACCATCGAGCCGGGTGATCGCATCGCGCAGCTGGTCTTGCTGCCGATCGTGCGCGCGACCTTGCAAGTGGTGGATACTTTCGACGAGAGCGCGCGCGGAGCCGGCGGATTTGGCCATACCGGCGTGCGCTGACACGATCTGCTGACAGGGAAGGGCATGAGCGACGGCGACGACAAAAAGCGGCACCTGGATCTGGCGCAACTGGCGAAGGGATTGCCGGTCGCCACGATCCTGCTGTTGCTGTTCGGCGCCTGGCTGTTGGCCTCGGGCATCGGGCAGATGCGCGACAGTGCGCGGCTCGCCGGCTTGCAGCACGCGCGCGACAATGCGGTCACCAACATCCACCGCAACCTGCAGGCCGAACAGCGCACATTGACCGCCAGGCTCGCCTCGCCGGCGGTGAAGGCAGCAATGGAGGCGGGCGATGCGGAAGCGGCGCGTGCCCTCGCCAGCGGCTGGACCGATATCACGCGCAGCGAAGTCTGGCCTGCCGACATGCAAGCGCAGTACACGGCGTTGCCGCGCAGCGGATATGGCCGCCTGGCGGTCAGCGAGGCGGCGCTGGTGGCTGGCAAGCCGGTGGCAAGGGTGGTCCAGAGCGGGAGCGATCATCGCCTGGCCCTTGCTGCGCCGGCGACTACTGCCCGCGGCCGGATCCTGGCTTATGTGGAGCTGCCGCTGGAGCACCTGACCTTGGGTATGCAGAACGTTGCCCTGGACGACAGCAGCTATCTGGCATTGCGCCAGGGCGCGACCAATGTCTTGGAGCGCGGCGACACCACGTTGGGGAGTGCCGCCGAGGCGCTGTCGGCGAAGATCGGCGATGACGACATGCGCATCGCCGCGGCCATGCCGGATCCGGGGTTCGCACCGTTCGGCATGAGCGCCAACGCATTGCTGGCGGCCGGCACGCTGTTGTTGCTGGCCGGACTAGGCGTGTGGTTCATCCTGCGTCCGCGCCTGCTTGCACTGGACACCTTGAACAAAGAGCAAGAGGGCGCGACCCAGACCCTGGCCGAACTGGAGCGCAACCAGCCGATGCCGGCGCCGGTCGTGCGCGATGTCGGCGAAACACGCCAGGCGTTACTGCCGGTGACGATCGACCGCGGCATTTTCCGTGCCTATGACATCCGGGGCGTGGTCGGGCAGAGTCTCGACGCCGGCGTCGCCGAACTGATCGGCCAGGCGATCGGCTCGCTGATGCACGACAAGGGGCTGGATGACATCGTGGTCGGCCGCGACGGCCGCCTGTCCGGCCCGGAGCTGACCGAAGGCCTCGCCAACGGCCTGCGCAAGGCGGGCCGCAACGTGATCGACATCGGCATGGTGCCCACGCCGGTCGTCTATTTCGGCTGCTACCACCTGCGTACCGGCTGCGGGGTGGCGATCACCGGCAGCCACAACCCGCCGGACTACAACGGCTTCAAGGTCGTGATTGGCGGCGAGACGCTGTCCGGCGCGGCGATCACCGACCTGCACGCACGCATCGCCGAGGATCGCCTGCACTATTCCGCCGAGCAGGGCGGGATCAGCGAACGCGACATCAGCGAGGACTACGTTGAACGCATCGCCGGCGACATCCAGATCGGCCAGCGGCTGAAGG
>JBBSVH010000154.1:0-5508 GCA_038233685.1 Lysobacterales bacterium | reverse complement strand
TCCGCTTGCGCTGCTCAGGCACTCGAACCGCGCATCGCCTCCATTGACCACGGCCTTGCTGGAATTGACCTGCACTCCGTCGACAGACGACACATGAAGCGTGGTGACTCCCGGCTGCGGATTCCAGCCCACCAGCGCGAGGAGGAACGAAACGACTGAAATCATGAGTTGCATTGTGGTTCTCCTTGTCGATCGACCGCCGCGGCCTGCTGGCGGCGGGTCACATGTTTCGAAACAGGCTCATGAAAGGAACGCTTACGGTGAGCGTTTCGGGGCGTGACTTCAGGGTGACGACGCCTTTTCCAACGTCGTCGCGCGCGATCGAAGCGATGGCCCGCAGGTTGACGATGGTCGAGCGGTGGATCTGCTTGAAGATGGACGGGTCAAGCACCTGCAGTAGTTCGCGGATCGGCTTGCGCAGCAGTGATTCGCCTTCGGCGGTCATGACCACCGTGTACTTGTTGTCGGCCTGAAAGTAGGCGACGTCGTCGACCATGATCAGGCGCGTTTCACGGCCGGCGCTGGCGGTGATCCAGACCAGCGGCTCGGGCGGCCCCACGGCCGTTCGCGAAGCCAGTTGCTGGACCAGCGCGGCCAGTGCGTCTGCATGCGGCCTGCCTTGCGCAATCCGCGCCTGCACGCGCTGTACGGTGGCCGCGAGCCGCTCCGGTGAGATCGGCTTGAGCAGATAGTCCACCGCGCCCTTGTCGAAGGCATCGACGGCGTATTGGTCGTAGGCGGTCACGAAAACCACCTGCGTGGCCGGGCTGGACTGCAGGGCTGCGGCCGCCACTTCCAAGCCGTTCAAGCCCGGCATGCGAATGTCCAGGAATGCGACCTGCGGCTGGTGCTCGGCGATGGCTTCCAACGCGGCACCGCCGTCCTCGCACACCGCCACGATCTGCAGTTCAGGCCACGCCTGGCCCAGCAGCTTGCGAAGGGCCTCGCGGAGCAGCTCTTCGTCTTCGGCAATGATGCCGCTACTCATGATGCTCCCCCGGGTTGATCGGGTCAGCGGGAACGCTGATGGTGGCGGCAACGCCGCTGGGGAAATTGGCGACGATGTTGAAAGTGGCCGCAGCCCCATAGGCCAGTCGCAAGCGTTCCCGAACGTTCTTGAGCCCGATGCCGGTGCCGCTGCTGCCGGCGTTGAAGCCTTCGCCATCGTCCGCCACGGTGACCGCCACGCAGTCGTCGGTGCGACGCGCGATGATCCACACCGTGCCACCGCCGGACTTGGGCTCCAGCCCGTGCTTGATGGCGTTTTCCACCAGGGTCTGCAGCATCATCGTCGGGAACGCCACCTGCTTCAGCTCGTCCGGCACCTCGACCTGCAGGGCCAGGCGCGTACCCATGCGGATCTGCAGGATCTCCAGGTAGGCCCTGGCGCGCTCCAGCTCCTCGCCCACCGTGGATGGCGAGTCCTCGGTGCGCGGCAGCGAGTGGCGCAGGTAGGTGATCAGGTTGCCCAGCATCTGATCGGCGCGCGCGGGATCGCTGCGGGTGAGGTATTGCGCGCTGGCCAGGGTGTTGTAGAGGAAGTGCGGCTCGACCTGCGCGTGCAGCAGGCTCAGCTTGGCGACGGTGAGTTCCTTTTCGGTCACCGTCTGCTGCGCGGCCGCCTGCTCGCTGCGGCGATGCTCGGCGATGCGCCGGGTGATCGCGCGGGTGATTGCTTCGGCGTTTTCCAGGTTGGTGCCGTCATCGACCTTGAACCAGTCGCTCCATGCGCCGCGCTCGGGTTCGCACACCAGGGTGACGCTGCTGACGCCATCGCCCGGCGCCACGGTGGCCAGGATCTGGTTGCGCTTGATGTGGGTCCAATAGAGCGGGTTGAAGCGGCCCGGTGGCTTGGTGCTGTACGGGTTGATTCTGGCCACCTTGGCGCGAACCTGGAGGCTGTCGCGCGCGCTCTCGACTTCTTCGGATCGGGGCAGCTCGCGGATGGTGGCGTCGACGATGTCGAACGCTTCCCGGGCTTCGAGCGGGATCTCGATCTGGCGCCGCTGGCGGTTGGCCAGGTTGGCAGGATTGACCTGCCCGGCGATGAGGCGGACGCGCCGGGTATGGGAGATTGCGCTGGCGATGACAAAGGCCAGCACCACGAACACGCACAGCATCACCAGGGAATTGGGGCCGCGCTGGTCCAGCACCCCGGTCCACAGGATCATCAGTCCGATGAAGGCGGCGACCCAAGCGAAGGTGATACGGATGACAAAGAAGAGTGTGGTTCTCACAGGGGTCCTGGCGCGCTGGATTGCGGTGGAGACTAGCCGAGCCCATGGCGTCCGGGTAGCGCCAGGCGACGAAACCCGGCCGGGGGCGACGAAACACGGAAATGCGAGGCCGCCTGTGAGTTCCGGGCATGCCCGCACGCTTCTGGATCGGTGCGATCGGCACCCGGTGGAAGCCGAGACCGGTACGGCCGCTGATCGCCACGGACCGGGCGTATCCACTGCAGCCGTCCGCGTGCTTGGCGCGTAGAACACCGAGCGAGCTTAACCACGAGGCTGCCACACTGCGATCGACGCTCAGGAGGAAACCGAAAATGCATGTACTCATCACCGGCGGTAGCGGCTTCATCGGACAGGCGCTGTGCCCCACCCTGCTTGAAGCCGGCCACGAAGTCACCGTGCTGACGCGCGATGCAGAACGCGCTGGCCAGTCCCTGCCGAAGGATGTCGAGCTGGTGGAGCGGCTGGACCAGGCCGACCGCGCCGATGCGGTGGTCAACCTGGCGGGGGAGCCGCTGGCGGAAGGGCGCTGGACCGACAGCCGGAAACTGGAGTTCAGGCAGTCGCGGCTCGGCACGACAGAGGATCTGATTGAGTGGATCGAGGGCCAGCCGCCCGCACAGCGACCACGCGTGCTGGTGTCCGGCTCGGCGATCGGTTACTACGGTCCCACGGGTGACGAAAAGCTCGACGAATCTGCCGCGCCTGGCGACGATTTCGCCGCCACGCTGTGCCGCGACTGGGAACAGGCCGCCCAGGCGGCGGAAACCTTTGGACTGCGCGTTGCGGTCGTGCGCATCGGCGTGGTGCTGGGCCCGGGTGGCGGCGCGCTTGCCAAGATGCTGACGCCCTTCAAGCTGGGCGCAGGCGGCCCGATGGGCGACGGCCAGCAATGGATGAGCTGGGTGCATCGTCAGGACCTCGCCAGCCTGATCCTGTGGCTGCTGGAAAACGAGCACGCCCACGGCCCGCACAACGCTACCGCGCCCGCGCCGGTGCGCAACGGCGAGTTCGCCAGGACCCTGGCCCAGGTCCTGCACCGGCCCGCACTGGTCACCACGCCGGCGCTGGCGCTGAAGCTGATGTTCGGGGAGATGTCGTCGCTGCTGCTCACCGGCCAGCGGGTGGTGCCGGCGCAGGCCACGGCCGGAGGGTTTCAGTTCAAATATCCCGAACTCGAAGGCGCCCTGCGCGAGGTAGTCGCCGCCGGGCACTGACCGGGTGCAGCAGCGTCAGCCGGGCACGATCTTCACGTAGGCGCCCGTGCCGAGGACCATGAACGTCTCGTTGTCCACGCGCTGCACCTGGCTGCCATCCTCCAGGACGAAATGGCGCGCCACCGGTTTCGCTTCGTCATTCCCTGTATCGGCATCGTGCTCATCGCGGCGAAACAGGATGCGGTAGCGGTTGCCCTCTTCGTCCTGGGCAAGGAAATGTCCTGTGTTCATGGCGCTCTCCTGCATCGGTGTTTGCCCAGACGCTACGCGTGCACGGGTTAAGCAGGCGCAGCGGCCGGACGCCAGGCGCAGGTGCCCGGGTCGCTCGACTAGCGGGGAGGTATGGCGCTGCCCACCCACCACACGGTGTTGCCCACATCGTCGGCAACGAGTAGCGCGCCGTCGCGTCCCACCGCTACGCCAACCGGACGCCCTTGCGCCTGTCCCTGTGCATTGACGAACCTGTCCAGCACGGTCTGCATCGGGCCGGAGGGCTTGCCCTGGTCGAAAGGCAGGAACACCACCCTGTAGCCGGCCGGTGGGCTGCGATTCCACGATCCGTGCATGCCGATGAAGGCGCCGCCCCGGTATTTCGAGGGCAACGCGCCACTGTCGTAGAAAACGAGTCCCAAAGGCGCCACGTGCGAACCCAGCGCGTAGTCCGGAACCAGCGCCGTGGCCACCAGCGCAGGTGCCTGCGGTTTGACGCGCGGGTCCAGCCGCTGGCCGAAGTAGCTGTAGGGCCAACCGTAGAATCCGCCTTTGCGTACCGAAACCAGATAGTCGGGGACCAGGTTGTCACCCAGCTCATCGCGCTCGTTGACCACTGCCCAGAGCTGCCCGTCCTGCGGATTGAGGTCCATGGCGGTCGGGTTCCGAAGACCGGATGCATGCACGCGGGTCGCGCCACTGGCAACGTCGATCTCCAGGATGGCGGCGCGGGCCACTTCATTCTCCATCCCGTTTTCCGCCACGTTGCTGTTGGAGCCGACCCCGACGTACAGCGTGCGGCCGTCGGCGCTGGCGACCATCGCCTTGGTCCAGTGATGGTTGATCGGACCGGCGGGCAGGTCGGCGACTTTCACCGGCGCCACGTCGATCCCGGTCTGGCCGCTGCGATAGGGAAAACGCACCACCGCATCGGTGTTGGCAACGTAGAGCGTGTCTCCAATCAAAGCCATTCCGAAGGGCGAATCAAGCCCGCTCAGGAAGGCAGTACGCAGGTCCGCTACGCCGTCGCCATCGGTATCGCGCAGCAGCGTGATCCGGTTGGCGCTGGGAGCTCGCGCGCCGGCCCTGGCCATCACCGCTTTCATGACCAGCCCTCTGATTCCCTGCGCATCCTCGGGTTTGGGAGGCGCATTGGTCTCGGCGACCAGCACGTCGCCATTGGGCAGCACGTGCAGGGTGCGCGGATGCTCCAGCCCGGCGGCGAACGCGACCACGCGGAAATCCGCTGACGCGTGCGGAGTAGCGCCTTCAGGCCAACCGACCGCCGGTGCAATGTCGACCGTGGGGATCAACTTGTCCTGCGGCGGCGGCAGAACCGGATTGGGACCGATGCCGGGGTCGGCACTCACTTTGATCGGCCGCGCGCTGCTGCACGACAGCAGCGGCGCGGCGAGCAGCAACACTAGGAGCAGGTGGCGGTGGCGGTGGCGCATGGAGTCTCTCCGGGGGGACCATGAAGCGTTCGGATTCTCGCGGTATGCAGAAGAGTCTCACGCAAGAGGGGTAAGCACTGGTGACGGCGCGCACCCGCTGAGAGCGACGGTGCCGACCGACGATGAATTAGGCGGCCCGCCCGCTTGGCTTCAAACTAGGCGCCATGAGCAATCTTGAAGACCCATCGCAGCGGCCCGATAGCGCAGGCGTACTGACCGAAGACCTCGCCGCGCGCCTGCGCCAGGCCACCGAGACCGTGGAGCGCATCGCTGCCGATCGCTCGCTGCTGGAGCTGATGCAGCCCGATGAGCGCGCGCGCCTGCACCAGGCGCTGGCAGCTCTGCATGCGCCAGTCGACGCGGTCGCGCGACGCCAGCGTCGCAAGGTCGCGC
>JBBSVH010000153.1:0-5530 GCA_038233685.1 Lysobacterales bacterium | reverse complement strand
GGGACTTCCTTCGGTCGTCCCGAAAAGGGGACTTCCTTCGGTCGTCCCGAAAAGGGGACTTCCTTCGGTCGTCCCGAAAAGGGGACTTCCTTCGGTCGTAGATCCGAGCTTGCTCGGATGTTCCTGGTCGGGATCAGAAGCCATCCGAGCAAGCTCGGATCTACAGAAGCGTGAAGTGCATCCGAGCAAGCTCGGATCTACAGAAGCAGGAAGTGCATCCGAGCAAGCTCGGATCTACAGAAACATGGAGAGCATCCGAGCGGGCACGGATCTAGCGGTGCATGTGCCATTGAAGGTGCTTTGGCGTCGCGTGGATCACGTAGCGCGCAGCGCCTCGGTCACTGGCAGCCGTGCCGCGCGCAGCGCGGGAAACAGCCCGCCAATGAGGCCGATTGCCAGCGCCCATTTCAGACCGGTCCACAGCAGGGCCGGCGAGACCTTGAACTGGAACACGATCTGGCTGAAGTTCGAGCCCAGGGTGGCGACGCTGTAGCCGTTGAACACGGCCCAGGCGATGAACCCGCCCAGGATCCCGCCCAGCAGCGCCAGCAGCATCGTTTCCAGCATCACCGCCATGACCACCGGCGTGCCGCGAAAGCCAATCGCCCGCATCGTCGCAATCTCCCGCGCGCGTCCGGCCACCGCCGCGTACATCGTGTTGAGCGCGCCGAATACCGCGCCGATCGCCATGATCGTGCCGATCACCGTGCCCAGCACCTTGATCAGGGTCGACAGCCCGGTCGACTGTTTGGTGTAGTAATCGCGAGTGGTCAGCGCGTCCAGCTTCAAGCGCGGATCGTTGGCCAGCGCATCGCTCAACTGCTTGAAGCCCTCCTTGCCCTCGACACCCACCGTGACCGACTGGTACGCGCGGCGGTTGTAGGTCGACGCCAGGGTCTCGATGTCGGTCCACATCTCCGAATCATGCGCATCGCCTGAAGCGAACACGCCCACGACCGTCCAGTCCTGGTTGCCCAGCGCCAGGGTCTTGCCCACGTCCAGGCCGCGGTACTGGTTCTTCGCGCCTTGACCCACGATCAACTCGCGCACACCCGGTTCGAACCTGCGGCCTTGGATGATCTTCACCTGCGGCCGGATCAACCACGCGGTGTCGCTGACGCCGCGGAACTGCGCGTTGGCATCCTCGCCACTGCTGGCGGTCGGTAGGTTGACCACCTGCGACAGCTCCGGCGAGATGATCGGGCGCCCCTGCGGGTCCTTGCGCAGGCCGGCCAGCGTCGACAGCAGCGGCACCTGGTCGCGGGTGATGACCGAATTGGTTTCGGCCTGCGAGCCACCGCGCAGGATGATGGCGGTGTCTTCGCTGCCGGTCTGCTTGAGCGTGGCCGAAAATCCCTCGCCCATCGCCAGCATCGCCACCAGCACGGCGACGACCCCGGCGATGCCCACGATGATGACCGAGGAGGCACCCCAGCGCTGCGGCAGGCTGGCGATGCCGATGCGCGTGGCGGCCAGCGCCAGGCGACCAGTGCGCGTTATCGCCAGCCACACGCCCAGGCCCACCGCCAGCGCCAGCGCGCCGTACCAGGGCAGCACGATCCATGCCGCAAGGCCGGCCACCAGCGCCAGCAGCGACAGCAGGTTCAACAACCAGGGCTTCTTCATCATTGGGTCCTCAGCGTCCGGCCAGTGCATCGACGATCTTCAGGCGCATCGCCCGCCGCGCCGGGAGCGCGCCGACGATCACACCGATCGAAACCATCAGTGCGAATCCGATCAGCCAGGTCTGCAGCGGCACGCTGGGCAGCGCAAGCAGGCCACCGCTGAGCTTGCTGATCACCGGTATGAGCATGGCTGAGATGGCAATGCCGATCAGCCCGCCCAGCACGATCAGCAGCACAGATTCGATCAGTACCAGGGTCAGCACGGTGCCATTGGTGAAGCCGAGCGTTTTCAGCACCGCCAGTTCGGGAATCCGTTCGCGTACCGCCTGCGACATGGTGTTGCCGGTCAGCAGCAACAGGGTGAAGAACACCGCGCCCATGATCGCGGTGACGATCAGGCCGATGTCGGCGAACTGCTTGGCGAAGGATTGCTGGAATGCCTGTTCGGTCTGGCTCTTGGTTTCGTTGGCCGAGTTCTGCGAGATCGCATCGATGGCCCGCGCCACGCGCGTGGACTGGTTGGGACTGTCGAGTTTGACGATGTACCAGCCGACCATGCCGTTGGTGTACTGGTTGGCTTCGTCGAAGTATTCCCAATGGAATACGAGCTGGGTCTCCTCGCCCTGGCGCTTGCTGTCGGCCAGCTCAAAGGTACCGCGCAGGGTTAACGGCCAGGCGTTGCTGCCGTCCTTTTGCGGAAAGATCGTGGCCTGCAGCGGAATGGTGTCGCCGATCTTCCAGCCGTGCCGTTTGGCCAGCGCCTTGCCGACGACGGCGCCGGTGCGGTCGGCCTTCCACGCCGCAAGATGTTCGGGAGAGATCAGGAATTCCGGGTACAGGTCGAAGTAGTTCGGGCTGACCGAGAAGTTGGGGAAGAAGTTTTTCGGATCCTGGTAGATACCGCCGAACCAGGCCGCGTAGGCGGTCTTCTGCACCCCGGGCGTGGATTCGATCTGCTGGGTCAGGCGGTAGGGCAGCATCTGCGTGATCGACAGGCGCGAGGCCACCACCAGGCGGTCGGCGCCGGCCACGCTGCTGCCGGAGTTGAACGCCACGCGCACCGAATCCAGCAGGCCGAACAGCAGGAACGCGGCAATCACCGACAGCAGGGTCAGGAAGGTGCGGGTCTTGCTGCGGAACAGCGCCGCCCAGATGAGTGAGAAGTATTTCATCGTCGCCTCACTCAGTGCGTCGCGGTAGCTTCGGCCAGCTCACCCTTGTCCAGGTGGATGGTGTGGGTGGCGTACTCGGCGGCCTTCGGATCGTGGGTGACCATGATGATGGTCTTGCCGTGGTCGCGATTGAGCAGCTGCAGCAGCCCAAGGACCTCTTCGGCCGAATGCCGGTCGAGGTCGCCGGTGGGTTCGTCGCAGATCAGGAAGGTGGGATCGGACACGATTGCGCGGGCACTGGCCACGCGCTGCTGCTGGCCACCGGACAACTCGCTGGGCCGATGTGCGCCACGATCGGACAGTCCCACCAACTGCAGCGCAATCTCGGCATTGCGCTTGCGCTGCGCACTGCCCAGGTTCGTCAGCAGCAGCGGCAGTTCGACGTTCTTCTGCGCGGTCAGGGTGGGCATCAGGTTGTAGAACTGGAATACGAAGCCCACGTGCGAGCTGCGCCAGTGCGCCAGCTGCCCGTCGCTGAACTGGTCGATGCGCGCGCCTTCGATCTCGATCTCGCCGCCGGTGGGCGTATCCAGCCCGCCAATCAGGTTGAGCAACGTGGTCTTGCCCGAACCGGAAGGCCCCATCAGCGCCACGAAATCGCCGTGCGGGATCTCCAGGTCCAGCCCGTGCAGCACCTGCACTTCCTCCGGCCCCCGGCGGTAGGTCTTGGTGAGATTGCGGATGGTGACCAGTGAAGACATGACGATTTCCCTTGCGTGGATGGTGGTGTTCTTACTGCTGACCAGACGGCTGCACCTGCACCTTCACCTGCACCTGCACCTGCACCTGCTCCTGCTCCTGCTCCTGCACCTGCACCTGCTCCTGCTCCTGCTCCTGCTCTTGCTCTTGCTCTTGCTCCAGGCCTCCTCCCTTGCGCAAAGCGCAGGGGAGGATTGAGGAGGGGTGCTCTTGCTCCTGCTATTGCCGTTGCCGTTGCCGTTGCTCCCGCTACTGCTCCAGATGCTGCTCCCACTGCAGCGTCCGATCACTCCTCCGTGTCGTCAGCCAGCTTCACCCTCATGCCCTGGTCCAGTTCCGCCGGCGGATCGAGCACCACCGTTTCGCCAGCGCCCACGCCCTCCAGCACCTGCCGATCAGCAGCCAGCGACCGGCCCAGTTTCAGACTGCGCTTTTCGACGGTGTCGTCCTCGGTGACCACGAACGCGATCTTTTCACCATCGCGCTCCACAATCGCCGCCGAGGGCACCCGCACGCCCTTGTCACCGCCCGCGCTCGCCGGCTTGGGCGCTTCCAGGAAACTCACCTTCACGCCCATGTCCGGGACGATGCGCGCGTCCTTGGCCTCCAGCGCCACGCGCACCTTCACCGTGGCCTTGCCACGGTCGGCGGTGGGAATGATCGCGATCACCTCACCCGGGATCTTCCAGTCCTGGTAGGCGTTGAGCGTCGCTTCGATCGGCATTTTCGGCTGCACGCGGCCGATGAACGCCTCGCCTACTTCCACTTCCACTTCCAGCGAATCCATGTCGACGATGGTGCCGATGCCGGTACGGGTGAACCCGCCGCCGGCCGACAGCGGGGACACGATCTCGCCCGGTTGCGCGGCCTTGGCAATGACCACCCCGGCGAACGGCGCGCGCACCACGGTGTTGTCCACGTTGTTGCCGGCAATGCTCACCTGGTCGCGGGCCACCTGCACGTTGCGCTGGGTTGTGGCCAGCTGCGCGCGCAGCGCGTCGCGCTGTGCAAGCGCCTGTTCGTACTGGGACTGCGACACCAGCTGCTGGCCGACCAGCGTACCCAGCCGTCGTGCGCTGGATTCGGCTTCGCGCAGTTGCGCCTGCACGCTGCCCGACTGGCTGCGCGCGGCCTCGAGCTGGGAACTGGCCAGGCGCCGCTGCGCCTCGGCATCGATCGGATCCAGCGTGGCCATGATTTCTCCTTCCTCCACTTCCTGGCCTTCCTCGATACGCACTTCCAGCACCTTGCCGGTGATCTTGGAGGAGACGGTGGCCATGCGCCGCGCGACCACGTAGCCGCTCGCGTCGAGCACGGAGGCCGCGGCGCTGCTGCTGCCCATGGCCACTGCCGGCGCGGTCTGGACCGCGATGGCGTCGTCGTGCGAAAACAGCAGCCAGCCGGCCACCAGGGCGATCACTGCCACCACCAGGACGATCCAAAGCCAGCGCCTTGACCCGGGCGGGGGCGGCGGCGCCTTGCGGTCGATGCGAAGTTCCTTGAGCAGATCGGCGGAGGAGTTCATTTAGGTCCAGACAGAATGGTATGCGCCAGTGTGACCGGCGCAGGCGCCAAGCGCCAAGTTGCCGGAAGTCACTTTGTTGGGTGGTCTGCTGCTAGGGGTCGTGAACGCGCCAGCACAGGATGCAGCGCCTCTGCCGCAAGGGCCAGTGACAACTGTCACCTGCAATTGATGACCCTTCCCACTGCCACCACGGGCACTCGGCACACCAGTATTCCTGCATCCAATACAGGGCAGGGCGGCACATGCGGGAACTGGACACGACGGTGGCGCGGCTGGATCGCGTGCACAAACACTACGGCAGCCTGAAGGCGCTCGATGGCGTCGATCTGCAGTTGCAGGCCGGGCAACTGCTGGCGTTGCTTGGGCCCAACGGTGCGGGCAAGACCACCGCCATCGGCTTGCTGCTGGGCATGGCAGTGGCAGATCGCGGGGAGGCGACCCTCATCGGCCTGGCTCCAGGCACGCTTGCGGCACGCAGGCGCGTCGGCGTCATGCTGCAGTCGGCCGGG
>JBBSVH010000152.1:0-5742 GCA_038233685.1 Lysobacterales bacterium | reverse complement strand
GCACGGATCCGCGCCAGCAGCTCGCGCGCCGAGAACGGCTTGACCACGTAATCGTCGACGCCGGCCTCGAGGCCGCCTACGCGGTCGTTCTCCTCCCCGCGCGCGGTGAGCATGATGATCGGCACATCGCGGGTGAGGACATCCTTGCGCCAGCGCCGGGCCAGTTCCAGGCCGCTGGTGCCGGGCAGCATCCAGTCCAGCAGGATCAGGTCCGGGACCCGGTCGGCGATGGCATTCTGGGCCTCGCGCGCGTCACCGGCATGGACCGGCTCGAAGTCACCCTTGCGCAGGGCAAAGGCCACCATGTCACGGATGGCGGGCTCGTCGTCGACGATCAAAATATGTTTTTGCATGTCGCTCCCTGGCGCGCTGAACGTGGCACCGTCGGCCATGGGATGCAAGTAGACGACGCTTTTGTGACCGCCCGGTGACAGCCGCCTCCGGACCGTCACGCGCCCGCTAATGCCCCGTCAACTGGAGGCTCTCAACGTCGCCTCAGCGTCGCTGCACGTCCGGGTCGCGCAGGCCCTGGCGCCTGAGCTCGAGCACCTGTGGCGTGAGGCTGGCGATGCGTGCATCGATCCTTGCGCGGGCGTAATAGTCCAGGTCTTCGCGGCGCTTGAGGTTCTGCAGCTGGATCAGCGCCTGCTCCGCGCGGCCGTTTAGATAGGCCGCTTCGGCATAGGCTTCGCCCGCCCGCACCGTGTCGCCGGCCAGTTCGCTGGCGCGGCCAAAAGCCTGCTGGAACACCGGATCGCCCGCCGCGCTCCCCAGCAACGGCCTCAGGATTGCCTGGGCCCGTTCCCCCGCCTCCAGCCCGCCCTGTTCATTGAGTGCCTGGGCGAAGCTCAGCACGACGGCGCGATTTCGCGGAGAGCGCTGCAGGAGCGATGCATAGCGTGCGTTGCCCGCAACGACCTGGCCGCTGCGTACTTCGGCCTGCGCGGCAGCCAGCGCCAGCCAGCGGTTTCCCGGATCTGTCGCCAGCAGCGGCGACAGCAGGGAAAGTGCGCCGCGGGCATCGTTACCGCGCAGACGGGACAGCGCCAGCCCGTATTTCTGAGCGTCGGAAAGGCCAGTGGCCGAGGCTTCGCGAAGTCGCTCGTACTCACGAGCCGCGCCAGCGGCGTTATCGGCGCTGAGCACGCGCAGGCGTTCCCTGGCCCAGTCGAATTCACCCGTTCCGCCCTTTGCAACCGCCGCCCTGGGCAGCTTCAGGAAATCCGGCAGCAGGGGGTTGTCGGAAATCGACCCGCTCGAGTAGTCGCTGTCGCGGGAAATGCGTTCGGTCAGCGTGCCGCCGGGTGTCTGCGTGGTGACGTTGATGTTGCGCTCGCCGGCAATTTGTTCGGCTCGCTGCCGCGCCTCGCTGATCCGGGTCCTGGTCACGGGGTGGGTCTGCAGGTAGTCCGGAGTCCGCTCGCGTCCGCCGGCCTTGTTTGCCCGCGTAGCCTGCTCCATGCGCTCGAAGAAGCCGGCCATCGCATCGACGTCATAGCCCGCGCGCGCCAGGGTGTAGATGCCGACCCGGTCGGCTTCGGACTCGTTGGAACGGGTGTAGTCGATCTGGCGCTGCTGCATGAGGCCCACGGCGCTGGCGATCGCAGCCTCTGACGCTTCGCCGCTGGAGGTCCCGCCCGCCGCCTGCGCCAGCACCACGGCGCCCAGCATGGCCAGCAGGATCGGGATCTGGTCGCGTTGCGCCCGCTCCACCGCGCGCAGCACGTGATTCTGGCTTACGTGCGCAATCTCGTGTGCCAGCACCGCGGCTACCTCGTCTTCGCGCTCAGCAGTGAGGATCAGGCCCGCGTTGGTGCCGATGTAGCCGCCGAGGGTCGCAAAGGCGTTGATCTGCCGATTTTTCATCAGGAAGAACGTAAACGGCTGCCGGGGAGTGTCGCTGTCGGTGCCCAATCGGTCACCCAGGTCCTGCATCCATTCGTCCAGGATCGGGTCTTCCAGCAGGTAGTCGTAATTGCGCAACTGGCCCAGCAGCATCCCGCCGTATTCGGCTTGGCGCGCGGGAGTCAGCAGTTCCCCGGCGGATGAGCCGATGTCTGGAAGCGAGGACTCCTGGGCAGGCGCAAGCGGAGCCGCCAACAAAACCGTGAGGGCCAAGGCGAGCAGGCTAGGGCGCAATCGACACTCCGGGAGGTTGACTCAGGACAACGCAGAATGACCGCTGCGGCGCCGGCCCGGGTGAACCCGTGGTTAATCCGCATGCCGGCGCGCGCACTGCCGAAGCCGGCTTGAGCCGTGCGCCGCATGGCACCATATCCGCTGGACCTATCACCCCAGGAACTTCCGTGACCGATAGCAATGCCGACAACAACCCGCCCGGGATCACCCTGTACACGACCGCCATCTGTCCGTACTGCGTAGCGGCCAAGAACTTCCTCAAGAGCAAGGGGCAGACGTGGTCGGAAGTGCGCATCGATACTGATCCCGCCGCACGCGAGAAGATGATGGCGCTGGCCCGGCGCACCAGCGTGCCGCAGATTTTCGTGGGCGATACCCATGTTGGCGGTTACGACGACATGATCGCGCTGCACCGTGAAGGCAAGCTGGAACCGCTGTTCGCCGGCAGCGGCGCGGTGGACCCGGCATGAGCAGCGAGGAGGTCGGTCCCGATCGCCTGGCCGAGTTCACCGATTTCCGCAAGCGCATGAACGAGCGCATCCTGGCCGAACCCAACCAGGTCGTGCGTCGATTCTTTGCCCTGGATACACAGACCTACCAGGCCGGCGCGCTGGACCTGAAGACCAAGGAGCTGCTGGGCCTGGTGGCATCGATGGTGCTGCGCTGCGACGACTGCATCAGCTACCACGTGGCCCAGTGTCGCGAGGCCGGGGTGACGCGCGAGGAATTCTTCGAGACGTTCTCGGTGGGGCTGGTCGTCGGCGGCTCGATCGTCATTCCGCACCTGCGGCGGGCGGTGGATTTCCTGGACCGCCTGGAGGCGGGTGAGCCAGCGACAGCGGCAAGCCACGAGCACTGAAGCGATATCCTTTTTGCGACTTGCGCGTTGGCCGTGGACGAATCTCGACGTGATCCGGCAGCCCGGGTAGCGCGTCGCTTGTGCAGTTCCAGGATTGACGAAACCTGCCCTGCATTTGGGAAGCGGGGCCGCCTCGGGCATAATTGCGGGCTCGAAACCGCGTTCACGCCGGCTTGGCGCTGGCGAACGCCCCAGCACGGAACTCCAGCGCAATGACCCAGACGATTACCGTGATCCGTGGCGATGGCATCGGCCCGGAGATCATGGACGCCGCCCTGTACGTGCTCGACGCCATGAACGTCGGTTTGGCATACGAAGACGCCGACGCCGGGCTCGTTGCACTGGAGAAGCACGGCGAGCTGCTGCCGCAGGCGACCATGGACTCGATCCGCCGCAACTGCATCGCGCTGAAGAGCCCGCTGACCACGCCGGTCGGCGAAGGCTTCAGCTCGATCAACGTCGAACTGCGCAAGCGCTTCGATCTTTACGCCAACGTGCGCCCGGCCAAGTCATTCCCGAACACCAAGTCTCGTTTCCCCACCGGGGTGGACCTGGTGACCGTTCGCGAAAATACCGAGGGCGCGTACATCGGCGAAGGCCAGATGACCTCCGAGGACGGCCAGATCGCCACGCTGACCCAGAAAGTGACCCGCAAGGGCTCCGAGCGCATCGTGCGCTATGCGTTCGAGCTGGCGCGCAGGACCGGGCGCAAGAAGGTCACGGTCGTGCACAAGGCCAACATCCTGAAGTCGACTTCTGGCCTGTTCCTCAAGGTCGCGCGCGAAGTCGCCGGTGAGTACCCGGAGATCCACTGCAACGAGATGATCGTGGACAACACCTGCATGCAGCTGGTGATGAATCCGGAGCAGTTCGACATCATCGTCACCACCAACCTGTTCGGCGACATCATCTCCGACCTGTGTGCGGGCCTGGTGGGTGGGCTCGGGCTTGCGCCCGGCGCGAACATCGGCGCCGACGCGGCGATCTTCGAGGCGGTGCACGGTTCGGCGCCGGACATCGCGGGAAAAGGCATCGCCAATCCGTGCGCGCTGCTGCTGGGTGCGGCGCAGATGCTCGACCACATCGGCCAGCCGGAGAATGCCGAGCGTCTGCGCCACGCGATCATCGCCACGCTGGAGGCGAAAGATTCGTTGACGCCCGATCTGGGCGGCGAGGGCACGACGATGGCCTTCGCCAAGGCCATTGCCACCCGAATCTGATCAGGCGGCTTGGATCGATCGGCTTTGGTGCACGTTCCGTGGTCAAAGAAAAAGGGCGCCGTCGGCGCCCTTTTTCGTTCCCATGGTTACGGAGGCCTCAGCGCGAGTTGAGCTTGGACAGCAGCCGCAGGAATTCGATGTACAGCCACACCAGGGTAACCATGAGACCGAACGCGCCGTACCACTCCATGTACTTCGGGGCGCCCTGTTCGACGCCGGTTTCGATGAAGTCGAAATCCAGCACCAGGTTGAGCGAGGCGATGACGATGACGAACAGGCTGAAGCCGATGCCCACCAGGCCCGATTCGTGGATCAAGGGGATCCCGGAGCCGAACATGTTCATCACGATCGACGCCAGGTACACCAGTGCGATGCCACCGGTGGCCGCGACCACGCCCAGGCGGAAATTGTCCGTGACCTTGATGAACCCGCTTCGATAAGCGAACAACAGGGCGAACAGGGTACCGAAGGTCAGCATGACCGCCTGGATCACGATGCCGTCGTACATGTAGTTGAAGTTGGCCGAGATGGCGCCGAGGAAAAAGCCTTCCACCAGTGCGTACAGTGGCGCGGTCACTGGCGCCCAGGTCTTCTTGAAGATGGTGACCAGGGCCAGGGCGAAGCCCCCAAGGAGCCCGCCCCACATATACAGGCCGGCACCCATGGCCTGCCCCTCGGCATTGAACTCAACCTGGTTCCAGGCGAACGCAGCCGTCATCACCGTCAGCAGCAGCAGGATGCCGGTCTTGTTGATGGTTCCGTTCAGGGTCATCGCCCCGGCGTCGCGCGACACCACCGCTCCGCTGCCCAGGTCGAGGAAGGTGGAATCTTTCAGTGCAGGATTGCCGCTGCGGATCATGTTTCGGTCTCCGGGTGCAGGATGGTGTGAGCGATGGATCCAAGAATAATCTATGCGGCCACGGGTAGCGTAGCGCAAGGGTCGTTTGACACCAGCGGCGCAGGTTCCGACAATACTCGGCCTTGTTGGCAGGCTCTGCCGGCGCGGGACCCTGTCGGGGTATAGCGCAGTCTGGTAGCGCATCTGGTTTGGGACCAGAGGGTCGGGGGTTCGAATCCCTCTACCCCGACCACTTCAGGTGTCCGCACCAGCGGATGGGTGCGACAATTCCGGCCTGGGCGCCCGTAGCTCAACCGGATAGAGCACCGGCCTTCTAAGCCGGCGGTTACAGGTTCGAGTCCTGTCGGGCGCGCACCGGACGATGTCGATATACGTTTTTTGTCTTTGGTGGATGTAGCTCAGTTGGTTAGAGCACCGGATTGTGATTCCGGGGGTCGCGGGTTCAAATCCCGTCTTCCACCCCAATTTGGGCCAGCAGACCGCTTCCGGCCATGTCTGGGCCTTGTTACAATGTTTCGCGTTACGGGCTGTTCTCTCAGTTGGTAGAGCAGTTGACTCTTAATCAATAGGTCGAAGGTTCGAATCCTTCACAGCCCACCATATCCAAGGCGCCCGGTGACCCCGGGCGTTGTTCGTTTGGGCCGCTCCGCCAGAAGCCGGGCATG
>JBBSVH010000151.1:0-5753 GCA_038233685.1 Lysobacterales bacterium | reverse complement strand
GGATCGGAGATCGACGCCGCGTAGTCGCGCTAGTAGTCGTCGCAGTCGATCCTGGCACGGGAGGCGAAGACGGGATCCACGGGAAAGAGATCGCTCATGGTGGCTCCGCTGGGGAATGCAGTGGTGCCCTGCTGACAGAGGCGGGGACATCAGTGTGCCGCATTGACGTGTGCCGCAGCGCACCAGAGCGTGTGCGCATGCCTTCCATCAGCGCAAGACGCAGGTGGGACGTGCGCAGCATTCACGCAATGGCGAAAAAACGTGCGTCTAAACCGCGGTGGCGAGCTGGGACCGGTGTCCGATGCCTCTGGCTGCGCCTTCCGAAAAAGCTTCAACCTGGTCCATTGACCAGATCGCTGATCTGGATAAGGACGCAGGATTGATCTTCGTCCAGCATTCGGTGGAGGATGCAAGCAGGGTCTGACCGCATCGTGTCGACACCCGCATCAAGTGCAGCGTCCAACGGGGAGAATCCATGTCCATCGCCAGAGCCGACGAGGCGTCCCAGACTGCAGGCAAATCGCTGACCCAAAGGCACCGGAAGGTGATCCTGGCCTCCAGCCTGGGCACCGTGTTCGAGTGGTACGACTTCTACCTCTACGGATCGCTGGCGGCGATCATCGCCGCGCAGTTCTTCAGCGGCGTCAACGAGACCACCGGCTTCATCTTCGCGCTGCTGGCCTTCGCTGCCGGATTCGCGGTGCGTCCGTTCGGCGCGATCGTGTTCGGTCGCGTCGGCGACATGGTCGGGCGCAAGTACACGTTCCTGGTGACCATCGTGATCATGGGGATCTCGACGTTCCTGGTCGGCGTCCTGCCCAACTACGCGAGCATCGGCATCGCCGCACCGGTCATCCTGATCGCACTGCGGCTGCTGCAGGGTCTGGCCTTGGGCGGCGAGTACGGCGGCGCGGCGACCTACGTGGCCGAGCACGCCCCCAACGGCAAGCGTGGCCTGTACACCAGCTTCATCCAGACCACCGCCACCGTCGGCCTGCTGCTGTCCCTGGTGGTGATTTTGTCGGTGCGCACGATTGTCGGTACGGATGCGTTCAACGCATGGGGCTGGCGCATTCCGTTCCTGCTGTCGATCGTGCTGCTGGGCATCTCGGTGTGGATTCGCATGCAGCTGGCCGAATCGCCGCTGTTCGAGGAGATGAAGGAGAACGGCACGCTGTCCAAGGCGCCGATCACCGAAAGCTTTTTCTCCAGCAACGGACGCATTGTGCTGCTCGCGCTGCTGGGCGCCACCGCCGGCCAGGCCGTGGTCTGGTACGCCGGACAGTTCTACGCGATGTACTTCCTGACCCAGTCGCTGAAGGTCGATCCCACGACCACCAGGCTGATGATCGGCGCGGCGCTGGTGATCGGCACGCCGTTCTTCGTGTTCTTCGGCTGGCTCTCGGACAAGATCGGGCGCAAACCCATCGTCATGGCCGGCTGCCTGATCGCCGCGTTGACCTACTTCCCTCTGTTCAAGGCGCTGACCCACTACGCCAACCCGGCCGTGGCCGAGGCGGCGGCGGGCTCGCCGGCGGTGGTCATCGCCGATCCTGACACCTGCAACTTCCAGTTCGATCCGGTCGGCAAGAAGAAGTTCACCAGTTCGTGCGACATCGCCACCGCAGCACTGGCCAAGGCGGGCGTGCCGTACACGGTGAAGAAAGCGCCGGCTGGCACCGTGGCCACGGTGATGATCGGCGACACACCAATCGGCAGCTACGAAGCCACCGGGCTGCCGAAGGAGGAGGCAGCGACCCGGGCCGCCGGCTTCAGCGGCCCGCTGCTGGCGGTGCTGACGCAAGCCGGGTATCCGACGCAGGCCGATGCCACGCGCATCAACAAGCCGATGGTGATCCTGATTCTGACCATCCTGGTGCTGTACGTGACCATGGTTTACGGCCCCATCGCGGCATGGCTGGTGGAGCTGTTCCCGACCAGGATCCGCTATACCTCCATGTCACTGCCGTACCACATCGGCAACGGCTGGTTCGGCGGGTTCCTGCCCACCATCTCCTTCGCCCTGGTCGCGGCGACGGGCAACATCTACTACGGCCTGTGGTACCCGATCGTGATCGCGCTGATGACCTTCGTGATCGGCTCGCTGCTCCTGCGCGAGACCTACAGGGTCGATATCCAACAGTAGGGCGGTGGACGGCCATGCCCGCCTGCAGCTGCCGAGCGTCGACCTTCGCGGGACGGCGCTATTTTTTCCGACGCGCAGTCGGCCCTGCGGTCCTGCCTGCGGCGGACGTTCCCGCCATGGGATGGTGCAGGCCGCAAGGTCGAAGGCCGTCGTCGAGCTGCATGGATCAGGAAGAAATCGCCGGACTTACTCCTGGAACCCGCTCCAGCGCATCCGCCACCGGGACAACACCACCGGTTACTGCGGCGGCGCGGAAAGTTCGCGCGCGCTCAGGTAGCCGTCGCGGTCGAGGTCCTGCTTTGCAAACCTGGAGGTCAGGCGCTCCCGGTGGGCGACACGGGTGATCGGCTTGCCCTTGCCGCCCGGCTGTTCTGAAGGCATCAGCACGCCGTCCCGATCAAGGTCGCGCGCGTCGAAGGCATAGCTCAACCAGTCCTGGTATTCGACCAGATCGACGCGGCCATCACGGTTTTTGTCGATGCGCGCCAGGTAGTCGCCGGTAGCCTTGACCTGGCAAAAGGCCAGCGCTGGCGCCAGCAGGAGAACGGTCAGGGCAATGCTCGTCGGGATGCGCATGCGCGGCATTGTATGGGAATGCGCAGGCCCTGCCGTGAGGCGAGCTCCGGCCGCTCGAGGTTGGGTAGATCCGAGCTTGCCCGGATGTCCTTCTCCATTTTTGTACATTCGAGCTTGCTCGGATGTCCTTATCCAATTCAGGTAGATCCGAGCTTGCTCGGATGCCTTCCGCATCGAAGCCAGAGCATCCGAGCAAGCTCGGATCTACGACCGAAGGAAGTCCCCTTTTCGGGACGACCGAAGGAAGTCCCCTTTTCGGGACGACCGGAGGAGGTCCCCTTCTTGTGCAGCTTTATTCGGCGCCCTCACACCACGCCTGCAGCTGCTTCAGGCGTTCGCTGGCGTCGTTGCTGCGCCCCTGCAGCACTGCGGTCAGGCGTGCATGGTGCTCGACCAGAACGTGCATGCGCGGGCGCTGCAAGACCCACTACTGCAGCTGTTCGCACACAAACGTGCCGCGGCGGCCACGGACTCTTCCTCGAGCGCTCGCGGCAACAGGCTGTTCAGCCTGCGCCACGTGCTCGGCGAATGAACAGGGCACTGCCGCCGTAAACTCGGCGCCATGCCCGAACTGCCCGAAGTCGAAACCACGCGCCGCGGGCTGGAACCACACCTGCAGGGCAGGCGCATCACTTCGGTCACCCTTCGGCGCGCGGACCTGCGCTGGCCAATCCCGGCTGAAATCAACCGGCTGCTGCCGGGGCAGCGCATCGATGGGGTCCGCCGCCGGGCCAAGTACCTGCTGCTGGACACCCAGGCGGGCAGCGCACTGCTGCACCTTGGGATGACCGGAAGCCTGCGCGTGCTCGACCCGAACGTGCCGCTCAAGCCGCACGACCACGTGGACGTCGCCCTGGATTCGGGACAGGTGATGCGCTTCAACGACCCGCGCCGCTTCGGCTGCCTGCTGTGGCAGCCTGCGGGCGCCATCCACCCCTTGCTTGCGCCGCTGGGGCCCGAGCCGCTTTCGCCGGAGTTCGACGGTGACTATCTGTTTGCACGCAGCCGCGGGCGCAAGGCACCGGTCAAGACCTTCCTGATGGACCAGCGCGTGGTGGTGGGCGTCGGCAACATCTACGCGGCCGAGAGCCTGTTCCGCGCCGGTATCTCGCCGCTGCGGGCAGCCGGCAACGTCTCCCGCGAGCGCTACCTGAACCTCGCCGCGGCAGTGAAGGACATCCTGACCTACGCGATCACCCGCGGCGGCACGACCCTGCGTGACTTCATCAGTCCCGACGGCGCGCCGGGCTACTTCGAGCAGGAGCTGTCGACCTACGGCCGCGCCGGACAGCCCTGCCCGGTCTGCCAGAGGCCCCTCAAGCAGCGCAGCATCGGCCAGCGCACCAGCGTGTGGTGCGGCCACTGCCAGCGCTGAGCTCGCGCCGCTCGCGGCTGGCCCGCTTTGGTGGACTTCAATTGGCGCTATATTCCCGGCTGGTCTCTCCGGGGCATCGCAATGGATTCTGCCGATATCACCGTGTTCCTCGAATCGGCGCGCAAAGGTGATCGCGCCGCGCTCGACCACGTGCTGTCCACGCTCTACCAGGAGCTGCACACCATGGCGCGGCGCCAGCTGTCCGGCCAGCACGGCTACACCCTGGATGCGACGGCGCTGGTCCACGAGTCCTATTTCAAGCTGATCGGCAGCAGCGGGAACGCAAAGTTCGAAGATCGCGCCCACTTTTTCGCCTACGCCGCCTCGTCGATGCGCAGCGTGGTGGTGGATTACGCCCGCAACCGGCTGGCGCGCAAGCGCGGCGGCGACCTGAAGCGCGTGGCCGAGATCCCCGACGACGTAGAGGGTCCGCTGCGCCTGGACGAAGACATGCTGTCGCTCAACGACGCACTGGACAAGCTGGCCGCGGCCGACGAACGCCTGGCTCGCGTGGTCGAGATGCGCTACTTCGCGGGGCTCTCCGAAGTGGAGATCGCCGAACTCCTGCAGCGCTCCGAGCGCAGCATCCGCCGCGACTGGCAAAAGGCGCGGCTGTTCCTGCTATCGGCGATGCAGGACGAGTGACCCGCTAGCCGCGCTGACCATGGACGTCGCCCGCTGGCAGCGCGTTTCTCCACTGCTCGACGTGCTGCTCGAGCTGGATCCTCCGGCGCGGGCGGCCCGGCTGGAAGCAGTGCGCCGCCAGGACCCCGAGCTTGCCGTAGAGCTGGACCGCCTGCTGGCCATGGAGGACGTCGATGACACCCTAGTGGATCGGCCCCTGCACCAACCCACCATGCCGCACCCCGCCGGCCAGCGTATCGGCCCCTACCGGATGGACGCCGTCCTGGGCGAAGGCGGCATGGGCATGGTCTGGCTGGCCTCGCGCGCGGACGGGCTGTACCAGCGTCAGGTCGCACTCAAGCTGCTGCGCCCGGGCTTTTCCGATCCCAACCTGCGCCTGCGCTTCAGCCGCGAGCGCGAAATCCTGGCGCGCCTGGCGCACCCCAACATCGCCGGCCTGCTAGACGCCGGCATCGGCAGCGAAGGCCAGCCTTACCTGGCCCTGGAGTATGTGGAAGGCCTTGCGATCACCGACTACTGCCAATCCCACGGCCTGTCAGTAGAGGAGCGGATCGCACTTTTCATGCAGGTCTGTGAAGCGGTCAGCCACGCCCACGCCAACCTGATCGTGCACCGCGACCTGAAGCCATCGAACATCCTGGTGACCGCTGGCGGAGAGGTGCGACTGCTGGATTTCGGCATCGCCAAACTGCTGGACGTCGCCGAACCCGCGGCGCAGGAGTCCAATACCGAAGTCCGTACGTTTACCCTGCACTACGCGGCCCCCGAACAGGTGCGCGGCGAGCCGGTCACCACCCGCACCGATGTCTATTCGCTCGGCGTGGTGCTGTACGAATTGCTGACCAATACCAAGCCCTATCGCCTGCGGCGGCAGAGCGATGCGGAGTGGGAGCAGGCGATCCTGGCGGTGGACCCGCTGAAGCCGTCGATCGCCTCGCGCAGGACGCCCGACGGGCACCAGGACACCAGCCTGGGTGCGCGGCGTCACGCGCGCCGGCTGCGGGGTGACCT
>JBBSVH010000150.1:0-5765 GCA_038233685.1 Lysobacterales bacterium | reverse complement strand
CGGACCCACCTCGATGCACTGGGTGCCGAGCAGCGCCACGAACCGTGCGTCCGACGTGCCACCCGCGGTGCTTTCCTCCGGTGCAGCGCCCGCGAATCCGGCCAGCACCTCACGTGCGGTCGAACGCAGTGTGCCCTCCGGCGTATAGAAGGGTTCCCCGCTTCGATGCCAAGCCAAGCTGTAATGCAGGCCGTGCCGGTCCAGCAGCGCCGAAATTTCCGCCTCCAGGCGGGGCGCAGTCCAGTGCGGGTTGTAGCGCAGGTTGAACTGCACCTCCAGCTGGCCCGGGATCACGTTGTTGGCACCGGTCCCGGCGCTGCAGTTGGAAATCTGCAGGCTGGTCGGGGGAAAGCTTTCGTAGCCCTCGTCCCACGCCCGCGCCACCAGTTCGGCCAGCGCGGGCAGCGCCTCGTGCACCGGGTTGCGTGCCTTGTGTGGATAGGCCACGTGGCCCTGCACGCCATGCACAGTCAGCTTGGCCGACAGGCTTCCGCGACGTCCCACGCGCAGCAGGTCGCCAAGCCTTCCGGTCGACGACGGCTCTCCGGTGATGCACCAGTCGATGGCCTGGCCGCGCTCGCGAAAGATCTCCACCACCCGCCGTACCCCGTGGATCGCATCGCCCTCCTCATCCGAGGTGAGCAGCAGCGCGATGGTGCCGGCGTGGCCGGGATAACCCCGCACGAACTGCTCCAGCGCCACGACGAAGGCAGCCACGCTGCCCTTCATGTCGGCGGCGCCGCGCCCATACAGGACGCCCTCGCGGATGGACGGCTCGAACGGATCACTGCTCCAGCGATCGACGGGACCCGGCGGTACCACGTCCGTGTGGCCCAGCAGCATCAGCACCGGCGAGCCGCTGCCGTGCGTGGCCCACAGGTTGTCGACCTCGCCGATCCGGAGGTGCTCGCACTCGAATCCCGCAGTTCCCAAGCGCCCTGCGATGAGTTGCTGGCATCCCGCGTCATCCGGAGTGACCGACGCACGGCCGACCAGTTCGCAGGCGAGTTCCAGGACGCCGCTCATCTGTCCAACCCGAAGCGGGTCTTGAAGCCGTTGTCGCTGAAGCCCTGGCTCACCACGCCGTCATCGGTGACCACCACCGGCCGGCGGATCAGCTGCGGGTACTCCTTGAGCAGCAGCTTCCACTCCGCCTCGGAACCCGGCGTCCTGCGGTTTTCCGGAAGCTGGCGCCACGTCGTGGACGACTTGTTGATCAGGGCATCGAAGCCGCCGGCCTGGCCCGCCCAGTCCAGCAGCGTCGCCGTGGATGGCGGGTGGTCCCGATAGTCGACGAACGCATGCGCAACGCCGAAGCGCTCCAGCCATTTGATCGCCTTCCTGCAGGTGTCGCAATTCTTCAGGCCGTAAAGAGTGGTCATGACGCGCCGCCGCGCTGGTCGAAGATGGTCAAGGACAAACTCAATCTGCCAGTCCGCGCAGCAGCTCGTTGACGCTGGTCTTGCTGCGGGTTTTTTCGTCGACCTGCTTGACGATGACTGCGCAGTACAGCGAGTACTTGCCGTCGGTAGACGGCAGCGAGCCTGACACGACCACGCTGCCGGGCGGCACGCGTCCGTAAGAGACCTCGCCGGTGGCGCGGTTGTAGATGCGCGTGGACTGTCCAATGAACACGCCCATCCCGATTACGCTGTGGTGGCCAACGATCACGCCTTCCACCACTTCGGAGCGCGCGCCGATGAAGCAGTGGTCTTCGATAATCGTGGGGGTGGCCTGCAGCGGCTCCAGCACGCCACCGATGCCCGCGCCGCCGGATAGATGGCAGTGCTTTCCAATCTGTGCGCACGAGCCCACCGTCGCCCAGGTATCGACCATTGTGCCTTCGCCGACATGCGCGCCGATGTTGACGAAGCTCGGCATCAGCACCACGTCCTTGCCGAAATACGTGCCGCGGCGCGCCACGGCGCCAGGCACCACGCGTACGCCAAGCGTGCGGAACTGGTCGGCGCCGTAGCCTTCAAAACGCGCCGGAATCTTGTCCCAGAACGCGCCGGGCGAGGCCTCCACCACCTCCATCTGCTGGGTGCGGAAGTACAGCAGCACCGCCTTCTTGAGCCACTCGTTGACCCGCCAGCCATCCTCTCCATCGGGCTCGGCGACGCGCAGCGTTCCGGCTTCCAATCCAGCGATGGCCAACTCCACCGCCGGCTTCACCGAACCTTCCACTTCATCGGCGGCCAGGTCTGCGCGACGCTCGAAGGCGTCCTCGACAAGCAGCCTGATGGTCCGTACGTCGCTCTCACTGGTCATTGGGCTGGGATTCCTTTGCTGGGCGGTCGTTGCCGGGGCTGCATTCACTGCGCCTGCGTTCACTGGGTCTGTTCGAAGCACGCGGCATGCAGCGCATCGCGAAGCAGTTCCTGCCGCGCCGTGTCGAGAATCGGCTGCCCTTCGGCATCGGTGACCTGGAACAGGTCTTCTGCACGCTCACCGAATGTCGCGATCCGCGCATCGTGCACGTTGATCTTGTGCGCGCGCAACACCTGGGCCACGTCGGAAAGCAGCCCCGGACGGTCACTGGCCACCAGGCTCAACACGGTGCGGCGCTGGTCGGGCGTGATGCCGAACTCCATTCGCGGCGGGAAGCGGAAGTGCTTGAGTAGCCGAGGCACGGCGCGGCGTGAAGTACGAACCTCCCGCAGGTCGCCCGCGAGGGCGCGTTCGAGGCGCGCCTGGACCACGGCAGGGTCCACGCTTGCCTGGGGATCTGCCGGCAATACTTCGAACGAGTCGAACACGGTGCCGGCCGGGCCATCCAGCACGCGCGCCTGGTGGATACCGAAGGCCATGCGGTCGAGCGTGGCCAGGATCGCCGCGAACAGCCCGCCGCGGTCCGGCGAGTGCACGAAAACTTCGAGCGCGTTCGCATCGGCGGCGATGCGCCTGGCCCTGACCCGGGTCTCGCCCGCCACGGCGCCGTCGATGGCCTTGGCCTGCCACGCCAGCTGCTCGGGGCGGAATCGCAGGAAGCTCTCTTGCGGCATCGCCTCGAACAGCGCTTCGGCCAGCCGCGCAGGCACTCCCTGGGTGCCGAGGATCAGTCGCGCAGACTCGCGGGCCTCCAGCAGCCTGGCCTCCACGTCGACAGGATGCTCAAGCCCTTCACGCAGCACCCGGCGGGCGGCAAAGTACAGATCGGCGAGGAGCCGGTCCTTCCATGTGTTCCACAGCTTGGGGCTGGTGCCGGCGATGTCGGCGCAGGTCAGCAGGTACAGGTAGTCCAGGCGCTCGCGCTGCTCGATCAGGGCCGCAAACCGGTGGATCACTTCCGGATCGGCGATGTCCTGCTTTTGCGCGGTGATCGACATGCGCAGGTGCTGCTCCACCAGCCAGGCCACCAGATCCCCATCGCCACGACTCAAACCGTGAGCGGCGCAGAAATCGCGCGCATCGGCGGCTCCGAGTTCGGAATGGTCACCGCCGCGGCCCTTGGCGATGTCGTGGAACAGCCCGCCAAGCAGAAGCAGCTCGGGCTTGCGCAGTCGCGGCCAGACCTCGTGGGCCATGGAGAAGCGCTCGTCGGCGCGGCCGGACGAAAATGCGGCGATGTTCCGCAACACCATGAGGGTGTGCTGGTCGACGGTGTAGACGTGGAACAGATCGAACTGCATGCGGCCGGAGACCTGCGCAAATGCTGGTATCCACTGCCCGAGGACGCCAAGTCGCGCCAGGCGGATCAACGTGTCCACCGCTCGCGGCCCGCGCAGCAGCGCCATGAAGTCGTCGCGCTGTCGCTGGGTGGCATCGGCATAGCACGGCAGTTCGTCCAGCGACTCGGCAAGCGCACGCGCGGTGTACGAGTGCAGACCGCGGATCTCGGGATGCGAGGCCCAGCGCGCGAACAGCGCGAACACCTGCGACGGATCCGCCTGCGGCCACGTATGTTCGATGGCCGACAGATAGCCCCGGCGCAGGGCAAAGGCCGCATCCAGTGGCTCAGGCAGCGCCTCCCCGTCGAACTGCTCCTCGAAACGCTGCAGCAGCCGGTCGCTGATGCGGCGCACCACCGCCGCGCTGCGGTAGAACCCCTGCATCATTTTTTCGACGCCCAGCGCCTGCACGTCATCGGCGTGACCCAGGCGCGCCGCGAGCGTCTTCTGGTGATCGAACAGGAGGCGCTCCTCGGGGCGCCCGGCCACCAAGTGCAAGCCGTAGCGCAGTCGCGCCAATGCCTGGCGCTCGCGAGCAAGCGCCGTGGCCTCGTCCAGTCCCACGTGGCCAAGCCCCACCAGCGGCTCCAGTTCGCGCATGCCGAACGTGCGCAGGGCCATCCAACCCAGCGTATGCAGGTCGCGCAGGCTGCCGGGGCCATCCTTGAGGTTCGGCTCCAGGTTGTCCGAGGTGTCACCGAAACGGGCGTGGCGGCTGCGCAGCTCCTCCTGCTTGGCGATGAAGAAATCACGCGGCGGCCACACCCGCTGGGGTGCGGTGGCCTCTTCGAGCTGCGCCAGCGCGGACCCATCGGCGGCGAGTGGTCGCGCCTCGATGAGCGACGTGAGCACGGTCTGGTCCGCCCCCGCGCGGGTGCAGTCTTCGGCCGAGCGCACTGCATGGCTCACCGGCAGCCCGGCATCCCACAGCATCGCGAAGAAGGTGGACAGCGCCGGGTGCAGTCGATCCTGCGTCGGCGCATCGGCCAGGACCAGGAGGTCGATGTCCGAATGCGGGAACAGCTCGCCACGGCCATACCCGCCCACCGCGAACAGCGCCGCGGGTTCGTCCGCCGCCACGCACAGCTCCCATGCCTCACGTATCAGCTGATCTGCGGCGCGCGCGCGCAGCGCCACCAGCCTTTCAACATCGTCGCCCTGGTCGAAACGCCTGGCCAGCTTGCCGTCTGTGGCGTTGAGCGACGCGCGGCCGGAGATCGACCACGCAATCGCGACGTCGCTGGAAGGCGGCCGCGGCTCGGCGTGCGCGGCGGCCGCTTCACTCATTGCAGGTCGTTGTCGTCGCCGGGCAGGCGGGTGAGGATCTCGACACCGTCCTCGGTCACCGCCACCGTGTGTTCCCACTGTGCCGACAGCTTGCGATCCTTGGTGACCACGGTCCAGCCGTCGGGCAGCAAGCGCGTGTACCGGCTGCCCTCGTTGATCATCGGCTCGATGGTGAAGGTCATGCCAGGCTTCAGCACCACGCCCTGGCCCGGGCGGCCGTAGTGCAGCACCTGTGGCTCGTCGTGGTAGACCTTGCCGATGCCGTGGCCGCAGTACTCGCGGACCACGCTGAAGCGCTCGCCTTCGGCGTACTGCTGGATCGCATGACCCACGTCGCCCAGCGTGGCGCCAGGGCGCACCGCGCGGATGCCGCGGAACATCGCCTCGCGCGTGCTTTCGACCAGGCGCCTGGCCATGACCGATGGCGTGCCGGCGTAGTACATGCGGCTGGTGTCGCCGTGCCAGCCGTCCTTGATCACGGTGACGTCGATATTGACGATGTCACCATCCTTGAGCGTCTTGCCCTCGCTGGGCATGCCGTGGCAGATCACGTTGTTGACCGAGGTACACACGGTGAACGGAAACGGGATGCGCCCGTGACCGCCGCCGTAGCCGATATTGGCCGGCACCGCCTGCTGAACCTGCACGATGTGGTCGTGGCAGACGCGATCCAGCTCGGCCGTGGTCACGCCGGGGACCGCCGGGAGGCGACCTCCACGGCAAGATCTTCGACGAAGTCCGCGATCGGCACGCCCCTGCGCTGGTCCCCGACCCGGGGCCGCACCGCAACCGTGCCGTCGTCGGCCT
>JBBSVH010000149.1:0-5813 GCA_038233685.1 Lysobacterales bacterium | reverse complement strand
TGCCAGCTGCATCAGGTAGAGAAAGACGTCGGCCAGCTCGTGCGCCACTTCCGCCCGCTTGGCCTCAGGCAGGGCGCGACTCTGCTCATCGGTCAGCCACTGGAAGTGCTCGAGCACCTCGGAGGCTTCGACTGCCATGGCCGCCGCCAAGTTCTTGGGCGAATGGAACTGCTCCCAGTTACGGGCGGCGGCGAAGGCGCGAAGCGCGCTACGGAGTTCGAGCAGATCGGGGCACATGGGATAGGGATCCAGGTGGAAGGCGGGCGTGCTGTGGTGGGACATGATCAACGATTGGGCGCCACCGCTCCAAGCTAAAGAGCGCAGAAAAGGGGTCAGGTTCATTATTCGCAATTAGACGCCAGCAATGCCGCGCCAGCGGCCACAGCCTGCACACCCATGCCCGGCGCTTCAACAGCGCCAGCCACACACCCCCGAAACTACGGCGACCACTCGCTTCCAATGCAGGTCTGACGTCTACAGCCCGGGTCAAAGTGAAGCTGGTCAGATCGCAGACCGTTAGACGTAAGTGACGCAGGCGTCTGAAGTCCGGGTTCCCCCTGATGGAGGGTTTTTCCTGAGCTGAAGCGACTCGCGACTGAAGCCGCTCCTTCACGGCGGACCAGCGCAGATCGGGCGGTGGCGACTTTCGTCCCTCCTGCAACAGTGGGGCCGGTGCATGCGCGTGTGCACGCGCGTTGGGCGACAATGCCGCCCCTCTTCTTGTGACGGATGGATTTGCCCATGGCTGGTGCCAGCCTGTTGACCCTGTTCGACGACATCGCCGCGATCCTGGACGACGTTGCCATCCTGACCAAGCTGGCGACCAAGAAAACCGCCGGGGTGCTGGGCGACGACCTGGCGCTCAATGCGCAGCAGGTCACGGGGGTTCGGGCGGCGCGCGAGCTGCCCGTGGTGTGGGCCGTCTTCAAAGGCTCGCTGAGGAACAAGGTGATCCTGGTGCCAGCAGCGCTGGCGATCAGCGCGTTCCTGCCGGTGCTGATTGTGCCCCTGATGGTGCTGGGCGGCACCTACCTGGTGTACGAGGGCATGGAGAAACTGGTGCACCGCTTCCTGCATTCGCGGGACGAGGACACCAAGCACCACGCCGAGCACGTCAAGGCGGTGGCCGACGAGGAGGTGGACCTGGTCGCGTTCGAGAAGGACAAGATCAAGGGCGCCATCCGCACCGACTTCATCCTGTCTGCCGAGATCATCGTGCTGTCTCTGGGCGTGGTCGACGGTCGCCCGCTGCTGCAGCAGAGCCTGGTGCTGGTGGTGATCGCACTGGGCATGACGGTGGGCGTGTACGGCCTAGTGGCTGGGATCGTGAAGCTGGATGACGCGGGCATGCATCTGGCCGAGAAAGGCGGGGTGCGGGCGAAGCTGGGGCGCGGCATCCTCTACGCCGCGCCGTGGCTGATGAAGTTCCTGTCGGTCGACGGTACCGCCGCGATGTTCCTGGTGGGCGGCGGCATCCTGGTGCACGCGGTCCCGGCGCTGGCGCACTGGGTCGAAGCCGCGGTGCCGGCGGGACTGGCCGGTACCCTCCTGTCTGCATTGTTCAACGCGGTAGTGGGCATGGCGTTGGGCGCGTTGGTCGTGGCTGCGGTGACGCTGGTCAAGAAGATGCGTGGCGGAGACAAGGCTGAAGCGGCACATTGAGGGGGTCTGGTTCGATTTTTGATCGTGCAGAGTAACTAGGGCATCGGTAGCAGGCCGACCTGTGGTGAAGGGTGCACCTGAGCCGGTGTCTGGCACCGGGGCGGGCAGGAGTACCGTGCTTGCCTGCGGGACTCGGTGCCCACAGGGCTGATGAGGGCGCTGCTGGATTCACGCCCAAAGCCCCCTCACCCCTGCCCCTCTCCCGCAAGCGGGCGAGGGTTTCACGCTGAAACCCGGGTCAGAGGCGACTTCGCTGGACGGACGCGTTCGTGAAACCGGGGCCGGCGTCGACTTTCTTCTGCAGATGCGTGCGTGAAACCGGGGTCAGCGTCGACTTTCTTCGACAGGCGCGCGCGGAGAACGTTTCGGCGTTCGAAGTGAATGTTCCTGGGCTGGAATGACGGGCAACCGAGTGTCGCCATCAGGAACGTCACTCCAATCCCTGCCACCGCATTTTCTCCCTGCCAGTCACTGTCGTTCGTGATGTTGAAGGAGCATGATGATCGGCCTCTCTCCAGGAGTCCTTCCCCCATGTCGACCCAAGCCTATGGCGCCCATGCCGCCGACAAACCGATCGAAGCGATGTCCATCGAGCGCCGTGCGCCGGGGCCACGGGACGTGCAGATCGACATCGCTTTTTGCGGGATCTGCCACTCGGACCTGCACACGGTGCGCTCGGAATGGCCGGGGACGCTGTATCCCTGCGTGCCGGGGCACGAGATCGTCGGCCATGTCACTGCGGTGGGCGGCGATGTCGGCAAGTTCAAGGTCGGCGATACCGTCGGCGTAGGGTGCCTGGTCGACAGTTGCCAGCATTGCGAGTCGTGCGCCGAAGGGCTGGAGCAGTACTGCATCAATGGTTTTGTCGGCACCTACAACGGCGCGACTCCCGATGCGCCGGGCTATACGTTGGGCGGGTACGCGCAGCAGATCGTGGTCGACGAGAAGTTCGTGCTCAAGGTCACCCACGGCGAAGATCAGCTGGCGGCAGTGGCACCGCTCCTGTGCGCGGGCATCACCACCTATTCGCCGCTGCGCCACTGGAAGGCGGGGCCGGGCAAGAAGGTCGGCATCGTCGGCATCGGTGGCCTGGGCCACATGGGCATCAAGCTGGCGCATGCGATGGGCGCGCACACGGTGGCGTTCACCACCAGCGAGGGCAAGCGCCAGGATGCGCTGGACCTGGGCGCGGACGAGGTCGTGATTTCGCGCGATGACGCGCAGATGCAGCAGCACGCCGGCAGCTTCGATTTCATCCTCAATACCGTGGCTGCGTCGCATGACCTGGATGCATTCACCGCGCTGCTCAAGCGCGACGGCACCATGTGCCTGCTTGGCGCCCCGGCAAGTCCACATCCAAGCCCGAGCATCTTCCCGCTGGTCTTTGGTCGCAAGTCGATCGCCGGCTCGTTGATCGGGGGCATCGCCGAAACCCAGGAGATGCTGGATTTCTGCGCCGAACACGGCATCGTGTCCGAGATCGAGATGGTCACCGCGCAGCAGATCAACGACGCCTACGAGCGCATGCTCACGAGCGACGTGAAGTACCGCTTCGTGATCGACACCGCGACGATGGCGGCCTGACGAGAAACGGGGTCAGGTTCATTATTTGAAACCTGACCCAGCCATGGCGTCCTTGACCACCACAGCCTGCACACCCAAGCGCGCCGCCTCGACAGCACCGGCCAAATAGCCAGGAAACTGCGGCGACCACTCGCTTCCAATCCCGGTCAAGCGTCCGCACCACGGGCCGGACGCGGCCGTTGCTGCGGGCGGCGCTGCGTGGTGCGCTGCGGCGTCCATGTCGGCGGCGGTGGCCGTATGCGGCTCCTGCGCCCAGTCCTTGATCACCTCGGCGCGGGGCGTTGAGGCCTGCGGCCCGAACAGGCGGGTGAGCTGCGCGCGGCAGTGCGTGAGCAGCACCTCTTCGGTGACGCTGCTGCGCACCTGCGCCGGCACGCCGAAGAAGCCAAACAGCGCGGCACTGCCGCCGGGGATGGAGGCGTCGTGGATCTCCACGAGCGGACCGCACGCGCTGCGGGCTTCGCCGGACAGGCCCTGCTCTCGCCAGAAGGGGTTGTCGTCGTAGATGGCGATGTACTTGGCGTGGGCCGCCATCCAGGTTGGCGTGGCGCGCCACTGCCGGGATAGATCTGGCGGCAAGGCCGGGCTGAACTGGATGCGGTCCTCGGCCAGGCGCGGGGGCAGCGCCAGGAGCACGTGCTCCGCGCGCCAGGTGCTGACGGCGCCCGCGGCGTCTTCGCTGTCCAGTTCCACATGGGTGCCTGCACTGCACAGGCGGCGCACGGTCTGCCCGGTGATGAGGTGTGCCGATTCCATCGCGCTGCGTAGCGCGTCGACCAGCGCGCCCATGCCGCCGACCAGGCGCATCGAGGGCGGCGTATTTGCATAGCCGTGCGTGCGCGTTGGCGGCGCGTCGGGCGAACGCTCCACAAGCATGTCGCCGGTGTCGAACTGCTCGAACGAGTCCAGGCCCAGGGCAGTGACCAGCTCGTGCAGCTCGCGCTGGTAGCCGGGCCAGAACCACGCGGGTCCCAGATCGAAGCGGTCGATGGCCCCTGCCCCCGTCACCTGTGGCGATGGAGAGAATGACGCGATGCGCCCGCCCACGTCATCGCGCGCTTCCAGCAGCACATAGTCACGGATGCCACAGCGCTGCAGCAGCCAGGCGGCATAGAGGCCGCTGAGTCCCGCGCCGACAATGGCGATGCGTGCGGTGTGCATGGCGGGTACTTTGCCTCGATGTGGATCAGGTGAGCGGTGCTGGAGAACGACGGGGACAGCACAGGACGCCAGCGGCTATTGGAGTCCACTTCGGGTTGATTGCGCCTGTCAGCGCAGCAACCCGCTCACGAAACTGCATACCGGCGCCTAGCGGCCGGAACTGCGCACCTGGGCGTGGCTGATCAGGGCAAAGATCAGGCTGCCGCCGATCACGTTGCCGGCCAGCGTGGGCAGTCCGAAGTGCAGCACCGCATCGGCAAACGAAGTCTCGCCGGCAAACACCATGTACATCGCCTCGGCCGATCCGACAATGATGTGGGTGAACCCGCCGATGGCGATCAGGTAGGTGCAGATGACGATGATCGCCAGCCGCGACTGTTCGATGGCCGGGATCATCCAGATCATCATCGCGATGATCCAGCCGGCAAGAATGCCTTTGCTGAACATTTCGAACGGCGTGTTGTGCATCAGCTCGCGACCGATTTCAATGAAAGAGGCCTGCGTGGCGGCATCGAACTGATGCAGCTTCAGCAGTCCCAGCGCGAACAGCGTCACCCCTATCAGGTTGCCGGCCAGCACCACGCCCCACAGGCGGAACAGGCGGCCGAACTGGTTCCAGCTGGGCGAGGTCATCACCGGCAGCACTACGGTCAGCGTGTTTTCGGTGAACAGTTGCTGGCGGGCCAGGATCACCACGATGAAGCCGAAGGTGTAGCCGAAGCCTTCGATCAGGAACCCGGCGGGAACCTCCTGCACGTAGCGGTGCAGCACGCCGCGCGCCAGGAATGAAAAACCCATGGTCAAGCCGGCAGCCAGCGCCGACCACGCCAGCGCCGCAACCCCGCGCGACAGCTCTTCGTTGCCGTGGCGGCGAATGATCTCGTGCAGCACCGCCGCGCGCGTGGGCGTCTTCTCCTCTACGGTCTCGTGCTCATCGTCAGAAAGGGAAAACCCGCTGCCTGATTCTTCCTCGAGGTTTTGCCTGACCTGGGCTTCGTCCAGCTCGACGCGCTCTTCATCGGCCTGTTTTCTGGCCTGCTTTCCGGCATCGGGTTGCTTGTTGCTGTGCATATCTGCGTGTCTCTGGTGGCTATGGGCGAGGCCTTGCGTGCAGCGTGCGTGGCGAGGTGCTGGAGCTGACTGTGGTCGACGGCCGGTGATCTGGTTGCAATAGGAGAATAAGAGAATATCGAGTTGGGGGGCGTTTTCGTTTGGAACGAAGTTTCTCTCTGGGGTCTTTAGCGCTTTGACATTTTTCGCGGCATGAGTCTGCGGCTAGAGCAACGGCAAGAGCACCCCTCCTCAATCCTCCCCTGCGCTGCGCGCAAGGGAGGAGGCTGGGGCAAGGGCGGGAGCTGTGCCGGGAGCAACGGCAAGATCACCTCTCCTCGATCCTGACCTGTGCT
>JBBSVH010000148.1:0-5818 GCA_038233685.1 Lysobacterales bacterium | reverse complement strand
GGGCGTCGCCGCTGGCGAACGCATCGTCAGCTATGGCACCTCGAGCTACGGCTACGACGTGCGTTGCTCGCGCGAGTTCAAGATCTTCACCAACATCAACTCGACGATTGTAGATCCCAAGCATTTCGACCCGAAGAGTTTCGTCGATGTCGAAGCGGACGAGTGCATCATCCCGCCCAATTCCTTCGCGCTGGCGCGCACGGTTGAATACTTCCGCATCCCGCGCGACACCCTGGTGGTGTGCCTGGGGAAAAGCACTTACGCGCGCTGCGGGATCATCGTCAACGTGACCCCGCTGGAACCGGAGTGGGAAGGCCACGTGACCCTGGAGTTCAGCAACACCACACCGCTGCCGGCGCGCATCTACGCCAACGAAGGCGTGGCGCAGATGCTGTTCTTCCAGGCCGATTCCGACGACGTCTGCGAGACCTCCTACAAGGACCGCGGCGGCAAGTATCAAGGGCAAACCGGGGTCACCCTGCCCAAGACCTGAGCTTCGCCGTCATGCCGCGTTGACTGGAACGCGATGATGCTTCCGCTGCGCTGGGCCATGCGGCAAGGCGCTGACCTCTCATGTGTATGTCCTCTCAGCGGGAAATTTGATGGGCTTGGAACAGATCGAGGTCCGGCTCGCGCGTACCGGTGATGAACTTGCCCAGGCGCAGCGGCTCCGATACGAAGTGTTCTACGAGGAATGCGGCGCGCACCCGGACGAGGGGATGCTTGGCAGCCGACTGGATGTGGATCCCTATGACGCGATCATGGATCACCTGCTGGTGATCGACCATGCGCGCTCCGGTGGCGAGGGGCAGGTGGTCGGCAACTATCGCCTGTTGCCTGCAGAACGCCTCGGCGAACGCGACGCGTTCTACAGCAGCACCGAATTCGACCTGGCGCCCCTGCTCGGATCGGGGTTGCGGCTGCTGGAGCTCGGTCGAAGTTGCGTCAAGCTCGAGTACCGGGCGTTGCCGGTCCTGCAGATGCTGTGGCGGGGCATCGCCGAATACGGCGCCAAACATCGCATCGAACTGCTATTCGGGTGCGCCAGCCTGCGCGAAAGCCCTGAACGCTCGATCCAGGCGCAACTTGCGTTGTTGCACCACGCGTATCTGGCGCCGCCGCACTTGCGCCCGGTGGCGTTGCCCAGTCGTCGGGTGGATCCCGCATTGCTGCCCACGGATCCAAGCGACGCCAGGCGCGGGCAACGGGCGCTGGAACCGCTGGTGCGCGGTTACCTGCGCGCTGGCGCATGGATCGGCGATGGCGGCGCCCGCGACGATGCATTCGACTGCGTTGATGTGTGCATCGTGATGCCCACGACCAAGCTCACGCCTCGCTATCAGCGGCATTTCCAGCAGCCCGACGCACCCGATACCGCGGCGCAATCACTCCGGTGAGTGGCAGCCACCGGCCCGTCGCTGGTGTCATGCGGGCATGGCTGCGCGGCGTGCTGCTGACCACCGCGGCCATCGTGCTGGGCGTGCCACAGGCGCTCTGGCGCATGTTGCGACCAGGCCGCTTACCCGGGCCATTGCCACGCCTGTTCCATTGGCTGGTGGTTCGAATCCTGGGTATCCGCATCGAGTTGCTGGGCATGAAGATGCTTGGCGACGGCACGGTCTGGGTGGGAAATCATCTTTCCTACCTGGATATCCCGATCCTGGGCAGCTTGGGGCCGATGCGATTCGTGGCCAAGGAAGACATCGCGGACTGGCCGATATTTGGCTGGTTGGCGAATCTGCAGCGAACCGTCTACATCAGTCGTCGACCTCGCCAAGCCGTCGCTGCCGCCGCAGGGTTCGCGGAGGCCGTGGGAGCCGGTGGCGTGGTGGTGCTGTTCCCCGAAGGGACGTCGAGCGATGGCTGTGCGGTGTTGCCGTTCCGTTCGAGCATCATGGAAGGCGTGATGAGGCCGGTTGGAGCCGGGATTGAAGTCCAGGCGTTCACGCTTCGGCTGCTCGGCGTGGACGGCCGCGACGCCGATGACTCGCTTGTCCGCGATCTCTACGCCTATCACGGCGACATGTCGCTGCGGCCGCACCTGCGCGAGTTCCTGCGTTTGCGGGGCGCGCGCTTGCAGGTGATCTTCCATCAGGCAGTGATCCCGTCGGATTTCGTGGATCGGCGCCGCTTGGCCACGCGGCTGCACGATCAGGTTGCCTGGGGATTGGCGCATGGAGCGCCCGCGCAGTGACGGCCTGGTCACACCTGCGCCGGACCGGCCTGGTGCTGCTGCCGGTGGTGATTCTCGGGATCACCCTGTTCGAGCTTCGTCGCCAGGCGATCGCGATGGACTGGGCCGCGCTGTGGTTGGCGTTCTCGCGGATCGGCGCAATGTCCCTGTGGGAAGGCGTGCTTGCGACTGCTGCGAGTTTCATGGGCCTGGCGCTGATCGAAGCGTGGGCGGTGGGAAGGCAGCCAGGCCTGCAGGTCTCCCCGGCCAGCGCCATGGCGACGGGCGCTGCCAGCCATGCCTTGAGCCACGTCCTGGGCTGGCACGCAGTGCTCGGCATGTTGGTGCGGCGCAAGGCGTACGGGGCCGATACATCCCAACTGCTGCGCATCATGCTGGCAGTGGGCGCGGCGGTGTTTGCTGGCGCCGCCTCAAGTCTGGCCATTGGCGCAGCCGCCTTGCACTCGCCGCTGGCGGCTTGGCTTGTGATCGGCGCAGTGGTGGCGGTCGCGGTGCTGGGTCGGCGCGGTAAGTTCGCAGCGTTGGAACCGAGGAGCCAGATAACGCGACAGGTGCAACGCGCGGCCGAAATCGTCCCCATCGCGTTGCTGGAGGCCGCCGCCGGGCTGACGGCCTTATGGGTCCTCTTGCCAGCGGGGACCTTCTCCGGCTGGCCCGCGTTCGTGGTGACGTGCGTCCTTGCGCAGGCGGTCGGTGTGGCCAGCCATGCGCCGGGTGGCTTGGGCGTGTTCGAGGCAGCCATGCTGGCGAGCGTTCCCGCAGACGCACGTCCCGGTTTGCTGGCCGCAATCCTGGCCTACCGCGCCCTATATGGGCTGCTGCCGTTTGCGACGCTGGGCGTGCCTTGGTTGCTGTGGCGTTGGCTGCATCGCAATCCGGCGGCTGCAGCGCGCAAGGCGAATCAATTGGATGCGGGATAACGCGCGATCAGCGACTGCTGCCGCCAGTAGAGCCGCGCCAAGGCCGCAATCCCGATCGGACGATGACCCAGCCGTCGCTGCGCTGCGGCGATCGCGAACAGTCGCCGCTGCTTGGCGAACACGATCCGGTAGACGTCGCGGATGCGGTAGTTCGGATCCCAGGCGTGCACCGCTTCCGAGCCGGCGCCGTTGACCTCCATGATCGTGAAGTCACCACGTTGCAGCGATGCCTCGTCGCGGAAACGCACGTCGAAGCGGCCGACCAGGAACGGACGCGTGGCGGGGTCGCCCATGTCCTTGGCAATCGCGTCCAGCGCAGCAACCAGCGCCGGCGTCGACAGCGCGCTGCCATCGCGGTAGCGTCCGCCAACCCGGGTCGAGGCGACCGTGGACAGCCGGACTTGCTCACCTTGCCGTGGAACGCGCGTCGCGTCGTAACTGATCTCATGCATGGGATCAGCGCTGCCGCGCTGGATCCGCGCGTCCTTGGCCATTAGCGTGGCAATGCAGTCGCGGCCATTGCCGACCACGACGGGGTAGTCGCGGAGCAGGATGCCGATCAGGCGCCCCGACGCTTCATCGGGATGGCGCATGTAGAACAGGCCGGCCTCACCCGGGTCGGGCAGGTAGCGCTGGAGCAGGAAGTCGGCATCGATCGGGTATCGACATGCGTATTCGGCCAGATCCTCGGACTGGTGCAGCAGCCGCACCCCATAGCCGCACCAGCCGATATCGGGCTTGGCGACCAGCGGGTATGTCAGGCCCGCGGTTTCCAGGCGTCCCTGAAGATGCTCGGAGCTACGGTCCTCGTCGGCGGTAATCGCGATGTGCGCCGCAGTGACGCCGCGGGCGCGGGCACCCATCGCGTCGAAATACTCCATCTTTCCTTCGCCAACCAGGCCACCGGATGTGATGCCGGGGTTCGCGGACGAGGGCAAGGTGAAACTGCCGTGGCGCAAACCCAGCCAAAGCCACTGCAGCACCATCGGCACGAGGTTGAGCCATTTTGGCAACTGCTCGAAATGTCCCACGTCACGCGCGTCAGGCTGCATCGAGGATCTGGTAGTGGATCGGCTTGTAGCGGAAGTTGTTGGAATAGCCGGCCGAGCAAGCGGTCAAGCCGATGATCAACGGGAGCTGCGCAACGAATTCGGTGGCATCGCCCGCGCTGCTGCGTGGTGGCGCCACGCTCAGGCGCCCGGTCTCGCCGTCCACCGGCACATTCATGAAGGCATTGAAGGCGGTGGGAATGGCGTCCGGCCCGATGCCGTGGGGCGCCAATGCGGCGGCAAGGTTGCCGAAGCAGCCGCGGTGCGGGGTTTCGTCGCCATAGAGTTTCCGGAACATCTCGGCCGAGCAGGGCGCGAGCAGGAAGTCGTGGCATCCCACGTCGTCCTTGCCGATCACCAACATCGGCGTGCTGCGGTTGGAATAAAGCGTGTCGCCGCTGCCGAGGCGGATCGAGCTGGCGTAATCCAGGGTCCTGCCGGAAGACAGCCATTCGGCGGTGTCATCGGCGTTGAAGGCAAGCAGGTCGGCGACCTGTTCGCCTTCCGGATCAATGACGCGCAGGGTCTGACCTTTGGCCAGGAAGAACGCCACGCCGGACCGTGGCGGGATTACCTGGATCATGGTGACGACTGCGCAGGATGGAACGGGCAGGCCCAGTCCTGCGCGACCGCTCGTCCGCTGTACTGACGCGCGGCTGACGCGGTGCCGTGCGCGGCGAGCATCGGATTGCGGGATCCGTCCAGCGCAAGGTCGCGGGCTGCCACGGTTTCCCTCAGCGCGTCGTAGCGGCCATCCGCGCGCAGCGTTTCGAACTGGCTGTGCGGATTGAAGACCAGGGTGGCAGTCTCGAAGCGACGTGCCTGGCGGCTGGCGCCGGGATGCATGCCGACCACATAGAACGCCTGGCCACCCAGGCTCATGCTGAAGTTGGCCGAGGCTGGATCACTGCTCACCTGCGGATCCCATGCATGCTGCCCGGCATCAAGCATCTGCAGTGCCGCCAGCCGATCCCAGAGTGCTGTCTCGAAACCTTGTTCGTCGAGCGGCGGGGTGTCGGGAAACAAGACGGCGCAGGAGACGAAGACCGCATCGCGGTCGTGGCGTCGGCTGAAGTCGACGAGCGCCTTCAGGATCTCTGCATCGTGACGGCCGCAGCGCAGGTCACCGGCAACCACCTGCTCGAGCTGGCCGCGGCGCAGTGCGGACTTTGCCCCGACGCAGGGAAATCCGGCGTCGAGGATGTGTGTGTCCAGGCTCGTGGCGGCAACTTCGGGAGAGGCGTACATGCGTTCCGGCGTCCTTGTCGTAGCGGGCATGCTCCGCAGCACCGTTGCAAGACAGCGTGAACTGGCGTGCGCGCGTCATCAGGCTGAACGTGCCAGACGGCGCGGCGTTGGCCGCCACCGTCTGCACGTTCCACCCCGCGCGGTTAGTTTACGATGCGGCTGGCGTCACTTGCGCCGGTGCCGGTGCTGACTCCGACGCGGGTGCCGGTGCCGGGGTGGCGGGCGCCGCCCACAACTTGGCTTCCGGCTTGCCACCCAACAGTTGCGCGCGCACCAACGGGATCGGCGGGCCACCATGGCTGAGGAACTGGTCGTGGAAGGCCTTCCAGCCTTCACGTCCGCCGTGGGTTGCGGTCCAGTCCTGGCGCAGTTGCATGATCATAAGTTTGCCCAGGGTGTAGTTGAGG
>JBBSVH010000147.1:0-5863 GCA_038233685.1 Lysobacterales bacterium | reverse complement strand
CCTGCGGATGCACCAGCACGGTAGTGTCGATCTGATCGGCCGGCGCGTCGCGCAGCCGCGCCAGTTCCTCGCCAAGTTCCTCCAGCAGCGCGCGTTCGGTGCTGGCATCACTGATGACGATGCGTACCTGGTTCTTGGCGTACACGGCCTTCGCGAACGGGCACAGGTTCAGTCCGATCACCGCGCGTTCCAGCCAGCGCCTGACGTCGGCTTCGACCTGCGCTGCATCAATCACCATTAGTCGCGGAAATTGTCGAACTGCAGCGGCACGCCGAACTCGCCGGCGCGCAGCAGCGCCATCGCCGCCTGCAGGTCGTCGCGCTTCTTGCCGGTGACGCGCAGCTTGTCGCCGTTGATCTGCGAGTCAACCTTGAGCTTGGCGTCCTTCATCGCGCCCTGGATCTTCTTCGCCAGTTCACGCTCGATGCCCTGCTTGACGGTGACCGTCTGCCGCGCACCGGCCAGGTTGGTGTCGATGTCGCCGAATTCCAGGCAGCGCGCATCGATCTGCCGGGCGACCAGGCGCGCACGCAGGATGTCGGTCATCTGCTGCAACTGGAACTCGCTGGGCGCGGACTGCTTGATCGCCGCATCGTCGAGCTCGAAGCTTGCCTCCACGCCCTTGAAGTCGAAGCGGGTGGTCAATTCGCGGTTGGCCTGGTCCACGGCATTGGTGAGTTCGTGGGTGTCGACTTCAGAAACGATATCGAAGGAAGGCATGGCGGCAACGTGGCAGGTGACGGGGCTAGCAGGTTACCGCATGCTCGCGCCATGCAGACCCCCGCCCATTCCCCCGCCAATCCCGACGCCGATCGCCGCCGGGGTGCGGGAATGATGCTCGCGGCGGTCGCGATGTTCGCGCTGATGGACGCGGGCCTGAAGACCCTGTCCGTGCATTACCCGCCGCTGCAGGTGGCGGCCCTGCGCGGGCTGTCCTCACTGCCGCTGGTGCTGACCTGGGCGCTGTGTACGGTCGGGCCCCAGCCTTTGCTGCGTATCCGCTGGCCGTTGCACCTGCTGCGTGGGGCGCTCGGCATCACCATGATGGGCAGTTTCGTCTATGCGCTGAAGCGGATGCCGTTGTCGACCGCGTATTCGATCTTCTTCATTGCACCGCTGCTGATCACGGCGCTGTCGGTGCCAATCCTGGGCGAAAAGGTCGGCCCGCGCCGCTGGACCGCGATCGCGGTGGGACTGCTGGGCGTGCTGGTCGTCCTGCGTCCGACCGGGGAAGGGATGTTCACGTTCGCAGGTTTCGCGGTCCTTGTGGCCGCGCTGGGTTATGCGGTCTCGGCGATCACGGTGCGGGTGCTGGCGCGCACAGACTCCAACCAGGCGATGGTGGTCTGGCTGCTGGCCATGATGGCGCTTGGCGCGGGCCTGTTGGCGTGGCCGGCTTGGGTGCCGCTGCGCACGCAGGACGCCTGGGTCATCGCCGGGATCGGCGTGGCCGGCTCGCTGGGCCAGTACACGATCACCGAGGCCTTCCGCCGCGGCCAGGCTTCGCAGATCGCGCCGCTGGAATACACCGCGCTGATCTGGGGGCTGGCGCTGGATCTGGAGCTGTGGGGCGTACTGCCGACGGCGATCACCTGGCTGGGCGCGGCGATCATCATTGCCAGCGGCCTGTATCTGTTGCGCCGAGAGCGCGTGCATGCCGAGGCCGAGACCGTGAACGAGCATTGCTGATGCCGCTGCTGTTGCTACCGCTGGCGGTATTGGCCTTGGTGCTGTTGTGGCTGTTGCTGCTGCCGCTCGGGCTGATACTGCGTTATCGGAACGGACGCGCACGACATCGCGCTATCGGCTGGGTGCTGGCATGCAATGCATGGCTGCTGTTGGTCTCGGCGCTGGTGTTCCTGGCCAGTGCCTGGGGCAGCGGACATTGGGTGACGCATGCTTTGCCATGGGCGGCGGCGGGGCTGCTGGCGGGGATACTTCTCGGTGTCGTAGGGGTGTTTGGCACCCGCTTCGAGATCACTCCCGCCGATTTCCATTACACGCCCAATCGGTGGCTGGTGCTGATGCTGACTGTGCTGGTGGCCGTGCGGATCGGCCTGGGGATGTGGCAGGGCATATCCCATGTCCGCGGCGGCGCTGACGCCGGCGACTGGTTGGAAGACACCGGCAGCCTGTTCACGGTGGGTGGACTGCTGCTTGGCTATTACCTTGCCTATGCTTGGGGTTTACGCCGGCGTTGGAGCACGTGGCGGGCCGAGCGTGGTGGTTGAGGGCGACGCATATCACCCTGTGATCTTGGGACTGCGGATCCGCCTGAAGCCACTTAATGGTTCAGAGGCCTAGACCTCAATCACGTGAATGATCGTTGCATCCTTTTCACATTGGCATCCGTACCTTCAATCGTGAACAGCGTTGGAACAGGAGCTCACCGTCTCCGAAGCCTCAGGAACCGAGGCCGGCACCACGGGTAGTGAATGCCGCGCCCAGCCTGCTCACGTTTGGCAACACATCTTCTAACGAAAGGAATCTGACCATGAAGCTTCTGAAACTTGCCGCTGCAGTCGCTGCAATGACTGCCCTACTCGGAACCACCACCATCGTGACGGCCTCAAGCCACCGCGAGGCGCCCGGAATCACCAAGACGCCGAAGTTGGACAACACCGATCTCTATATGTTCCGCAGCTACGAGACGGGTCAGTCCGGTTCAGTCACGTTGATCGCCAACTTCCAGCCCTTCGAAGACCCGTTCGGCGGCCCCAACTACTTCCTGATGGACGACAAGGCTGTCTACGACATCCATGTCGACAACAACGGCGACGGCGCTGCGGACATCACGTTCGAGTTCCGGTTCGTCAACCAGGTCAAGAACCTCACGATTCCGGTGAACGGCGTCGCCGTTGCGGTGCCGCTGAGCAACATCGGCCCCTTCACGTACAACGATACCTCCAAGCTGAACGTGATCCAGAACTATTCGGTCACTGTCAAGACTGCCAATACCAGCTCCCAGGCCGTCAATCCGTTCGGGCGCTCCAACTTCTACCCGAAGCCGTTCGACAACATCGGCTCCAAGTCGATCGCGAACTACGGCAGCTATGCGGATCAGCACATCGGCTTGCTCAGCTATAACGGTTGTGCAGGCGCGGGCCGCACCTTCGTTGGACAGCGCAAGGAAGGCTTCAACATTGCCGTGGGCGAAATCTTCGACCTGGTCAACTTGAACCCGGTGGGCGGGCCGAACGTGGAGCGCAACGACCTGTACGACAAGAACATCACCTCGATCGCCATTGAAGTGCCGATCAGCTGCCTGACCAACGGTAGCGAGCCGGTAATCGGTGCGTGGGCCGGAGCCCACACCATGAACTCGGACGGCACGACCGGTGCAGGCGTGTCCCGCCTCGGCATGCCGCTGGTGAACGAGGTGGTGATCGGACTTCCTGACAAGGACAAGTTCAACCAGTCCCGCCCGTCAGACGACGCGCAGTTCGCCCAGTACGTGACCAACCCGACCCTGCCGGAATTGCTCGAAATCCTGTTCGGTGTCACCGCTCCGAACAAATTCCCGCGCACCGACCTGGTGGCCGTGTTCCTGACTGGTATTGAGGGTCTCAACAAGCCTGCCAACGTCGTACCGTCGGAAATGATGCGTCTGAACACCTCGATCGCTCCGAAGGCTGCATCTGCGCAGTCCAACCTCGGCGTGCTCGGCGGTGACACCTCCGGCTTCCCGAACGGACGCCGTCCGGGCGACGACGTGGTCGATATCACCCTGCGGGTCGCAATGGGCGTCCTGCTTACCGATGCCGAAGCACCGTCGCGCAACCTGCCGTATACGGATGGAGCTACCGTGTCTGCCGGTGAGTTCCGCAACACGTTCCCGTACCTCAACACCCCGATTGGTGGCGACATCGACATCTAATCAGGGCAGGGGTTATTACCGCCTGTAAGTGCAATGATTGGGACCCGGCGGCGCTTAGCGCTGCCGGGTTCTTTTTGTTGAAGAGGGTACGCATGCGACTGCTCCTGTTTGTTCTGATTTTCCTGTCTTTCATGTCGTCGGCGCATGCTCAGCGGCCTCCCGCCGTGATTCCGCAGACCGCGAACACGGTCGTCGAAGTCCTGCCCCGGGGTTATCCGGCGCTGACTCGTAAGGCCACCGCGCCGTCCGTTTCCAGCCCACTTGAAGAAGCCACGCGCCTGTTGCGCGCCGCCGCTCGAACCGGCGATGCCCGACTTGCTGCGCGTGCCGATGCACTGCTCGCACGCGTGTCCAAACCCGATACCTCCATCGAGCTGCGACAGCTGAAAGCCTTCAGCGCCCAGCACCGCCACGCATTCGCCACGTCCAGGCAGTTGCTGGACGCGGTCATCAAAGACGCTCCCCATGACGCCGACGCCCGCCTCGCCAGGGCGCAATTGAATCTGGTGCAGGGCAGGCTCGGTAACGCGCGCCGGGACTGCGTCGCTCTCGCGGTCATGGATGCCAGCGCCGCATCGATCTGCATCGCCGCACTGGCCGCACGCAAAGGTGAGTACGCCAAGGCTGCAGCACTCATGGATCCACTTGTCTCGTCAGACATCAAGGACCCCGATTTTCTTCGATTCGCGCTGGTCATGCGTGGCGAAATCGCCACTCGCGCCGGTGAGCCGAATGCGGACGGTTGGTACGAGCGTGCGCTGGCCCTCGATCCGCAGGATGTCCGCACCCTTGCCGCTTACGCGCGCCACCTTAATGGGTCGAAGCGACCACTGCGGACGCTGGCGGTGCTGGCGAATGCGCCGGACGCGGATGGCCTGCAACTTCAACGCGCCTTGGCGGCACGGGCGGCTGACCTGCCGGATGCGGCGCGGCTGGCCGAATCGCAGGCGCGCCGATACGCACTCGCCCGGGAAGTCGGCATGGAACCCGAATTGCGCGATGAGGCCGAACTGCTGTTGACCCTGCGCGGTGACGCGCCGGCAGCGCTTGCACTCGCCCTGCGGAACTTCGAGTCGCAACGCGATTACGAGGATGTCGATCTGCTCCTGCGCGCCGCGTCTGCGGCCAATCGGCCGGACGCCCTGGCCGGACTGGCGGCGTGGGCGCGCAGTGAAGGCCTCGCGTTACCTGCGCAAGGAGACGGCTCGTGAGGCGTTGGCTCGTCGCCGGGGTCCTGCTTGCCTGCATCGGCGTCGCCATGGCGCATAGCATGTCGGTCTCCCACTTGGACATCACAGTGCCCAAGGAGGGTGCGCCACTGCGATTGGAACTGGATCTCTCGATCCGCGACCTGGCATTGACGCTGCCTCTGGATGCCAACGGCGACGGCAATGTCACGTGGGGCGAGATCACCGACGCACGCCCCGACATCGAAGCGTTGGTCGCAAAAGGCCTTACGGTCAGCAGCGGCAATAACACCTGCAGCGTGCGGCCAACGGCACTGGCAACGCGACGCTATGACGACGGCGCCTACGTCGCACTGGCGCTGGAGTCACGTTGTGCCACGGGCGCGCCAACGGCCATCCGCTACACGCTGTTCTTCGACCGCGACCCGCAGCACCGCGCCATCGTCACGATGGATATCGCTGGCCGCCGTTCCAGCGCGATTGCTGGTCCCGGGTCCCCGGAAGTCTCGCTGGGCGGCGCCACGACGCACCCGTTCCGTGATTTCCTCCGCGAAGGCGTGCACCACATCCTGATCGGATACGACCACATCGCGTTCCTGATGTCGCTGTTGCTACCGGTGGTCTTGCGCCGGGTCAACCGCAGGTGGGAGCCCGTCGCCAACCTGCGTTCGGCAATCTCGCAGGCAACCGTCATCGTGACCGCGTTCACCATCGCCCATTCGATCACCCTCAGCCTCGCCGCTCTGGGTTGGGTCGTGCCCTCGTCACGGTGGGTGGAAGCCGCGATCGCCGCCAGCGT
>JBBSVH010000146.1:0-5871 GCA_038233685.1 Lysobacterales bacterium | reverse complement strand
GGCCGACGGACGCGCCGTGCTGCGCTCGTCCATTCGCGAATTCCTGTGCAGCGAGGCCATGCACCATCTGGGTGTTCCCACCACGCGTGCGCTCAGCCTGGTCGGCACGGGCGAGTCGGTGATGCGGGACATGTTCTACGACGGACGTGCCGCACCCGAACCGGGCGCGATCGTGTGCCGGGTGGCGCCGTCATTCATTCGCTTCGGCAACTTCGAACTGCCCGCATCGCGTGGTGAGCTCGGGTTGCTGAGGCACCTGGTCGACTTCACCATCGCGCGGGATTTTCCCGAGTTGCAGGGTGATGGTGAAGCGCTGTACGCGCAGTGGTTCGCGCAGGTCTGCCAGCGCACTGCAGTCATGGTGGCTCACTGGATGCGGGTGGGTTTCGTGCACGGCGTCATGAACACCGACAACATGTCGATCCTGGGCCTGACCATCGACTACGGTCCGTACGGCTGGATCGACGACTTCGACCTGGACTGGACGCCCAACACCACCGATGCCCAGGGACGACGCTACCGCTTCGGCTGGCAACCGCGCATCGCCTACTGGAACCTGACGCGCCTTGCTTCGGCCCTGTCACCGCTGTTCGCCGAGGTTGGGCCACTGGAGGCGGGGCTGCAGCTATTCCGTGACACATTCCTGACGAGTGACGCGGACAGCAATGCGCGAAAATTGGGCCTGTCGGAAACCCGCGAGGCGGATGCCGAACTCATGCTTTCGCTGCAGCAGCTCCTGCAGGCCGGTGAAATCGACATGACGATATTCTTTCGCCGTCTCGCTGAGCTGAATCCAGACCATCCCAGCCTCGAGCCGCTGGAAGAGGCGTTCTACGATTCCAGCAAGCGGGTCGCGGTGCAGCCGCAGTTGCTGCAATGGCTTCAGCGCTATGCCGCGCGCGTTGCCGACGATCCGCTCGATGCACCGACGCGACGGCAGCGCATGAACGCTGCGAATCCCCGATTCGTCCTGCGTAATTATCTTGCGCAGCAGGCGATCGACCTGGCCCATGAGGGCGACATGTCGCGGATCACGGAGTTGCTGGACGTGCTGCGCCGACCCTACGCAGAGCAGCCGGGCAGGGAGCAATACGCACAGCGTCGTCCGGACTGGGCGCGTGACCGGGCCGGATGCTCGATGCTTTCGTGCAGTTCGTGACCCGTAGTAGCTCACGCTGATCCACAGGCGATAGGCGGCTTGGGCTTTGGGCTACAGCTTGCTGATGCGGAACTTGCGCCCCTTGATCTTGCCGCTGGCCAGCCGGGCCAGCGCGTTGTTGACCTGCGCACGCGCGATGGCGACGTAGGAGCGCGTGGCAAAGATGTCGATCTTGCCGATGGCGCTGGCCGGCAGGCCCGCGTCGCCGGTGAGGGCGCCGAGCACGTCGCCCGGGCGCAGCTTGTCGGTCTTGCCGGCGTCGATACGCAGCGTGGCCATCGTCGCCTGGGGCGCGCTGCGCGCGTCCGGGACGGGCGGAACGCTGCGATGCCAGCGCAGCGGCGAACCCTGGCGCTGCTCGAGGTCGTGGGCGCGGGAAATCTCGCGCGGGCTGCACAGACTGAGCACCTGGCCGCCGCGTCCGGCGCGTCCGGTGCGTCCAATGCGGTGCACATACACGTCCGGGTCGGTGGGCAGTTCGTAGTTCACCACGGTGGCGAGATCGTCGATGTCCAGGCCGCGGGCGGCAACGTCGCTGGCCACCAGCACGTTGCAGCTGCGGTTGGCAAAGCGCACCAGCACCTCGTCGCGATCGCGCTGCTCCATGTCGCCATGCAGGGGCAGGGCCGAGAAGCCGAAGTGCTGCAGCGAGCCGGCCACGTCGTCCACGTCGCGCCGGGTATTGCAGAACACCACCGCCGACTCCGGTCGATGCTCCGCCAGCAGGGCGGCCAGCGCGGTCTGCTTGCGCGCCAGGTCCACCTCGAAGAACAGCTGCTCGATCGCCGGCTGCTCGTCGACCGCACCGGAGGTCACCTCCAGTGGATCGCGCATGGTGTTGCGTCCGATTTCGCGGATCGCGTCCGGGAACGTCGCGGAGAACAGCAGCGTCTGCCGCTCCTTCGGCGTCTTGCCGATGATCTCGCGGATGGGCTCTTCGAATCCCATGTCGAGCATGCGGTCGGCTTCGTCCAGGACCAGCGTCCGCACTCCGCCCAGGTGCAACACCTTCTTGCGCAGCAGCTCCTGAATGCGCCCGGGGGTGCCGACCACCACGTGCGGGTCGTGCGCAAGCGACGCAAGCTGCGGTCCCAGCGGCATGCCGCCGGTCAGCACCAGGACCTTGAGGTTGGGGATGCCGGTCGCGAGCCGGCGCAGCTGCTTGCCCACCTGGTCGGCCAGCTCGCGGGTGGGGCACAGGACCAGCGCCTGGGCGCGGATCAGCATCGGGTCCAGGCGATGCAGCAGCCCAAGGCCGAATGCGGCGGTCTTGCCGCTGCCGGTCGGGGCCTGCGCGATCACGTCGCGCCCAGCCAGGATGGCCGGCAGGCTCTCCGACTGGATCGGGGTCATCTGCTGGTAGCCGGCGGCCTCGAGGCCCTGCTGCAGGCCGGGCGAAAGTTCCAGGATCGCGAAATCATTCATGCGCCATGATCGCAGCATCGGGTCGAAGTGCGTAGCGCCGCCTGCGCCCGGCCCGCACCGGTCAATCTTCGAATCGGGCAAAGTCCTCGTCCCTGAGCGCCAGGAATGCCCAGAACGGGACGCCGCGGCTGGCCCAGGAACTGCTTGCTTCGTCAAGCACGCTGATCAGCATGTCGAAGCTGTTCTCGTCCACTTCGTGCATGTCACCAGCACCGTCGAAGAGCAGCACATAGCCCTGGGCCTGCAGCCACTGCAGGTCGCGCAGGCGATCCGAGAGGGCGTCCCAGTTGCGTCCCGAGGTGTGGGGGAAATCCATCGCCACGGAAATGCGCAGCAGCATCGTGGCCTTGTTGGCGCAGCCCATCAGGTCGATGTGGCGTGGCACCAGTCCGGCGTCATGCGCGGCGGCACCCAACGTGGCAAGGTCGCCCGCCGCCACGAAGAACACGCCGGCCTTGTCCGGGTCGTCCAGCCCGGGGTCGAATCCGGACTCGGTCATCCCCGTGGCTCGAACTGGCGGAAGGATTCGTAGTGGTCATCGGAGTAGTAGTAGACGCGCGGCGGCGTACCGCCGGTAACGATGCGCCGTGCGCCCCGGTGGCCGAGCCCTGGAGTCTCTACGGTGTACTCGCGATAGAAGCCCCGAGCGCGCTGCGGAAGATGCCCTTCGCGGTTGCCGAACACCGCACCGTCCTGCGGGTGCGGGAACGGCCCGTTGCTTTGCATCCTGGCGAGCGTGGCGCGCGCCTCGGCGGGCAGGAAAGCCGGCATGCCGGCTGGCGGAAAAACGGCCGGCGCGGCAACGGCTGCCGCACTCTCAGGTTCGGGCGACGGCCCGGCTTCCTGGCGCCCGTCCTGCAACCACCAGCCCAGGCCGACAAGCAGCGCAACGAGCACCAGCGCTGGAATACGGCCGAGTGCGTCTCCACCGCCGCCAGCGCTACGTCGTGACATGCAACCGGCCTGCAATGGTGTGGTTCATGGAAGGAGGTAGGGAGTTTCGTGCCATCGGGTCTGGATAGTGGATGCAAGCGATGGTGTGGCGCCAGTCGGGAAGGGCTGCCTGCGATGGATTGTGTTCAGCCACGACGGCATCGCCAGCAGCACGCCTGGCCGGTTCGGTGGCCGCTCCATCTTCACCGTGACGCGGTTACCATCGCGACGCATCGTTGCAATCGCCCGGGCCTCCGATGAACCGCATGCTGCACCCCTTAGCTGTCCTGCAGGCACAGACGCTGCCTTACCTGGGCGGCACGATGTGCATCCTGCTGCTGTCGCTGTGGGTGCTGATGGATCCTGCGCTTGCGAACTCCGGGCAGGGCATGCCAATGGCCCTGAAGGGTGGCGCATTGTGCGCACTGGCCACTGCCGCCGGTGCGGTCCCGGTCCTGCTCATTCGCCGGTTGCCGCAGGCACTGGGAGACGCTCTGTTGGGTTTCGGCGCAGGGGTGATGCTTGCAGCGACCGCCTTCTCACTGGTTCTTCCAGGGCTGGAAGCGGCGGTCGCCAGCGGCTACTCGAAGTGGGGCGCGGGGGCTTTGGTGAGTGCCGGGGTGATCCTGGGCGCGTTGGCCCTGCTGGTGCTTGGCCGGGTGGTCTCGGACGAGCCACTGGACACGCCCCACGGCGCACCGGCGTTGGTGCCCTCGCGCGTGCTGGTCTTCGTGCTGGCGATCATGCTGCACAACGTTCCGGAAGGGATGGCAGTCGGGGTGGCCGCCGCCGCGGGTATCGCGGGCGCGGAGAGCCTCGCCATGGGCATTGCGCTTCAGGACATCCCGGAGGGCATGGTGGTGGCCCTGATCCTGGCCGCCGCCGGTATGTCCCGGGCCAAGGCCGTGTTCATGGGTGCCTTCACCGGCGTCGTCGAGCCGGCGGCTTCAGTCGGCAGCGCCTGGGCGCTTGGCATCTCTTCGCCACTGTTGCCGTGGGGCCTGGCCTTCGCGGGCGGCGCGATGCTGATGGCGGTGGGCAACAGCCTGATCCCCGAGTCCAACCGCAACGGCAACGGCGCCGTGGCTTCGATAGGCCTGGTCATTGGCTTCTGCGTGATGATGGTGCTGGATACCGCGCTGGGCTGACCCGGTTGCGTGTCGCTGGCGTTCGCACGGGTTTCGCTTGGCTGTCGCCGGTAGTGATTTTCGCCAATCCAGTACGAGCGACCACCCGGACAATTGCCCTGCAACGTACCGAGTGCGGACCAGATGCTGCGTGGCGAAGGTGTAGAACCGGCCTTGTTGGCTTGCAGGGATCGACCTGCAGCGGAAGTCCAGGTGGCAGCGGCAACGCAGGCGCGGTCAGGGCAGCTGCGGTCAGGGCAGGGGAGCGTCCAGGCGCATCACCGGGTACAGATCCAGGCGCTCGTCGAAAGACTCATGGCGGCGATAGAAGAAGTTCAGCCGGGCGGCGGGATCGGCAGCGAAGCCGGGATCGGCAAGCAACCGCTTCTCGAATTCCGCTTTCAGTTCGGGCTCGGCGGCGAGCATGTCCCGCGCGACCATTTCGGCCACGTAGTCCTCCATGTATTCCTTTTCTTCGAAAGCATTGTTGAATTGACCCCAGCTGGCCAGGGAGTCGGGCGCCTGCGGTTCCAGCAGGGCCATGGCCAATCGCGACAGCGGCTGATCGATGGGTACGAGTAGCGAGCCGGCGGTTATCGCGTGGGTTTCAGCGCGCCACGAACCGTCGAGTGCCATGCGCTGATGGCCCTCGAGCGACTTTGGTGAGGGTGTGGCTGAGCTGGCCCGAAACACCTGCACGGACGCCTCCTCAACGTGCGGCAGCGTGCTGAAGCGCACGCCATGCTGGGCCAGCTTCTGGCCGACCCATTGCGCGTGCGCGGATGGAACCACGTAACCAACCGCCGGAGCCGTGACGCTCAGGCTGGGCTTCAGCACGTCGCGGAGAGGCACCTTCCATATCTGTGGCGTGGACTCGTCGTATCGGGTCATCAGCGCACCGGATACCTCGGAATGTGTGCGCGCATAGGCATAGCCGCGAAAGTCGATGGTGCGCGCCTCGGGCGAGGCCTTGTATGCCAGCGCCATGCTCTTGCCTCCGATCCTGCTGGCCCGCTGGTCAGCGGCGTGTGCGGTCTCCAGCCACGTGGCCCCGTCCCGGGCTACGTGCTCCAGCACCGAGACCACCGTGTTGCGGGTGATCTTGACGCGCACTGGATATTCCTTCCAGGAGTGTGTCTCCACCAGCATCGCCAGGCGATTGCGCAGCAGGAAGTAGCCGGTGGAAAAGCGCGGCGGCGAAACGCTGTCTTCGAAGCCGGACGCCGG
>JBBSVH010000145.1:0-5932 GCA_038233685.1 Lysobacterales bacterium | reverse complement strand
GTTCGCCATCGCCTGCGCGTTCTTCACGACCTGCGCCTGGTAGGTCTTGAACTCCGGTTCCAGTGCTTCCTTGAACGCGACCGCCTTGGCCGCGATCACGTGCATCAGCGGACCGCCCTGGATGCCGGGGAATACGATGCTCTGCAGCTTCTTTTCCATATCTTCGCCTGCGCCCTTGGCGATGATGATGCCGCCGCGCGGGCCGCGCAGGGTCTTGTGCGTGGTCGAGGTGACGACGTGGGCGTGGTCGATCGGGCTCGGATAGGCGCCGGTGGCGACCAGGCCGGCGACGTGGGCCATGTCGACGAAGAAGATCGCGCCCACCTCATCGGCGATTGCACGCATGCGCGCCCAGTCGACCACCTGAGAATAGGCGCTGAAGCCGCCGATAATCATCTTCGGCTGGTGCTCGCGCGCCAGGCGCTGCACCTCGTCGTAGTCGATCAGCCCGGCTTCGTCCACGCCGTACTGCACCGCGTTGAACAGCTTGCCCGACACGTTGACCTTCGCCCCGTGGGTGAGGTGCCCGCCGTGGGCCAGCGACATGCCCAGGATGGTGTCGCCCGGCTGCAGCAGGGCCAGGAACACGGCCTGGTTGGCCTGCGAACCGGAGTGCGGCTGGACGTTGGCGTAGTCGGCACCGAACAGCTGCTTGACCCGCTCGATCGCCAGCTTCTCGGCGATGTCCACGTATTCGCAGCCGCCGTAGTAGCGCTTGCCCGGGTAGCCTTCGGCGTACTTGTTGGTCAGCTGGCTGCCCTGCGCCTCCATCACCCGCGGGCTGCAGTAGTTTTCCGACGCAATCAGCTCGACGTGGTCTTCCTGGCGGCGGTTCTCGGACGCGATCGCTGCGGCCAGTTCTGGGTCGTAACCTTCGATGCGGGCATCACGCGGGAACATCGTCACTCCAAGGCTGCATACGGGCTGAAAGTGTAACGCTTCCGCCTGTGCGCCTGCCTTGGCGCGGGGTCCCGGAGCGATTTACCGGTACGACAAGGGCTTCGCGACGGCGCAACCGTCCCAGATTCCGCAGCCCTCGAGCACAGCCTCCGGGCGTCCATCGGCGCGCGAGGCCGAGCATCGCCAAGGCGGCTTTTCACCCTCGCGTCGCAAGGGAGGAGGCAAAAGCTGGCCATATCCGGGATAATCGCGGCATCCCGAATCATCTTTCGCGACTCCTGACCCGTGCAGGAGCCGCTCGCCCGTCTGCGGAGCAACCCCATGTCGCAATACATCTACACCATGAATGGCGTAAGCAAGGTCGTGCCGCCGAAGCGGCAGATCATCAAGGACATCTCGCTGTCGTTCTTCCCCGGCGCAAAGATCGGCCTGCTTGGCCTCAATGGCGCGGGCAAGTCCACCGTGCTGAAGATCATGGCCGGCGTGGATCCGGATTTCAGCGGCGAAGCGCGCGCGGCCAAGGACATCAAGGTCGGCTACCTGGCCCAGGAGCCGCAGCTCAATCCCGAACACACCGTGCGCCAGGCGGTGGAGGAAGGCGTTGGTGACGTGATCAGCGCGCAGGCCGCGCTGGACCGGATCTATGAAGCCTACGCCGACGAGAACGCCGATTTCGACAAGCTCGCTGCCGAGCAGCAGCGCCTCGAGGCGATCCTCGCCAGCGGTGACGCGCACACGCTGGAACACCAGCTTGAAGTGGCCGCCGACGCGCTGCGCCTGCCGCCGTGGGACGCGGTGATCGGCAAGCTGTCCGGTGGCGAGAAGCGCCGCGTCGCCCTGTGCCAGCTGCTGCTGCAGAAGCCCGACATGTTGCTGCTGGACGAGCCGACCAACCATCTTGATGCCGAGTCGGTCGAGTGGCTGGAGCAGTTCCTGGCCCGCTACACCGGCACCGTGGTCGCGGTCACCCACGACCGCTACTTCCTCGAGAACGTGGCCGAGTGGATCCTTGAACTCGACCGCGGCAAGGGCATCCCATGGAAGGGCAACTACACCGCCTGGCTGGAGCAGAAATCCGAACGCCTGAAGCAGGAAGAGTCCGGCGAGAAGGCTCGGCAGAAGGCGCTGGCCAAGGAGCTGGAGTGGGTGCGCAGCAATGCCAAGGGCGGCCGCACCAAGGGCAAGGCGCGCATGGCCCGGTTCGAGGAACTGAATTCGGTCGAATACCAGAAGCGCAACGAGACCAACGAGATCTTCATCCCGCCGGGCGAGCGCCTGGGCCAGTCGGTGATCGAGTTCAAGAACGTGAGCAAGAGCTTTGGCGACCGCCTGCTGATCGACGACCTCAGCTTCATCATCCCGCCCGGCGCCATCGTCGGCATCATCGGCCCCAACGGCGCCGGCAAGTCGACCCTGTTCAAGATGATCACCGGCCAGGAAGTGCCGGACCAGGGCACGATCACCCAGGGCCCGAGCACCAAGATCGCCTACGTCGACCAGAGCCGCGACGCGCTCACCGGCAACCACAACGTGTTCCAGGAAATCTCCGGCGGCGCGGACATCCTCAACATCAACGGCGTGGAGATCCAGTCCCGCGCCTACATCGGCCGCTTCAACTTCAAGGGCCAGGACCAGCAGAAGCTGGTGGGCACCCTCTCGGGCGGCGAACGCGGCCGCCTGCACCTGGCCAAGACCCTGCTGCAGGGCGGCAACGTGCTGCTGCTTGACGAGCCGTCGAACGACCTGGACATCGAAACGCTGCGCGCCCTGGAAGATGCAGTGCTGGAATTCCCCGGGTGCGCGGTGGTCATCTCCCACGACCGCTGGTTCCTGGACCGCATCGCCACCCACATCCTGTCGTTCGAAGGCGAGTCGCACGTGGAGTACTTCCAGGGCAACTACCGCGAATACGAGGACGACAAGAAGCGCCGCCTCGGCGCCGAAGGCGCCCAGCCCAAGCGCCTAAGGTTCAAGGCATTGAAGTAACGGATTGGCCCGCGCGAAGCGGGGCTACAGCGATCTGCAACCTAGACCGTTCGCAACGCGCACGGCTTTGCCATTGGGTCTGCACCGCGAGAGCGGGGCTACGGAGAACTTCCACAAAATCGCTAGCGAAGCGTTTGCCGCTGCGTTATCCCCGCGGCTCCCAACCGCCGCAGGCTGGTCACGCGGGAAGCGCTTCTCGACAGCGAAGCTGCTCATCCAGCGACGTTGGCTTTACAGGGACTCGCGACTCATGTCGCTCCCACAGGTGCGCGGAGCGCCCGGTAGACACGCTGACGGTTCGCAGGATGGCGATCTCACCTTGCGCATCTCGCTCGCCGTCGCGCGTGTTCTGAACCCCTGGAGGACACCGCAGTTCGTTCAGCTGTGTGCAGGACGGCTTACAGATTTGTTTCATGCTGGCGTTACGCTCTGGGCCTGAGACCAAGGGGCTGGGGCCAATGCGCGCGACGATCAAATCCATGCTGCTGCTGGTGCTGGCTGCGGTCGGCAGTACCGCCAGCGCCCAGAACCGCCCCGATCCCCAGTGGTGGGGCAACCTCAACGTCGGTTCCAAGCACTTCAGTGGCGAGCGTGATTTCCTCAATCCGGGCGAGAGCTTCAACGAGTTCAATCCCGGACTGGGCGTTGAAGTGCAGTGGCAGCCCCGCCACGCGGTGGCCATCGGCTACTACCGCAACTCGGTCGACGAAGACTCGCTGTACGCCCTCTACCACTACACGCCACTACAGCTGGGGCGATACGTGCGCGTGGGCGGCATGGTCGGTCTGGTCACCGGCTATCCGGGGTACAACGACGGCGGTATCGCCCCGGGTGGTGGTTTCATCGCCAAGGTGGAAGGCCAGCGCTGGGGCTTCAACCTGATCTACCTGCCGGAGATCAGCGGAATCACACCGAACACGCTCGGGCTGCAGGTCAAGCGGCGCTTCGGACCCTGATCGTCCACTGGCTCAGCCGACAGGCAGTCCACGTGTGCGCACGACCTTCATCGCGGTAATCGCGAAGCGCAGCCAGATCGAGGCATACACAGCGGCTCGAACGACAGGGCCGCGCGCGGTCCATTCGAATTTGCGGAAGTAGCGCCATAGTCCCCGGTGCTTGTGCCATTCCACGAACAGCGGCCGCGCGCGGCCGGACACACCGCGAACATGCAGCACGCAGATGTTGTTGGCCACCGCCACCGTCGCTCCGGCGATCCGGGCGCGGCGACACAGGTCGAGGTCTTCGGCGTGCAGCCGGTAGCCGGGATCGAAGCCCTCCAGCCGCTCGAACAGGCCTCGCGGCATGAGCATCAGGGCGCCGGATATGGCCTGCACCTTCTGCAGCGCCTGATCGTCATCCACCGCAACCCCAAGGCGCGAGCCGCCACGTGGCGCCGCCAGCATGGCCCCGAAGTCCGGGTCGCGGCGCCGGGCTGCGGGATCGCGCACGCCCTTCCCGTCAATCAGGTCCACGCCCAGCAGGCAGTCGCCCAGCGGCTGGGCCAGCGCCAGCAGCCGCGCCAGGCTGTCCTGATCCACCATCAGATCGGGATTGACGAACGCCAGCCAGTTCGCAGTGGATTCACGCGCGCCCTGGTTGCAGGCCACCGCGAAACCGGGATTGTCCGGATTGCCCACGAACCGGACGCGCGGATCGGCCAGTGCATGGCGCTGGATGATGGTCATGGTCGAATCGGTCGAGGCGTTGTCGATCACGCGAATCTGGGCAACCCCGTGCGCGGCACGAAGTCGAAGCAGACACAGGTCCAGCGTGGCGGCGTTCTGGTGGCTGACCACCACCACCGCGATGTGGGCAAGGTCAGAGGAAGAGTTCACGCTGCGGCTCCGGGCTGCCGAGGTCCCTGATCAGCGAGGCCAGCCTCTGGCGCTGCTCGTGCAGCGGGTCGTTCATCAGGAAGTTGGCCAGGCGCGCGTTCCATCCAGGCCAGCGGCCATTGAGTGCGTCCAGGTCGCCATCGTGTGGTCCGCCTTCGCCGCCGCGGGCCACGAACGCGGTCTCGCACAGGGCATTGCGCCAGCCGAGCCCGGACAGCCTCAGCGACAGGTCGATGAGCGCGGCGTAGCACGAGGCGTAGCTGCTGGCATCCAGTCCACCGACGCGCTCCCGCGCGCTGCCGCGCACGGCGACGGCGTGGCTGACGGCGGCAGGCAGCTCCGGATGTGCCGGCGGCATCGCGGCAGCCGCCAGCGCGGTGCGTTCGAAATCTTCAGGCAGCGGCGCTATATCGCCCAGCCGCGGCCACGCGGCCGCTTCACCGGCGTTGCACCACGGCGTAGCCGTGGCGATGGAGGCATCGCGCGCCAGGCACGCCGCGAGCTGCTGCAGCCAGCCGGGCAGCGGCTGCGCGTCGGGCGCCAGCACCACCACGTCGGCACCCGCGCAGGCCTTGAGCATTTCGTCCAGGTGCGCGACCTCGCCGATCATGTTCTGGCGGCGGGTGTAGTCGGCCTGCAGCCGGGTGCGCTGCAGCCAGCGCTCGATGATGGAAGTCCCGCGCGGCCCCGCCTGTGCGTCGTCGGCCAGCCAAACGCGGGAACCGTCGGGCGTGCCGGCATCCAGCGCGCCCAGACAAGCGTCGAGTGCATCGTCATCCACGCCGACCGGCAGCAGGATAACGGGCAGCACAGCGGCGCCATTCACCTCGCGGGCGGGGTACGCAGCGGCTCCAGGGCGCGGAACCTCTTGCCGTATTCGTCGGTCAGGTTGCGCGCTTCCTGCGGGTCGCGCACCAGGGTGGGGGTCAGCAGCACGATGACCTCGCTGCGTTCGGTGCCTGCGGTCTGGCGACCGAACAGCCCGCCCACGATCGGCAACCGGCTCAGGCCCGGGAACCCGGCCGAGCCGCGGGTCACGCCGTCGCTGATCAGGCCGGCCAGCATCACCGTGTCGCCGGCCTGCACTGCGGCTTCGGTCTTGACCTTGCGCGTGTTGATGCGCACGTTGCCGTTCTGGTCCGGGATGTCGCCGGGGGTGCTGACTTCCTGCACGATATCCAGGAACACCATGCCGTCCTTGGTGATGCGCG
>JBBSVH010000144.1:0-6058 GCA_038233685.1 Lysobacterales bacterium | reverse complement strand
GCGATTCGCTGATCACGATTCCCAATGAAAAGTTGATCACCGTGCTGGGGCGCAACGCGACCATGATCCAGGCGTTCCGCGCCGCAAACGACGTGCTGCTCGGCGCCGTACAGGGCATCGCCGACCTGATCGTGCGTCCGGGCCTGATCAACGTCGACTTTGCCGACGTGCGCACGGTGATGAGCGAAATGGGCCTGGCGATGATGGGCACCGGCTCGGCACGCGGCGACGACCGCGCGCAGGCTGCGGCTGAAAGCGCCATCCAGAACCCGCTGCTCGACGACGTCAACCTGCAGGGCGCCAACGGCATCCTGGTCAACATCACGGCCGGTCCGGACTTCACCATGGCCGAGTTCGACGAGGTCGGCCGCACCATCGAAGGCTTCGCCTCCGAAGATGCCACCGTGGTCCTGGGCACCGTCCTGGATCCGGACATGCAGGACGAGGTCCGCGTCACCGTGGTTGCCACCGGCCTCAATCGCACCGCCGCCCGCCAGCCGGTCGGCCGCGGCGAAACCGGCAGCATCCGCGAGCCGATGCGCGCGCCGATCAAGCTGGTGCGTGACGCCACTACCGGAATGCCGGTGTATGACGCCAACGCGATCATGGACCCGGTGGCCAATGCGGTGGGCGGGCTTGGCCTGCGTCGCGGCAGCGCCGAGCCGGCATCGGCTCCGTTGTCGTCCTCGGCTCCTGCCACGGCCGACCTGCCCGGCGACTACCTGGACATCCCGGCGTTCCTGCGCCGCCAGGCAGACTGAAGGTCCGCGCTACCGGCCACGGCCCTGCCTGCAGGGACTGGCCGGGTCGCGCGGGTTGATTCAACGAGCGCCCCATGGGCGCGAGTCCTGTTGGTTGTGGCGCGCGCCTGGAAAAGCGCACGCCCACGCGCGCTTCTTCGTTTGCAATGCAAAACGGAACACCTCACGCCATGTCCTTTGCTGCCGGGCCAGCCAGCCCGGCAGCTCTTTTCATCTGACATACCAAAATCAGCCTGCCAGGGCACCGTTGCAGTACTGGGACGCAGCAATACTTCCGTTAAGATTCAGGCGCCTGCGTGCTACTCTCGCGGCCAGTTCGACTTCAGCTCACCTCTTCCACACGATGTCCCAGCAGCGCACCCTCAAGAATGTGATCCGCGCCACTGGCGTGGGGCTGCACAGCGGGGAAAAGGTCTACATGACCCTGCGTCCGGCCCCGGTCGAAACCGGCATCGTGTTCCGCCGCGTTGACCTGGATCCGGTCGTCGAGATTCCGGCCAAGGCCGAGCTCGTGAGTGAAACCACCCTGTGCACCGGGCTGTCCCGCGATGGCGCGAAGGTCATGACGGTCGAGCACCTGTTGTCGGCCATGGCCGGTCTGGGCGTGGACAACGCCTATGTCGAGCTGTCCTCGGCCGAGCTGCCGATCATGGACGGCTCTGCCGGACCCTTCGTGTTCCTGCTGCAGTCCGCCGGCGTCGTCGAGCAGTCCGCGCCCAAGCGCTTCATTCGCATCCTGCGCAAGGTTGAAGTGCGCGACGGCGACAAGATCGCCCGCTTCGTCCCCCACGATGGCTTCCGCGTTGGCTTCACCGTGGTATTCGATCATCCGATGATCCCGGCCGCCCAATCGCGCGCGGAAGTCGATTTTTCGACCGCCGCGTACACCAAGGAAGTGTCGCGCGCCCGCACCTTCGGCTTCATGCGCGACCTGGAATACATGCGCGAGCGCAACCTGGGCCTGGGCGGGTCGATGGACAACGCCATCGTGCTGGACGAGTTCCGCGTGCTCAACGACGACGGCCTGCGCTATGCCGACGAGTTCGTGCGCCACAAGATCCTGGACGCCATCGGCGACCTTTACCTGGCGGGCCACGCCATCCTGGGCGCCTACGAGGGCTTCAAGTCCGGCCATGCGCTCAACAACACGCTGGTCCGCGCCTTGATGGCCGACCGTTCGGCCTGGGAAGAAGTCACTTTCGAGTCGGCCTCGCAACCCTCGCCCGTCACCTACGCGAGCCCTGCTCTCGCCGGCTGAGCGATGTGCGTCACCCGTGAAGACCTTTCACGGAACTGTGAACCCCGCCGCAGTTGCGGGCCGGTTTTCACGGTTTATTAACTTTTACCTAACGACCTCCGGCTTCCGGCTGGGTACCATGCAGCGGCCGGTGTGCAGCGAACTTCCATCAGGGAGTCCCTCGCCGCCGGTCAGAACCTGCAGTCCGATGCGCGCCACAGGCGACGTCAGGGGCGGGTTCGTCCAGGGACGCCAGCGCGGCTTGCAGTGCCTGGCGCGACACATCAGACATGGGTTTGACGGTAGCGCCCGCCGCACGTGCAGGCTGGGAAGTTGCAGTCGATACCTTGGCAACGACTTCGGTCGCGGCCAGGCCGATGGATCGGGCCAGGTTGATGAGTTCGGGTGCGGCAAGGCGCAGCTTGGCCTTCCACACCGGGGAATCCACGATAAAAACGAGTTTCCCGCCGGTCACATTCCCCAGCCTGCAATGGCCGGAGAGGGCGGGCGGCAGACAAGGGCGAAGTTGCTGTTCCAGCGCGTCGAGCCAGATGGCCCGACGCACCGGGTCGGCCGAGGCATCCGACATTGCGGCCTGCAGGGCCAATTGCGGAACCGAGGCGCGCCGCGGTTGGGACTTCGAATCAGACATCGGTAGACATGACCTTAAAGACTCTAATAGACGATACACGTGCACGACTTGCTCCATGGGTCGACACCGCCAACCGCCAGGCGCGCGGCCTTATCCATGCGCGTCCCCTGTCCACCGCCAGCCTGCTGCTGGTGGGCGGCCTGTTGATCGGCTTCGGCGGCCGCAGCATCGCCGGCGTGGCCCAGGTCTCGCTGCTCCAGGCCCAGTCCGAGCGCCAGCAGACCGAACTCGAGCAGGTCCGCCGCGGCGCCCAGCAGGACGTGAACGCCATGGCCGCGCGACTGGGCGAGCTGCAGGCCCAGGCCAACCGCCTGAACGCGCTGGGTGAGCGGCTGACCCGGGTCGGCCAGCTGCAGGACGGCGAATTCGACTTCGACGAGGCCGTGGGCGTCGGCGGTGACGAGCCTGCCTATGACATGGCACCGCAGGAGCTGAGCGACGGAGTGGACAAGCTCGAAGGACAGTTCGAGGCATCCGGCCAGCAGCTGTCGGTGCTTGAGGCGCTGCTGTTCAACCGTGCCCTGGACCAGAACGCCACGCCGTCGCGCATGCCGATCCTCAACAGCTACATCACCTCCGGTTTCGGCGGCCGCGCCGATCCTTTCGGCGGCGGCGGACAGAACCACAAGGGCATCGACTTCAAGGCCCGCGTCGGCGATCCCGTGCTGGCCGTGGCTGATGGCGTGGTCGCCTTCGCCGGGATCAAGGGTGGCTACGGCAACGTGCTCGACGTTGACCACGGCAACGGCTACATCACCCGCTATGCGCACAATTCGAGGCTGATGGTGAAGGTGGGCGACCTGGTCCGAGTGGGCCAGCAGGTCGCCAAGGCCGGCTCCACCGGGCGCTCGACCGGCGCGCACGTGCATTTCGAAGTCTGGGAGAACGGCCGCGTGGTCAATCCGCGCAAGTTCCTCGGCGCCGGCCCCACGCCGGTGGGCAACGTCGGCCGCGGCTGACCAGCGGCGGAGCAGGTGCGGGGCGAGCTTGATTCGCCCGGGACCGCCCCAAGTTACAATGCGTGGTTGCCAGACAGGGTGCATTGCGCCCTGTTTCGTTTTGGGCGCCAAAACATGTCGCCGCTGCCCAGGCGTTCCCTCCCAATCCGGTCCTTCAAATGATCAACAACCTCCTGACCCGTGTCTTCGGTAGCCGCAACGAACGCCTCCTCAAGCAGCTGGAGCGCAGCGTCGGCAAGATCAACGCCATGGAAGCGGAGCTGGAAAAGCTCTCGGACGAGGAGCTGAAAGCCAAGACCGCCGAGTTCCAGAAGCGCATCGCCGATGGCGAAACCGTGGACAAGGTGCTGCCGGAAGCCTTTGCCGTGTGTCGCGAAGCCTCGCGCAGGGTGCTGGGCATGCGCCATTACGACGTGCAGCTGGTCGGCGGCATGGTGCTGCACCTGGGCAAGATCGCCGAGATGCGCACCGGTGAAGGCAAGACCCTGGTGGCGACGCTGCCGGTGTACCTCAACGCGCTGGAAGGCAAGGGCGTGCACGTGGTCACGGTCAACGACTACCTGGCGCGACGCGACGCGGCCTGGATGGGCAAGCTCTACAGCTGGCTGGGCCTGAGCGTGGGCGTGGTCTATCCCGGCATGCCGCACAGCGACAAGGCCGCGGCTTACGCGTCGGACATCACCTACGGCACCAACAACGAATTCGGCTTCGACTACCTGCGCGACAACATGGCCATGTCCAAGGGCGACCGCTTCCAGCGTGGCCTGCACTACGCCATCGTCGACGAGGTCGACTCGATCCTGATCGACGAGGCGCGCACGCCGCTGATCATTTCCGGTCCCGCTGACGAATCTCCGGAGCTCTACATCCGGGTCAACCGCATCGTGCCGCAGCTGATCAAGCAGGAGACCGAGGAGGGCGAAGGCGACTTCTGGCTGGACGAGAAGGGCAAGCAGGTACACCTCTCGGAAGCCGGCATGCTGCACGCCGAAGACCTGCTGCGCGAGGCCGGAATCCTCAAGGACGAAGAGGACAGCCTGTACGGCGCCAACAACCTCAGCGTGGTCCACCACCTCAACGCCGCGCTGCGCGCGCACGCCATCTACAACCGCGACGTGGACTACATCGTGCGCGATGGCGAAGTAGTGATCGTGGACGAATTCACCGGCCGCACCTTGACCGGGCGCCGCTGGTCCGACGGCCTGCACCAGGCCGTCGAAGCGAAGGAGGGCGTGCCGGTCCAGCGCGAGAACCAGACCCTGGCCAGCATCACCTTCCAGAACCTGTTCCGCATGTACGGCAAGCTTTCGGGCATGACCGGCACGGCCGACACCGAGGCCTTCGAGTTCCAGAGCATCTACGGCCTGGAAGTGATCGTGATCCCGCCCAACCGCCCGACCGTGCGCAAGGACTCTTCCGACCAGGTGTTCCTCAACCGCAACGGCAAGTTCAACGCGGTGCTGGTGGATATCCAGGACTGCTACGCGCGCGGGCAGCCGGCGCTGGTGGGCACCACATCCATCGAGACCTCCGAGCTGCTGTCCGAACACCTGCGCAAGGCCGGCGTGCCGCATGAAGTGCTCAACGCCAAGCAGCACGAACGCGAGGCGCAGATCGTGGCCCAGGCCGGACGGCCGAAGTCCATCACGATCGCCACCAACATGGCCGGCCGCGGTACCGACATCGTGCTCGGCGGCTCGCTCGATGCCGAGCTCGAGGAGCTGCCGGAAGGCACCACCGAGCAGGAGCGCGCCCAGGTCAAGGCCGAGTGGCAGAAGCGCCACGATGAAGTGGTCGCCGCCGGCGGCCTGCACATCGTCGGCACCGAGCGCCACGAGTCGCGCCGCATCGACAACCAGCTGCGCGGCCGCTCCGGTCGCCAGGGCGATCCTGGCTCATCGCGTTTCTACCTGTCGCTCGAAGACAACCTTATGCGCATCTTCGCCTCGGACTGGGTGCAGAAGGCGATGAAGCTGATCGGCATGAAGGAGGACGACGTCATCGAGGATCGCCTGGTCAGCCGGCAGATCGAGAAGGCGCAGCGCAAGGTGGAAGCGCACAACTTCGACATCCGCAAGAACCTGCTCGATTTCGACGACGTCAACAACGACCAGCGCAAGGTGATCTACAGCCAGCGCGACGAGCTGCTGGAAGCCGATTCGATCAAGGACAACATCGACGGCATCCGCGGTGACGTGGTGGCCGACATCGTGACGCGCTTCGTGCCGCCAAGCTCCATCGACGAGCAGTGGGACCTGGCCGGGCTGGAGCAGGAGCTGGCCGAGGAAGCGGGTCTGCAGCTGCCGATCACGCAATGGCCGCAGGAGGTCGAGGAGCTCGACGCCGAAGCGATCGCCGAGCGCGTGCAGCAGGCCATGGACGCCCATTTCGAAGCCAAGGAAGCGCAGCTGGGCCCCGAGACCATGCGCTCGCTGGAAAAGCACATCAT
>JBBSVH010000143.1:0-6082 GCA_038233685.1 Lysobacterales bacterium | reverse complement strand
CGTCGGCTGCCGAGCCATAAACGCCTTCCGGGGTGTCCGCATCTATCCGGAAGACGCTGTCCATTGCGGTCTGCACGGCCGCTGCGTCGGACTGGCCGGTTTCGGCGATGCGCCTGACCTGGGCCAGTGCCTGGACCACGCCGGCCAGTGCCAGCACGCGTTCGGCTAGGGGTCTGCTCAAGCTGCTTGCTCCGAAAGTTGTTGTTCAAGGGGTGCATTTGTTCGCGCGATGACCGCGCCGCCCAGGCATTCGTCGTCGCGATACAGCACGACCGACTGGCCGGGGGTGACTGCGCGCTGGGCTCTGGCGAAGGTGACCGTGAGGGTTCCATCGTCGCCCACTTCCACCCGGCATGCCTCGGCCTGCTGTCGATAGCGGGACTGGGCACTGCAATCGAAGGTCGCGGCCGGTGGGCTGCCGCTTATCCAGTGGGCCGGTTCAGACCAGAGCGTCGTCGAGTGCAGGTAGCGGCCTTCGCTGTCCTGGTCCGCATACAGGATGTTGCGCGCCACGTCTTTGCCCACGACGAACCAGGGTGCTGGAAGCCGACCGCGCATGCCGCCGATGTGCAATCCCTCACGTTGCCCGAGCGTGAAAAAGAAAACGCCCGGATGCTGTCCGACGGTATGCCCGTCCGGGTCGTGGATTTCGCCCGGCCTGGACGGCAGGTAGCGTCCGAGGAATTCGCGGAAGTCGCGTTCGCCAATGAAGCAGATGCCCGTGGAATCCTTCTTGTCATGCGTCGCCAGCCCAGCCTCCCGTGCTATTGCGCGCAGGCGCGACTTCTGGAGTTCGCCTACGGGGAACAGCGTGGCCGACAATTGTTCCTGGCCCAGCTGGTGCAGGAAATAGCTCTGGTCCTTGCTCCGGTCCACGGCCCGCATCAGTTGCCATTTTCCGGCGGACTGGCCAATACGGGCGTAGTGACCCGTAGCGATCTTCTCCGCACCGAGAGATCGCGCTGCTTCCAGGAAATGCTTGAACTTCACCTCGCGGTTACATAGGACGTCCGGGTTGGGCGTGCGCCCGGCGGCGTATTCGGCGATGAAATGGGCAAAGACCCCGTCCCAGTATTCCTTCGAGAAGTCGCGGAAATGGAAGGTGATGCCCAGCGTTCCGCAGACCGCGACGGCGTCACGTCGATCGTCGTCCGCGCGGCAGTCACCGCTGCCGTCGTCGGCCCAGTTCTGCATGAACAGTCCGGCCACGGACTCACCCGCCTGCACAAGGCGCAGTGCGGCAACCGAAGAGTCGACTCCGCCCGAGACGCCTACGATGACCCGGGGCGCGCTCATGGCAGCTGTTGAAGCATCGACAGTGGCGAGCGCTGCCCGGAGAGAAAGTCCGCGACCACTTGCCACACCAGCGGACTGCGATGGCGGGACTGTGCGTCCTGCAGCTGCGTCGGCGTCATCCAAAGGGCCTGCACGATGCCTTGGTCCAGCACGCGCCCGGCATCATGCTTGACCGGTTCAGCGGCGAAGGCGAAGCGAAGATAGTGCCTCCCGGTTTCGGCTTTCCACTGGTAGGCCCCGATAAAGGCGGTCAGCTGCACGTCCCAGCCGGTCTCCTCGCGCGTTTCCCGCAGGGCAGCCTCCTGCAGGCTCTCGTCCGGCTCCAGGTGGCCTGCCGGCTGGTTGTAGACCAGTCGGCCATTGGCAAGCTCCTCGACCAGCAGAAGCTCACCCCCGCGCACGACCACGGTCGCCACAGTGACATCCGGTTGCCAGAATCTCCCCTGACGATAGGTCATTGCGAGACCCTGCCAGCGCGGGGACGTTGCTTGGATAGGTGCATCCGGGAATTGTGCGGGCAGCGGCGCAGGCCGTCCAATCCGTATAATTGCGCCATGCCCGAGAACCCGGAAAACGAACGCGACCACGGCGTCATGGTGGAGACCAGCAAGCCGGAGACGGCGCGCCCTCCGCTGTACCAGGTCCTGCTGCTCAATGACGACTACACCCCGATGGATTTCGTGGTGCTGGTGCTCGAGCAGTTCTTCGCGATGGACCTGGAGAAGGCCACCCAGGTGATGCTGCACGTCCACACGCGTGGGCGAGGGGTGTGTGGGGTCTACACGCGCGAGGTCGCCGAGTCCAGGGTGTCGCAGGTCAACGAGTACGCGCGGATGAGCCAGCATCCCCTGCTATGCACCATGGAGCGCGCCTGACCGGAGACCCGGCGACTGCAACCGGGTGGCCTCTTGGCCACGTAACAGATGGCAACAAAGCCTGTTGGCGTTCGAAACGCAGCGGGCCGGCAGGCGACGATTTAGCCGTTTTCCACTTCCTGAATGGTGAAACCTGACAGGGTTATGGAAATCGGCCGAGTCGGCCTCATATTGTTGGCATCAGCAGTCGGAGCATCTCCATGTTCAGCAAAGATCTCGAACAGACAATCGGCCAGTGCTACAAGCGTGCACGGGAGGCCCGACATGAATTCATGACCGTGGAGCACCTGCTGCTTGCCTTGCTGGACAACGCATCGGCGCAGGCCGTGCTCAAGGCATGCGATGGGGACGCACCGCGACTGCGCCACGAACTGGAGCAGGCCATTGAAACCTCGGTCTCCAATCTTGGGGACGACGACGGCCGCGATACCCAGCCGACGCTCGGCTTCCAGCGCGTGCTGCAGCGCGCTGTTTATCACGTGCAGTCCTCCGGCAAGAAGGAGGTGACCGGGGCCAACGTGCTGGTGGCCATCTTCGGTGAGAAAGACTCCCACGCGGTTTACTTCCTCACCCAGCAGGACGTGACCCGGCTGGACGTGGTCAACTATCTGTCGCACGGCATCGCCAAGCAGGGTGACGACAACGCCTCTGGAACTCCATCCGAAGGCGAGGGCAGGGTGGGCGAAGGCGCCGAGACCGAGGGCAAGGGTGATGCCCTGGCTGAATTCGCCAGCAATCTCAACGAAATGGCGCGCAATGGCAGGATCGACCCGTTGGTGGGTCGTGCCGACGAGGTGGAGCGGACCATCCAGATCCTGTGCCGCCGGCGCAAGAACAACCCGCTGTACGTCGGCGAGGCCGGGGTCGGCAAGACCGCCCTGGCAGAAGGCCTGGCCAAGCGCATCGTCGATGGCGAGGTGCCCGATGTCCTGCTGGATGCCACGATCTTTGCGCTGGACCTTGGCGCTCTGGTGGCCGGAACCAAGTACCGCGGCGACTTTGAAAAGCGCCTGAAAGGCGTGCTGACGGCGATCAAGAAGCACGATGGCGCGATCCTGTTCATCGACGAGATCCACACCATCATCGGCGCCGGCTCGGCCAGCGGCGGCACCATGGATGCGTCCAACCTGATCAAGCCGGCGCTGGCGTCTGGCGATCTGCGCTGCATCGGCTCCACGACGTTCCAGGAGTACCGCGGGATCTTCGAGAAAGACCGTGCTTTGGCCCGCCGTTTCCAGAAGATCGATATCGTGGAGCCGACCGTTGGTGAGACCTTTGAAATCCTGCAGGGCCTGAAGCCCAAGTACGAGGCCCATCACGGCGTGACCTATGCCGACGACGCACTGCAGGCGGCAGTCGACCTGTCGGTCAAGCACATTGGCGACCGGCTGCTGCCGGACAAGGCCATCGACGTGATCGACGAAGCCGGCGCGCGCCAGAGGCTGCTGCCCGAGGGAGTGCGCAAGGACCTGATCGACATCGAGGAGATCGAGACCATCGTGGCCAAGATGGCCCGCATTCCTGCCAAGCAGGTCTCCTCCTCGGACAAGGACGTGCTCCGCCACTTGGAGCGGAACCTGAAGATGGTGATCTTCGGCCAGGATCCGGCGATCGAAACGCTGTCTTCGGCGATCAAGCTGGCGCGATCGGGTCTCGGCAATCCGGACAAGCCGATCGGCAACTTCCTGTTCGCAGGTCCAACCGGGGTCGGCAAGACGGAGGTGACCAAGCAGCTCGCTTTGCAGCTTGGCATCGAACTGGTGCGCTTCGACATGAGCGAGTACATGGAGTCCCATTCGGTCAGCCGCCTGATCGGCGCGCCCCCGGGCTACGTCGGTTTCGACCAGGGTGGCCTGCTCACCGAGAAGATCGTCAAGACGCCGCACTGCGTGCTGCTGCTGGACGAGGTGGAGAAGGCGCATCCGGACATTTTCAACATCCTGTTGCAGGTCATGGACCGCGGCGTGCTGACCGACACCAACGGCCGCGAAGCGAACTTCAAGAACGTGATCCTGGTGATGACCACCAATGCCGGAGCCACCCAGGCGGCTCGGCGCACGATTGGTTTCACCCAGCAGGACCATTCGAGCGATGCCATGGAAGCGATCCGCAAGAGCTTCACCCCGGAGTTCCGCAACCGCCTGGATGCGGTGGTGCAGTTCCAGGGGCTGGCGTTCGCCCATATCCTGCGGGTCGTGGACAAGTTCCTGATCGAGCTGGAGATGCTGCTTCAGGAGAAGCACGTCAGCCTGACCAGCACGCCCGCTGCGCGTGACTGGCTGGCCCAGCACGGATTCGACCCGCTGATGGGTGCCAGGCCGATGGCGCGGGTGATCCAGGACAAGATCAAGCGACCGTTGGCCGACGAGCTCCTGTTCGGCAAGCTGGTCGGCGGCGGCCGGGTCAGCATCGACGCCATCGACGGCGAGCTGATCGTGGACGTCCAGTCCGAGCCGGAGAAGCTCTTGCCGGCGACGGTCGAGTAAGCGCGGCAGCGCGGGTCTGAAAAACAGGAAAGGCAGCCGCAGGGCTGCCTTTCTCGTTGCTGCACGAACCGGCTTCTTACTTCATGCGGTAGGTGATGCGGCCCTTGCTGAGGTCGTAGGGGGTCATTTCGACCTTGACCTTGTCGCCGGTGAGGATGCGGATGTAGTTCTTGCGCATGCGACCGGAAATGTGGGCGATGATTTCATGGCCATTTTCCAGTTTCACCCGGAACATGGTGTTGGGCAGCGTCTCGGCGACGGTACCTTCGAATTCTATGGAGTCGTCTTTCGACATGTAGTCCTGTGCGTGTTGCTGGCCGTGGTGGCCGTTAAGAGCGGGGATTCTACGCGTTGCGGGCGTCCGGCGCAAAACGATGCGTTAAAGCGACAGCCGCGCGTCCCAGTTCGGCTGCGCGCATCTCGCCGAAAGCGACGGTCCACGGGCCAACCGGTGCTGGCATGAGACCAAGTGACGCGACATGGTCCAAGAAGATCGGGCGCGCCATCTCCTGCGCTCCCAGGTTGATCAGGTGGTCGTTCGCCACCTGCGCATCGATCAGCGGCCAGTCCCACTGCCGCAGGCGGCGGGCCAGTGCCGCAAGGGCCACCTTGGAGCCTCCCGGGACACTGCTGAACATGCTTTCGCCGAAAAACATCCTGCCGATCGCGACCCCGTAGATCCCACCGACAAGACGCGTCCCGTCGAACACTTCCACCGAATGCGCGTGGCCGAGCCGATGCAGCTGCAGATACGCCTCCTGCATCTCGGTCGTGATCCAGGTGCCGTCCTGGCCGACCCTCGGGGCGTCCGCGCACGCGGCGATGACCTGCTCGAATGCGGTATCGGCGCGCACCACCCAATCACTGCGACGCAGGCTTCGGCGCAGGCGGGACGAAAGCTGGAAGCGCTCCGTGTGGAAGACCATGCGCGGATCCGGCGACCACCACAGCAATGGCTGCCCTTGGGAGTACCAGGGGAAGATTCCGTTTGCGTAGGCATTGAGCAGGCGTGTTGGCGACAGGTCTCCGCCCACCGCCAGGAGTCCGTCGGGCTGGCGCAGCGCGTTTTCCGCGGGCGGGAACGGTGCGTCCGCCTTGGGCGAAAGCAGGGTGGGGCGTGGACTCATGCGCCGTCGTGATCGGCCTTGAAGGGCGAGTGCGCGGCCAAGGTCGCCGCGTAGCGCTGCACCGAGCGCGCTTCGTCTTCGCACCACGGCCTCAATGCCTGGGCGAATTCAGGGTCGGCGATCCAGTGCCGGCTGCGCACGAACGTGGGAAGAAAACCCCGCGCCAGCTTGTGCTCGCCTTGTGCCCCAGGTTCAAACGCGAGCAGGCCTTCGCGCAGGCAGTACTCGATCCCCTGGTAGTAGCAGGTCTCGAAGTGCAGGCCGGGCAGCGCCTGGCTCGATCCCCAGTAGCGCCCGT
>JBBSVH010000142.1:0-6136 GCA_038233685.1 Lysobacterales bacterium | reverse complement strand
TGACTCTGCACCATATATAGTGCAATCTGGTTGGCAACAGGTTCCCATACGAAGAAGGGCAGCAGGTTCCCCTAAATGACGTTGAAGAAAGTCCTGGCCCGCTTCTATCTGACGACCACCGGCGGCAACCCTGTGCGGGACTGGTTAACCAGCCTGCCGCCCGGAGACAAACGGCAGCTCGGCCACGACATCGGCGCAGTCGAATACGGCTGGCCGGTTGGGATGCCGCTGTGCCGCAACCTGGGTGAAGGGCTTTGGGAAGTGCGCAGCTCCCTGCCAAGCCGTCGCATCGCACGGGTCCTGTTCTGCTTGGTCAAAGGCGAAATGGTGCTGCTGTACGGCTTCATCAAGAAGACGCAGAAGACACCACCGGATGACTTGGCCTTGGCCCGCAAACGACACAAGGAGATTGAACGATGAGCAAAGCGAAAAACCCGCAGATCGGTGGCCTGTTCGACGACTGGCTGAAAGAGGAGGGCATCTACGAGGAAGTGTCGACCGCCTCGGTCAAGCGTGTTCTTGCCTGGCAGCTTGAACAGGCAATGAGGGACGGCAACATCACCAAAAGCGCGATGGCCAAACGCATGGACACCTCGCGCCCACAGCTCGACCGGCTGCTTGACCCGGACAGTGGCAATGTGACGCTCGACACGCTCGCCAAGGCGGCGGCGGCCGTAGGGCGCAAGGTCAGGTTGGAGTTGGTCTAACTGCGCCCAAGGAGAAATCCGGCATCTGGGCGTAGAGACTTCCGACTCGTCCCACAAATCCAATTCTTAAAACTAATAAGGAACATTACCCACCTAACTGGTTTTAGGGCGCTGTGCAGCTGCACTTGGCCTGCTCGCCTGGGTGTCATGACGCATTCAAATACTGGATGAATCCACAGTATCCCGTTATGCTGCCGTCATGGACACCGTCGCCGCAAACACCTGGATCGCCGCCTGTGCCCATCACCTTCAAAAGCACTGGCGCACGGTCGACCGGGCGCAGCTTGAAGAAGTGGCTAAAGAGATGCTGGAGAACACGCAGCTTCAGCCGCTGGAGCCTGAGGACGCTGCAGCGCTATGGCTGAAGCCGGTGACGTCGACCCGCAAGGCTGCAGCTGGTGCGTTGGACCGACGGGAGCCATCAGCCCGGCTGTGAAAGCAGCGGAGTCGCGCTAAAGCGCTACATCTCCGGACTCGGATCGCATCAGTCGACTACGCCATTGCCGGCCTTCGGATCCTCGGCAATGAGCAGTTCCAGTCATCCCAAGGCTTCAAGCTGGCGCGCGATCAAGCGCGCGCGCAGTGCGGCTCTGGGCCGAAGGCGTCGGCGTAGGATTCAACCTGCTCGGCGGCTGAGAAGACCTCCATGCCGCGCTCCAGCGCGAACGCTTCTAGCGTCGGCCGCAGCTGGTCATCGGCCAAGTGGCCCGCGTCGATGAGGACCAGCCGAGCCTTGCCCGGCCTGGCCTCGCGCTTGGCAGCGGCTGCGAACTCGCTGCGCATCCAGGCGATCGTGCTGCGCAGGATGCGCGCATCGGCGACAGCGACAGCGCCAGCGCCAGCGCTCAGGTAACGCGACCAACTCATCGACGGGTCGAGGCCCTGCGCCACCGCATGCATGAAGGCGAAGTGGCCGCGGTGGAGCTTACAGGGGCGATCGGCGCGCATGGGCGTTACGGTGTTCGATCCGAGTTGCTTCGTCTGACCGTGTCATTAGTACACACGGACAGACCGCTTCACTACGAGCCTCGACCGCTGCTTGCAGCGCTCCTGTCGCCTGTTGCTGTGAACGAACGGCCACGTTGTAAAGGCAAGCCCACCGAATACAACCGCGCCAAGCAGATTTGAACGCCAGCCGTCGTGATGGATGAATACGTCCACTGCGGCAACGCCCAACGCAAACATTAGGGTCGCGGTCCATCGACTTGTAGTGCCAGATGCTTTCATACTTTTCTCCCTTACAACTCGTCGTCGATGGAGCTCGCCAACGTGCTGGCAACCGAAGGAATTTGCTGCTTCGACAGCAAAGTCTGACGTGCTGCGACCAGTCGCTTTCTTAGCGGTGCAGCTTCGTTGGAATGGAATCGACCAAGTTGGCCGACTTTGAACCGCCCCGAGGCGGTTCAATCTCAAATGGAAACCGACAGCAGCCGCAAGTGTTGGTGGGGTCAGGTCGTCACCTGACTACGACATGACATTCCTGCCGGTTCCCACGAAAGTATAAGATATATATTTAGTACATCTTTTGCAAAAAGGGAGGGTCGTCATGGTCATACAGGATCAAGTCTGGGTATTGACTCTGACAGTCATCGCCGCGATTGCGGTGGCGTTCATCTATGTCGCGGTGCAGGCTGGCCGACCCGCCGATGCCGCGCAGGTTCAACGCCGATCCCATGCCATCCGGCGATGGTGGTTTGCCGCGTTGGTCGTGGCTGGCGTCGGCGTCGCCTACGCCAGCTTGCGGCCTTTTCCGATCGTCAACCAGCGTGGACAGGCGTCGGCCGCGCAGGTTATCAACGCCACGGGACGGCAGTGGAGCTGGGAGCTGAGCCAGCATCAGGTCAGGGCCGGCACGCCAGTTGAATTCAACGTCACCAGCGTGGACGTCAACCACGGCTTCGCGATCTACGGCCCGAACGAGCGCATCGTGACGCAGACCCAGGCGATGCCCGGCTTTACCAATCGCCTGCTCTACACCTTCGAGGAGCCCGGGAAGTACCGCGTCATGTGCCTGGAGTATTGCGGCGTGGCGCACCACGGCATGGTCACTGAGTTCGAGGTCGTCGTCGCCGACGAGGGGGCGCAGCCATGAGCACGCTCCAATTGCACCCGGCCGATGAAAGACTGACGCGTAACGAACGCATCGTCTTCAACCTCTACGTCGTGTCAGCCTTACTGATTTTCATTCTGATGATGCTGCTCGGTCTGACGATGCGCCTGGCCCAGAGCACCTGGCTCGGCGTGCCCATCGACGTCTTCTATCAGGTGATGACTGCGCACGGCGCCGGCATGGTCGGCACCATGGTCTTGGCGTCGAGTGTGGTGATGTGGTTCTTCCTGCGCAAGTACGTGCGTCTGACGCTGGCCATGTTCGCTGCCAACTATGTCCTCTTCATGCTTGGCGCGGTGGCTCTGCTGGCAGCGGTTTTCATCGGTGGGTACGCCGGTGCGTGGACCTTCCTCTATCCGCTGCCGGTGCAGTCGATGGGCTTGTGGAGCCCGCACGCCGCCGCGCTGTTCATGCTCGGCTACCTGCTGATCGGCGTCGGCTTCTTGCTGTTCTATCTAGACGCGATGCGCGCCATCGTCGGTGTCTACGGCAATCTGGGCCGCGCGCTCGGGCTGCAGTGGCTGTTCGGCGGCGAGATCGACAAGTCACACCCGAAGACAGTCGTCGCAAGCACCATGGTGGCAATCGCCAACTCGATCGGTGTGCTCGCCGGCGCCGTGGTGCTGGTGATGTGCCTGATCAACATCTATTTCCCGTCGGTCGGTTTGAATGCGTTGCTGGTCAAGAACCTGACCTATCTGTTCGGCCACATGTTCATCAACGCCAGCATCTACATGGGCGTAATCGCGGTCTACGAGCTGTTGCCGCGCTACAGCGGCAGGCCCTACCCGATCTCGCGGCCATTCCTGTGGTCATGGGCGGTGAGCCTGGTGATGGTGCTCATCGTCTACCCGCACCATCTGATGATGGACTACGCAATGCCGTTCTGGATGCTGGTGATGGGGCAGATCATTTCGTACTGTGCCGGCCTGCCGGTATTCACCGTGACCGTCTACGGTGCATTGACCAACGTCTACCGCAGCGGCATGCGCTGGAGCATGCCGTCCAGCCTGCTGATGCTCTCGATGTTCGGCTGGGCCGCTGGCATCGTGCCGGCCATCCTGGACGGCACGATCACCGTCAACAAGGTAATGCACAACACCCAGTGGGTGCCGGGTCACTTCCATTTCTATCTGCTGCTGGGTGTGCTGCCGATGGTGCTTGCGCTGTTGTTCCACGTCATCGGCCAGCGCAGCCCTGGACGCGCGAGCGACAAGCTCAGTTTCCCGCTCTTTGTGCTGGGGGGCCTGGTGTTCGTCCTGGCTTTTCTCGGGGCCGGTCATCAAAGCACACCGCGGCGCTTCGCGGAACACCTGCCCCAGTGGCTGCCGTACGACCGCATGGGCACGGTCGGCACAGCCTTGCTGATCACCGCCATGCTGGTGTTCGCCGTGCAGATCGTGATCGGCCTGCTCAGACCAACCGGCCATGCCGACGCTGCGCGCGCTACTGGTTAGCTTGGTTTTCGCACTGGCGGGGGCTGTCGTCTTCGGCGCTGCCACCAACGGGTTCCAGGCATTCACCACCGAAACCGCGCGGCGGCTGGCGGTGCAGCGGCATCCGGTCGACATGCCCGCAGTCGATTTGCAGACCCAGTCCGGTGCGTGGCTGGGTTTGGCGGGCCTGCGCGACAAGTGGCTACTGATCGATTTCATCTATACCCGCTGCCCGACCTACTGCGTCGCGCTCGGCAGCGAATTCGCACAACTGCAGGATCAGCTCGCCGAACCGATCGCCCAGCACAAGCTGCAACTGCTGAGCATCAGTTTCGATCCAGTTCACGATACGCCAGCGGAACTGACCGCCTACTTGCAGCGCTCGAATGACCGCGGCAGCGGGTGGCTGGCGGCTCGGCCACTTAGCCCAACGGGACTGGCACGGATCAAGCGCGCTTTCGGTCTCACCGTAATCGACGACGGCTTCGGCGGCTATACCCACAACGTGGCGATTCATCTTGTCGACCCGCGCGGCCGGTTGGTCGAGATCCTCGACAGCGGCGATCCGGCATCGGTGGCGCGCGCCGTACGCCAGCGCCTCGGCCCATGACGCTGCACCTGCGTCGTTCGGGCCGCTGGGCAGTACTGGCCTGGCTGATGCTGGTGCTGCCGCCGGGCAGACACGCGCTCGAGTCGAGCATGACGACGCAGATGCTGCTGCAACTGCCGCTGTTGATCGGCATCGGCTGGCTGTCGGCGCAGGCCTTGGGCACGCGCTGGCGCACGCATGTCGACCACTGGAACCACCTCGGCATCAGCGGACTCGTGCTGGCCAGCGTCACCGCCGCAGTGTGGATGTTGCCACGCGCGCTCGATGCATCGGTGACCGAGCCTTGGGCCACCACGGCCAAATACCTGTCGCTGCCGCTGCTGGTCGGGCTGCCGTTTGCGCTGAGTTGGCCGCGCATGAACTTCATTGTGCGCGGCTTCTTCCTGCTCGAGTTCATCGCGACGTTCTTTCGGCTTGGCTGGCTTTACATGATTTCGCCTCAACGCCTGTGCAGCCTGTATCTGCTCGACGACCAGCAACGACTTGGCCAGACCATGCTGGTCATCGGCGCGACGCTGTTCGTCGGCGTCGCCGGCCTGCTCGTCTGGGGGCGCTTCGAGGCGCCGGCGCAGACCGGGTCGGTGCTGCCGCCACCCCCCAAGGGTTGAGGCGGATCATGGCGCACACGAAATCCGATAGCCGTTTGGCCGTTGTTGGCTGCACAGCACTCAGGGCAACGCGCGGCATTGGCTCAAGTGCAGGCTAAGAGCGGCTAACAAAACCCTGTCATCGTTTCAGCAGCCGCATGCGTTGGCACGCGGAGTTGGGGTTGTAGGAACGCAAGTGAGACTGCGATTTGCTCAAGTCTTTGCATGACTGATAAAGGACATTAAATTTCTTATATATCACCTGCGTGCAGCGCAGCCGCACTTGCGACCGCATGGAATGACCAACTCAGGGTGTCGCCGCATTCGGCAGCGCACCGCGCTCCTCGTAGACGATCTCGCCGTCCACCAGCGTCAGCAGGCTACGCGTCGCCGGCAGTGCAGCCGCCGGGATCGTCAGAACGTCCTGTGACAGCACTGCGATGTCGGCCGCCATGCCGGGGGCGATGCGGCCCTGGCGTGCCTCGTCGCGCGCGGCGAAGGCGCCCCCTGCTGTGTAAGCGGTGAGCGCTTGCGCGCGGGTCAATGCCTCGTCGGGCTTGGCGGCGTAGCTGGTTGCGAGCATCAGGTTGAGATAAGGGTTGGCTTCGTCGACGCCGCCGTCCGACCCCAGCGCCAGTGGTACGCCGGCGCCGAGCAAGCTCGCCAGGAGCGACTGCGTCGGCGCT
>JBBSVH010000141.1:0-6170 GCA_038233685.1 Lysobacterales bacterium | reverse complement strand
GCAGCCAGAGCCAAGGGGCATCCGAGCAAGCTCGGATCTACGGGGCGGCTGGGGCAGTGACTTGCCGGTGCGGGAGCGGCGGGACAGTCGCGGCTTGGCTGCGCGCGATCTGCAACCGCTATGCCGCCTGTTCGCCCATCCCACGGTCGAGGCGTCGATATCCCAGCGCTTCGGCCAGATGTGCGGTGGCGATATCGGTCGCTCCGGCCAGGTCGGCGATGGTCCGCGCCACGCGCAGGATGCGGTGCATTGAGCGCGCCGACAGCTGCAGCTGGTCGATGGCGCGCTCCAGCAGTGCCTGGTCCGGGTCGCGCAGGCGGCAGTGGGCCATGGTCTCGGACTGGCTGAGCTGGGCGTTGGCGCTGCCGCTGCGCGCGCACTGCAGCGCGCGCGCAGCTTCGACGCGCGCACGAATCGCAGCGGTCGCCTCGCCCGCAGGTGCATCCGGGCGCAGCTCGCGCGGCGGTAGGCGCGGTACCTCCACGTGCAGGTCGATGCGGTCCATCAGCGGGCCCGAGATGCGAGCGCGGTAGCGACGGATGTTCTCGGCACTGCAGCGGCAGCGCCCGCTGGGGTCGCCGGCCCAGCCGCAGGGGCAAGGGTTCATTGCGGCCACCAGCTGGAAGCGCGCGGGAAACTCCGAGCTGCGTGCCGCCCGCGACACGGTGACGGCGCCGGACTCCAGAGGCTCGCGCAGCACTTCCAGGGCGCGCCGGTCCCACTCGGGCAGCTCGTCGAGGAACAGAACCCCGTTGTGGCTGAGCGAAATCTCCCCCGGGCGCGGATCGGCGCCGCCACCCACCAAAGCGACCGCGCTGGCGGTGTGGTGCGGCGAGCGGTACGGACGCTGGCGCCAGCGCGAAGGGTCCAGCCCGCGCCCGCTGACTGAAGCGATCGCCGCGGTTTCAAGCGCTTCGGCCTCACTGGCCTCTGGCAGCAGCCCGGGCAGCCGCGAGGCCAGCAGCGTCTTGCCGCAGCCCGGACTCCCGATGAGAAGCAGGTGGTGGTTGCCTGCGGCCGCCACCTCCAGCGCCCGGCGCGCATGCAGCTGCCCGCGCACGTCGGCCATGTCCGGGATCACGCTCAGCTGTGGCGGTGGGGCCAGCGCCAGCGGCAGCTGCTTGCTGCCGTTCAAGGCCGCGCAGACTTCAAGCAGCGTGCGCGCCGTGTACGCCTCTACTTCCCGGGCCAGCGCCGCTTCGGCGCCGCTGCCCAACGGCACGATGAAACGGCGCCCGGCGCGTGCGGCAGCCAGCGCGGCCGGGAGGATACCGTCGACCGCGCGCAGTTCGCCGGTCAGGCCAAGCTCGCCGATGAATTCGTACTGGCCCAGCGCACTGCCGTCGATCTGGCCACTCGCGGCCAGGATGCCGAGGGCAATCGGAAGGTCGAAGCGACCGCCGTCCTTGGGCAGGTCGGCCGGCGCCAGGTTCACCGTGATGCGTCGCTGCGGAAATTCGAACTGCGCGCAAAGGATTGCCGCGCGCACCCGGTCGCGCGACTCGCGCACGGCGGCCTCGGGCAGGCCGACGATGTGGGTGGCCGGAAGCCCACCGGACAGGTGCACTTCGACCCGGACCGGAGGCGCACACACGCCCGCCCGTGCACGGCTGTGCACCAGCGCAAGGCTCATGTCGGGGCGTCAGTGCTGCGGGGAAGGCGGGACGTCGCCACTCTTGCTTTCAAGCGCGCTGGCCACCGCGCGTTCCAGCACTTCAAGTTTCTCGCGGGTGCGCAGCAATACCGCGCGCTGCACTTCGAATTCCTCGCGCGTCACCAGGTCCAGCTTCGACAGCCCCGACTGCAGCGCGCCCTTGAAGGTCTGCTGCAGTTCCTCCCGCGATTCGCGAAGACCTGGCGGGACCAGGTCGCTGAGGCGGCGGGCGAGGTCGTCGATGTGGTTGAGGTCGATCATTGGCTTTCTCTCTCCGGCAGGGCATCCAGCTTCGCCGCGGGTCGGGCCCGGGACCATCGGGATTGGCGGGCGGGAAGCGTCGGAAAAGTCCGTCGTCACGCCCGCCAGCGCACGTGGATTCATTGGACCCGACACGGCGCTCAGCTGCAACCACGCTATCCTGCAGCAAAGCCGCTGGAGAACATGTCAATGAAGATGATCATGGCCATCATCAAGCCCTTCAAGCTGGACGACGTGCGCGAGGCGCTGTCCGAAGCCGGCGTCACCGGCATCACCGCCACCGAAGTGAAAGGCTTTGGACGCCAGAAAGGCCACACCGAGCTCTACCGCGGCGCCGAATACGTGGTCGACTTCCTGCCCAAGGTGAAGCTGGAGGTGGCGGTCAGCGACGACCAGGTGGACCGCGTGGTGGAAGCGATCGTGAAAGCCGCCGGGACCGGCAAGATCGGCGACGGCAAGGTGTTCGTATACGCGCTGGACCGCGTGGTGCGGATCAGGACCGGCGAACTGGATGCCGACGCGCTGTAGTCGTCGGGCGCGGTCCGCGCCGGGCGGCTTTGGCGTGAAACGTAACCGCCGGCGCATCGGCCTGCACCACGACACGCCGATGCGCACCGCCATGGCGGACTGCTGACGCCCCTCGCGGGCCCGCCGAACCTCCCCCTGTCGCCCCCTGGCTTACTCGCCCAGCGCCTTGGCCACGAACGGCGGCAGCACCAGCGCGCCGGTGTGCAGCGGCACGCTGTAGTACAGCGTCTCGAACGCCTTGCTGCTGGCGTCGCCCTCGCGGAACGCAAAGCCTTCCGACTTGCGCGCCATGGTCACGCTCCACCATCCGGTCGGGTAGCAGGGCTGCGGGAACGGCAGCGTGGCGAAGCGGTTGAAGCCGGCCTTGCCCATTTCGGCGCGCATTTCCTTGATCAGGTCGAGCAGCGCCAATGGTGATTCGGACTGCTGCACCAGGATGCCGTCGTCCTTGAGCGCGCGGAAGCAGCTGTCGTAGAAGGTCTTGTTGAAAAGGCCTTCGGCCGGGCCCACCGGATCGGTGGAGTCCACGATCACCACGTCGACGCTGCCGGGAGGGCAGTTGGCCATGTAGGCCACGCCGTCGTCGAACAGAAGCTCGGCGCGCGGGTCGTGGTTGCTTTCGCACAGCTCCGGGAAATACTTCTCGGCCATGCGCGTGACCTGCTCATCGATGTCGCACTGCGTGGCGCTGGTCACGCCGGCGTGCTTGAGCACTTCGCGCAGCGTGCCGCAGTCGCCGCCGCCGATGATCACCACGCGCTTCGGATCGGGGTGGGTGAACAGCGCCGGGTGGCTGATCATCTCGTGGTAGAAGAAGTTGTCGCGCGCGGTCAGCATCACCGCGCCGTCGATCAGCATCAGGTTGCCCCAGTCGGTGGTGCCGAAGATCTCGATCTTCTGGAATGGCGACTGCACTTCGTCCAGCTTGCCGGTGGTGCGGAAGCCGATCGCCGAGCCGGTCGGCTGGAAGTGCTCGATGTACCAGGTGTCTTGCGTCGTCATGCGGAAGTCCTAGATGGTTTTTCTCCCGCCAGGAGAAGGGAGCAGAGCAGGGGCGGCGAATTGTAACGAACCCAGGTGACGCCGAACGTTAGAATGCGCGTCCGCCGTTTCTCCTCACGGAAATACACATGTCCAGCTGGTCCGCCGACCAGGCCCGCAAGGCCTATTCCATTCCGCACTGGGCCGAGGGCTACTTCGACGTGGACGCGGCCGGACGCATCGTGGTGTCGCCCAAGGGTGAGCACGGCCCCGCCATCCCGCTGCCGGAGGTGGTCGACGCCGCGCGCGCCAACGGCGCCAAGCTGCCACTGCTGGTGCGCTTCCCGGACATCCTCGCCGATCGCCTGGGCAAGCTGCAGGCCGCGTTCGCGCAGGCGCAGTCCGAATGGGAATACCCCGGCGGCTACACCGCCGTGTATCCGATCAAGGTCAACCAGCATCGCGGCGTGGCCGGGGTGCTGGCCTCGCACCACGGCCCGGGCTTTGGCCTGGAAGCGGGCAGCAAGCCCGAACTGATGGCGGTGCTGGCGCTGTCGCAGCCCGGCGCGCTGGTGGTGTGCAACGGCTACAAGGACCGCGAATACATCCGCCTGGCGCTGATCGGCCGCAAGCTGGGGCTCGAGACCTTCATCGTCATCGAGAAGCCCTCGGAACTTGCGCTGGTCATCGAAGAGGCCAAGGCGCTGGACGTGAAGCCCGGCCTGGGCGTGCGCATGCGCCTGGCGTCGCTGGGCGCCGGAAAGTGGCAGAACAGCGGCGGCGACAAGGCCAAGTTCGGCCTCAGCCCCAGGCAGGTGCTGGACCTGTGGAAGGCGCTGCGCGACGGCGGCCTGCAGGACAGCCTGCAGCTGCTGCATTTCCACATGGGCTCTCAGATCTCCAACGTCCGCGACATCGCCAACGGCATGCGCGAGGCCACCCGCTACTTCGTGGAGCTGTCCAAGCTGGGGGCCAAGATAAGCCACGTCGACGTCGGCGGTGGCCTCGGCATCGACTACGAAGGCACGCGTTCGCGCGGCTATTTCTCCATCAACTACGGTCTTGGCCAGTACGCCGCCAACATCGTCCAGCCGCTGGCCGAAGCCTGCGAGATCCACGGGCTGACGCCGCCGCGCATCGTCACCGAATGCGGCCGCGCCATGACCGCGCACCACGCGGTGCTGGTGGCCAACGTGTCCGAAGTGGAGCAGGCGCCCGAGGGCCGGGTGCCGCCGGCGCACGACGACGAGCCGCTGGTGATCCAGCACCTGCGCGAGCTGCATGGCGAACTCGACGGGCGCCCGGCTGTTGAACTGTTCCACGATGCCCAGCACCAGCACAGCGAGGGCCTGGCGCTGTATGCGCTGGGGCAGATCGACCTGGTCCACCGCGCGCGCATCGACGACCTGTTCTACGCCATCGCCCACGCGGTGCGCGAGCGCCTCAGCGGCGACGAGCGCAGCCACCGCGAGCTGCTGGACGAGTTGAACGAGCGCCTGGTGGACAAGTATTTCGTCAATTTCAGCGTGTTCGAATCGATCCCGGACGTGTGGGCGATCGACCAGGTGTTCCCGATCGTGCCGATCGAGCGCCTGGACGAAGCGCCCGATCGCCGCGGCATCGTGTGCGACATGACCTGTGATTCGGACGGCATGGTCAAGACCTATGTCGAGAACGAGGGCCTGGATTCATCGATGCCGCTGCATCCGCTCAAATCCGGCGAAAGCTACCGGCTGGGTTTTTTCCTGGTCGGTGCCTACCAGGAGATCCTCGGCGATATCCACAACCTGTTCGGCGACACCGACGCGGTGGAAGTCACCACGCAGGGCAACGAATACACCCTGGTGCAGCAGCGCCGTGGCGACACCACCGACGTGATGCTCGACTACGTGGGCTATGCGCTGGACGAACTACGCGCGACCTACGCGCAACGCGTGGCTGAAGCGAAGTTGCCGCCAGATGAATCGAAACGGCTCGCCGACGCGCTGGAAGCGGGACTGACCGGGTACACCTATCTGTCGGATGAGCCGCTGCAGTAGCCGCGTACGATTCTGCCCGCGCAACAACCTGCTCACCTGCTACGGAATGCGGCATGCATAGGCCTGGACTGGACCTGTTACGCGCCATCGCCATCATCTGGGTGATGCTGTTCCACTCTTTCGTCGTGGGCGGACTCGGGCCGGACTATGCCTGGCTCTCGCGCTACGGCTGGATGGGCGTTGATCTTTTCTTCGTACTCAGCGGATTCCTGATCGGCAGCCAGGTGCTTGCGCCACTGGCGGAAGGTCTCCGGTTTTCATTTCGCGACTTCTACCTGCGCCGGGCATTTCGCATCCTCCCTGCATTCTGGGTGGTGCTGGCGTTGTACATGGCATTCCCGGCCTTGCGCGAAGCGCCCGGGCTGGAGCCATGGTGGAAGTTCATCAGCTTCACCTTGAATTTCAACATCGATTACGGACGGAACCAGGCGTTTTCGCACGCGTGGTCGCTGTGTGTCGAGGAGCATTTTTACCTGCTGTTTCCGGTCTTGGCGCTGTTCCTGACGCGGCGTCGCTCCACCGCATTGTGCGTGGGAGTCGGCATTGGCGTGCTGCTGCTGGGGCTGGCCCTGCGCACAGGATTCTGGCTGCACGACAGCGCTCTGGAGCAGTCCGGCGCCACCGCCCGCAACTGGTTCGTAGAAGACATTTACTACCCCACCTGGAACCGCCTCGACGGGCTGCTGGCTGGCGTGGTGCTGGCCGCG
>JBBSVH010000140.1:0-6382 GCA_038233685.1 Lysobacterales bacterium | reverse complement strand
GGCGCGCGCATCGGATTCACCGACCGCCCGCGGCTGCAGTCCTTTGTGGACCGCATCCACGGCCGGCCGGCCTACCAGCGGGCGCTGGAGAAGGGCGGTCCGTTCGAACTGATGAGCTGATCGTTCCAGGCCGAGGGAGAGGACATGTCGTACGTACGCTGCCTGCGCGGACTGGGATCGGGTCTGGAGTATTCCGCGGATACTCCTATGAACCTGGATCCGGCCGACGGCAGGCCGGTGCAGATGGAGCTGGATCTGGAGCGCCTGGCCGCCGAGCAGCCCGATGCGGCCTGGTACGACCGTAATCGCCGCGACATGTGGCGCTTTGGCGGACTGATGGCCCTGGATGCGACTGATCCGGCCGACGCCGTGCACATCGTGGCGCTGGGCGAGGGCGCGACTCCGCTGCTGGAGTACTCGCACCATCCGCTGGCCCGCAGCGCCGGGCTCACGTTGCGGCTCAAGGACGAGGGCTGCGCGCACCCGGGTTTCGGCGCCAATCCTACCGAGAGCTTCAAGGATCGCGGCATGGCGATGGTCGCCGCGCAGGCCAGGCGCCTGGGCCTCACGCGCCTGGCCGTGCCCACCCAAGGCAATGCCGGGGACTCGCTGGTGCGCTATGCGCTGGCGGGCGGGCTTTCGGTGGTCGTGGCCATGCCCGAGGACACGCCGCAGCCGATCCGGAGCAACGTGGCCGCAGCAGCGCAGGATTTCCCCGATCGGGTGATCCTGGAGCTGGCCGGTCCGACCATTCGCGAGTCCGGTGCGCTGCTGCGCGAGAAATACGTCTCCAAGGGCTGGTTTTCCGTCGCCACCTTCCAGGAGCCGGGCTGGCGCATCGAAGGCAAGAAATCGCTCGGGCTGGAGCTGGCCGAGCCGGCGCCAGGGCAGTCGCGCTGGTCGTTGCCCGACGCGGTCATTTACCCCACCGGTGGCGGCACTGGGGTGCTGGGTATGTGGAAGGCGTGGGATGAACTCGAAGCGCTCGGCATGATCGATTCGCGTCGCCCCAGGATGCTGTGCGTGCAAAGTGAAGTCACCGCGCCGCTGGTCAGTGCGTTCGAATCGGGCGCCGCCGACACCACGGCAGTGGAGGCTGGCCACACTCTGGCGACGGGACTCAACGTGCCTGGAGGAGTGGGTCACTTCCGCGTGCTGGAGATCATCCGCGCCAGCGGTGGCGCCGCGGTGCAGGTGTCGGAAAAGGAAATTGCCAACGAGTTCACCCGGCTGTGGCGCGAGCGCCGCGAATGGATCAGCCCGGAGGGGGCGGCGTGCCTTGCCGCGCTGCCGCAGCTGCTGGACCGCGGCCTTCTGCGCAGTGGTGAACGCGTGGTGGCGGTGAATACAGGCTCGGCGCGCAAGTACCTGCCGGAGCTCAAGCACCTGATGTAGCGCCTGGTCGACCGCGGCGGCGGCTGCCGCTGGCATTGCCGCCGGATGGCCCCATCTGAAAGGGATTCCTCGCGGACGGATTGCGCATGATTCCCTACTCCATCCTTGATCTGGCGCCCGTCGTGGAAGGCAGCGACGCGGCACAGGCATTCCGCAATTCCCTCGATCTTGCCCAGCACGCTGAAGGCTGGGGCTACCGGCGCTACTGGCTGGCCGAGCACCACAACATGCCCGGCATCGCCAGTGCGGCCACCGCGGTGCTTGTGGGTTACGTCGCCGGCGGCACGAAGACGATCCGGGTCGGGTCGGGCGGGGTGATGCTGCCCAATCATGCGCCGCTGCAGGTGGCCGAGCAGTTCGGCACGCTGGCCTCGCTGTATCCCGGACGCATCGACCTGGGGCTGGGCCGGGCGCCCGGTACCGACCAGGCCACAGCCAAGGCGCTGCGTCGCTACTTCGACAACGCCGAGCAGTTTCCGCGCGACGTGCAGGAGCTGCTGCACTACTTCCAGCCTGTGCAGTCCGGGCAGGAGGTGCGCGCGGTTCCGGGCGCAGGGCTGGACGTGCCGGTGTGGCTGCTGGGATCGAGCCTGTTCAGTGCGCAACTGGCTGCGGGGCTGGGCCTGCCGTTCGCCTTCGCCTCGCACTTCGCCCCCGATGCGATGGACCAGGCGCTGGCGCTGTACCACCGCGACTTTCGACCCTCGCCGTACTTGCAGCAGCCGCACGCGATGCTGGCCTTGAACGTAGTCGCGGCCGACACGGATGCCGAGGCGAAACGTCTGTTCACGACGGCCCAGCAGAGTTTCGTAAACCTCCATCGCGGGAGGCCGGGCCTGATCCCGCCGCCCATCGACGACATCGAGGCCTTCTGGCAGCCGCACGAAAAGGCCGGCGTGGAGCGTGCGCTGGCATGCAGCGTGACTGGCGACCGCAACACCGTGCGCCGCGGGATCGAGGCGTTCGTCGATCGGCACCGGCCCGACGAGCTGTTGCTGGTTGCCAATGTGTTCGATCACCAGGCGCGATTGAAGTCGTTCGAGATCGCGGCAGACGTCATCCAGGGCTGAAGCCTGCAGCCAGGATGTCGGCATGTGCAGCGTGGCAGCGACGTGAGTCGCTAACCCGTGATCGCCGCCCGTTTCGCGACTGACGTCGCTCCCACCACGAAAGTTACACCGCGTTGCCGGCGGCAAAGCCCGAGGCCCAGGCCCACTGGAAGTTGTAGCCGCCCAGCCAGCCGGTGACGTCCACCACCTCGCCGATGAAGTACAGGCCGTCGACCTGCTTCGACTGCATGGTGCTGGACGAAAGCTGGTTGGTGTCGACACCACCCAGGGTCACTTCGGCGGTGCGATAGCCTTCGGTGCCGCTGGCGACCAGCGGCCACGATTGCAGCTGGCTGGCCATCTCGCGCAGCTGCGGATCGTTGAACTGCTTCATCGGTCGGTTGGGCAGGGCGAACTCGCACAGGCGGTGTGCGAAGCGCCGCGGGAGCAGGTCCGAAAGCACGGTTTTCAGCTCGGCAGCCGGTCGCAGGGCCTGCTGCTCGCGCAAAGTGTCCAGCGCATCCCGGCCCGGCAGCAGATCCAGGCGGAGCTCGTCACCGGGCTGCCAATAGGAGCTGATCTGGAGGATGGAAGGGCCGCTGACGCCGCGGTGGGTCACCAGCATGAAGTTGCGGAACGACTGCCCATTGCATTGGGCTTCCACCGGCAGCGCCACGCCGCTGAGGTCCTGCATGCGCTCCTGGTGCCTGCCGCTCAACGTCAAAGGCACGAGGCCGGCGCGGGTGGGCAGTACCGTGTGCCCGAACTGTCGTGCAATTTCGTAACCGAAGCCACTGGCGCCCATGCTGGGGATGGAGAGCCCGCCGCAAGCCACCACCACCGCCGGCGCGCTGAACTTTCCAAGGGTGGTGCCCAGTTCGAAACCCGAATCTGTCCGGTGCAGGCGTTCGACGCTGCACGAGGTTTCGATTCGCACCTGCGCCTGGGCGCATTCGTCCAGCAGCATCGCCACGATCTGCTTGGAGGAAACATCGCAGAACAGCTGCCCCAGTTCCTTCTCGTGATACGCGATGCCGTGCCGCTCCACCATCTCGACGAAGTCCTGCGGCGTGTAGCGGGCCAGCGCGGATTTGCAGAAGTGCGGATTGGCCGAAATGAAATTGGCCGGTGTCGTTCCGGTATTGGTGAAATTGCAGCGCCCGCCGCCGGACATCAGGATCTTCTTGCCGACCCGATTGGCGTGGTCGAGCACCAGCACGCGCAGCCCGCGTTTGCCTGCCGTTAGCGCGCACATCAGCCCGGCCGCGCCACCGCCGACGATCACCACGTCATGCGTATGCGCCACCGCTTACTGGCCCTGGGTCGCCGCCTGGCGCACCAGCGGCCTGACCTCGATGGTCGCGTCGCCGCCCAGGACCTGTACTTCGGTGTCCTGGATCATCACGTTCAATCGCATGCCCCGTAACAGCAACGTGGTCAGCTCGGCCACGGTCTCGGCGGAGATATCGAGCACGGTGAGGTTGCGACTGCGGGCCAGCGAAGCGGCGTTCTTCTCCCACCACAGGTCCGCGCCGCGCCCCGAATAGTTGATCACCACCACCTGCCTGGACCGTCCACAGGCCTTGCGGACTCGCGCTTCGTCGGGCTGGCCCAGGTCGATCCACAGATCGATCTCCCCGGTGAGCTGCTTCAGCCACAGGTCGGGCTCGTCGTCCTGGCTGAGGCCACGGCCAAATTCCAGGCGCTCGTCCGCATACAGCGCGAACGCAAGGACCCGCACCATCAACCGCTCGTCGGTTTCGGACGGGTGCTGGGCCAGGGTCAGGTTGTGTGAGGCGTAGTAGTGCCGGTCGAGGTCGCTGATCTGCAGCTCGGCGCGGACCACGGTGGATTTGAGCGCCATGTGCGGGCCAGGGTGAAAGGTCGGCCATGATAAGGGGTCCGTCGTGGAGTTCGTCCCTTGCCGCAGTCCCGCCCGATCCTGGATGGCGTGCCCGCCAGCACCCTGCAGCTTCCGCAGGGAGCTCATGCGTCGCTGCTGGATGGCCTGTGCGCCCGTTTCCCTGCTGTTGCGCGAGACGTCTGGCTGCAGCGCATGACGCGCGGGCGGGTGCTCGATGTTTGCCATCAGGCAGTCGACCCCGGTGCGGCATACGTGCCCGGGCAAACCATCCACTATTTTCGCGAAGTCGAGGACGAGCCGGTCATTCCCTTCGAGGAGCTCATCATTCATGCCGACGAGCAGCTGGTGGTCGCCGACAAACCGCATTTCCTGCCCGTGGCGCCCGCCGGCGCGTACGTGCGGCAAACGCTTCTCTCGCGCTTGATCCAGCGGCTTGGCAATCCGGACCTGGTGCCGCTGCACCGGATCGATCGTGGCACGGCAGGACTGGTGCTGTTCTCGGCCAGACCCGAAACCCGCGGCGCGTATCAATCGCTGTTCCGCGAACGACAGATCGACAAACAGTACCTGGCCGTGGCGCCGGCCCTGCCTAACCTGCGCGAGCCACTATTGCGCGAATCCCGGCTGCAACGCGGCGAACCCTTCTTCCGCATGGCAGAAGTGGAAGGCCCTCCCAATTCGGCCAGCAGGATCGAAATGACGGAGCACCGGCGGGGCGCCTGGGCGCTGTACCGACTGTCGCCGGTGACTGGGCGAAAACACCAGCTGCGCGTGCACATGGCGGCGCTTGGTGCCCCTGTGCTGAATGACCGGACCTACCCCGTGCTCAAGCCGCAAGTCGAGGACGATCACACTCGGCCTCTGCAGCTGCTGGCGCAAAAGCTGTCGTTCATAGACCCGATCCACGGTGGGCCGCGGCGCTTTTCCAGCGAGCGGCAGCTGGTGCTGCCTGAGGGGCTCGTGCCGGGTTGAGTCCCGCGCGGGGCCGACGCTCAGGCCGCCGTCGGTGCGTTCGGGTCGGGGCTGGCCGGGGTCGGTGCGCACGCCGACTCGTCCGCCGACCCGTGTGCCGGCTCCTTGGACGACTGCTTCTTTGCCGCCTTTTCGTCCTGCTTCTTCTTCTTTGCCAGCTCGCGCTGCTTCTTCTCGAACGAGTAATTGGGCTTCGCCATGGGCTGCTCCTGATGTGGGGCTGCCAGTTTAGGGCATCCGGCTCGCAGGGTCAGTGCAGGGGCCACGCGCCGACCCGATCCGCTCCAACCCCCGCCACTGCTATATTTCGGGGGTGTTGGCATTTGCTCCGAAAGTGTGTAGTGTGCGACCCACTGTGTTTGCTTGGGTCACCGTAAATCGTGGCCTGATGCAGTCGATCCAAAACGATCAGCTACATCTTTCCGCTTTGCTTAACACCTGCAACTCAGTCTCGACCGCGGGGGTCCCCGCGTCGTGATTTTCATTTTTCCGTTTCAGGAGTTTCAAAGATGTCTGACCGTCAAACCGGTACCGTCAAGTGGTTCAACGATGCCAAGGGTTTTGGCTTCATCACCCCGCAGAGCGGCCCGGACCTTTTCGTGCATTTCCGCGCGATCCAGGGTTCCGGCTTCAAGTCGCTGCAGGAAGGCCAGAGCGTAAGCTTTGTCGCCGTGCAGGGACAGAAGGGTATGCAAGCCGACGAAGTGCAGCCGCTGTAATAAGCGACTAATCCGTGTCTGAAGACGCCGGGGCTTGCCCCGGCGTTTTTTTTTGCCGATTCGCCCCCAGCTTCGACCGATGAGATCCCTCACTTTCGACAATCGCTTCGTCTCCGCCCTCCCTGGCGATCCGGAAACCGGCCCGCGCGTGCGCGAAGTGCTGGGCGCGGCGTTTTCCAGAGTGGAACCAACCCCCGTTGCGGCACCCCGGCTGCTGGCATGGTCGCCAGAGGTGGCCGGCCTTCTGGATACGTCTCCCGCGGACGTGCAGTCACCGGGCTTCCTCGAGGTTTTCTCCGGCAACACCATCGCGGTGGGCATGCAGCCTTACGCCATGAACTACGGCGGGCACCAGTTCGGCCATTGGGCAGGCCAGCTCGGCG
>JBBSVH010000139.1:0-6418 GCA_038233685.1 Lysobacterales bacterium | reverse complement strand
GGCAAGACCACCACCGCGGTGAACCTGGCTGCCGCCCTGGCCCGGGCGCCCAAGCGGGTGCTGCTGGTGGATCTGGATTCGCAGGGCAACGCGACCATGGGCAGCGGTGTGGACAAGCGCGAAGTCGAAGCCTCCACCTACGACGTGCTGCTGCAGGAAGCCGATGCGCGCAGCGTGATCGTGCGTACACCCGAGGACTTCGACCTGATGCCCGGCAACATCGACCTGACTGCGGCCGAGATCCAGCTGATGGACCTCGAGGCGCGTGAGCAGCGCCTCAAGAGCGCGCTGGAGCCGCTGCGCGACGACTACGACTTCATCCTCATCGACTGCCCGCCGGCGTTGTCGCTGCTGACCCTCAACGCGCTGACCGCCGCCGACTCGGTACTGGTGCCGATGCAGTGCGAGTACTACGCGCTGGAGGGACTGAGCGCGCTGATGGAAACGATCGAGGCGTTGAAGGTCCGGCTGAATCCGAAGCTCGAGGTCGAAGGCGTGCTCCGCACCATGTTCGACGTGCGCAACAACCTGGCCAACGCGGTATCGGCCGAACTCACCAACCATTTTGGCGACAAGGTGTTCCGCACCATCGTGCCGCGCAACGTGCGCGTCGCGGAGGCGCCCAGCCACGGCCAGAGCATCGTCGGCTATGACAAGTCCTCGCGCGGCGGGGTGGCCTACCTGGGACTGGCCGGCGAGATCCTGCGCCGCCAGCACGAACGCAACAAACCGCCGCGCCCGCAACTGGAGAATGCTTGATGTCCACACCGAAGCCGTCGACGGCCAAGAAGCGCGGGCTGGGTCGCGGCCTTGAAGCCCTGCTCGGCCCCAAGGCCGGCGCCGCCCCGCAGGCCGAGGCGCAACCGGGTGAGACCCTGCGCCAGATACCGGTCAAGCAGCTGCAGCCCGGCAAGTACCAGCCGCGCATGCACATGGATCCGGCGAAGCTCAGCGAACTGGCCGAGTCGATCAGGGCCCAGGGGGTCATCCAGCCGATCGTGATCCGCCAGCTGGGGCCGGACCAGTACGAGATCGTGGCCGGCGAACGTCGCTGGCGCGCCTCGCAGGAGGCAGGGCTGGCCGACGTGCCGGCGGTGGTCCGCGATCTGGACGACCGCACCGTCATCGCCATGGCGCTGATCGAGAACATCCAGCGCGAAGACCTGAACCCGCTGGAAGAGGCGCAGTCCCTGCAGCGCCTGATCAACGAATTCTCGCTGACCCACGCCGAGGCCGCCGGAGCGGTGGGCCGTTCGCGCGCCGCAGTGTCCAACCTGTTGCGCCTGCTGGAACTGCCGCCGGCGATCCGCGCGCTGCTCGAGGCTGGCCGGCTGGAGATGGGCCACGCCCGCGCCCTGCTGACCCTGTCGCCGGAGCTGGCCAGCAAGCTGGCTTCCGAAGCGGCCGATGAGGGCTGGTCGGTGCGCGAGGTGGAGCATCGGGCCCAGCAGTTTGCCGCCGGGAAGCTTCCCTCCGCTGCGGCCAGGGCCAAGCCGGCCAAGCTCGCGCCACAGGCCGACATCGCCGCGCTTCAAAACGAGCTGTCCGAATCGCTGGGCGCCAAGGTCAGCATCGCCCACGGCCGTACCGGCAAGGGCAAGCTGGTCATCCACTACACCAGCCTGGACACGCTGGACGGCGTCCTGGAAAAGCTGCGCGGCCAGCGCTGAGCGTTTCGCCACCGGCGCTTGCCGTTGAGGAGTGCTCCACGGGTCGCAAGCTTTCGGGCGGCGTCGCGGTGGGAACCGCGTCCCGCCCAAGTGCTTGCGGCACAAGGGAATCTTCGGCATACTGCGCGGCTCGCTGTGTCCGGCTTCGGCCCGATCCGCGCGCCGGAAGTGCGATTCCGGCCCGTCCCGGCAGCGAACCCAAGACCCGTATCGCACGATGGCACCACCTGTAGGGGTGATCCACCGGGGCCGCCGTTCTCCTGGCCAAGGGGGGCAAACCAACACTATCGAGGTGCGTAATGTCCCGCGTATGCCAAGTGTCCGGCAAGCGTGTGCAGACGGGTAACAACGTCTCCCACGCAAACAACAAGACCCGTCGTCGTTTCCTGCCCAACCTGCACGAGCGCCGCTTCTGGGTTGCCAGCGAGAACCGCTGGATCAAGCTGAAAGTTTCCGCGCATTCCCTGCGCACCATCGACAAGAACGGCATCGACTCCGTCCTGAAAGAGCTGCGCGCGCGCGGCGAAAAGATCTGAGGAGATAAGACATGGCAGGCAAACGCGACAAGATCCGCATGATCTCCTCGGCTGGCACCGGGCATTTCTACACGACGGACAAGAACAAGAAGAACACGCCCGGCAAGATGGAAATGAGCAAGTACGACCCGGTCGTGCGCAAGCACGTGATGTACAAGGAAGGCAAGATCAAGTGACGCATTGGCCCGCGCACAGCGCGGCTTTGCCAATGCGTCATCCCCGCGGCTCTCAACAACCGCAGGTTGGTCACGTGGGAAGCGCTTTTTAACAGCCGAATGGCTGGTCATCCAGCGCCTTGAAGGAAACCCGCCGAAAGGCGGGTTTTTCTTTGCATGGCGTTTAACCGCGCACAGCGTGACTTTGCCAATGCGTCATACCCGCGGCTCTCAAGAACGACTCCTCCGCAAGCTGGTGTTCGCGGCATGGAAGGCTGAGGTTCGCAAACGATAGCTGCGCAGTTGGCGACGCCCTTCGAGCGTCCTGGCCCAAGGGCCGCGCTGCGGCCATCGCCTACAATGCAGCGATGCCAGAGCCCACAGACGACGCGGAATTCGACCTCTTGATCGTCGGCGGTGGCGCCGGCGGCGTCCTCACTGCCATCCACGCGCTGCGCAGCGCGGCCTGCGGCACGCGCATCGTGCTCGTCGAGCCTGCCGCCGTGCTGGCCCAGGGCGTGGCCTATGCCACCGTCCATCCCGAGCACCTGCTCAACGTGCCGGCACAGCGCATGAGCGGCGTGGCGGCGACGCCCGACGATTTTGTCGACTACCTGGTCGAAACCGGGGGCGAGGAATCGCGTGAATCACTGTCCACCTCGTACGCGCAACGCCGCCACTATGGCCAATACCTTCGGCAGCGGCTGGGCGAAGCACGCGACGCCAGCGCCGCTACCTTGAGGGTCGAACACGATCGGGTCGTCGCCCTTGAACCCTCGGAAAATTCGCTGTGTGCTCGGCTTGAATCCGGTGCGCAGTTGAGGTCGCGCTGCGCCGCAATTGCCGTGGGCAACAGCTCACGACCCCTGCCGGCCCGCGGGGGCAGCGCGTTGCCTGCGCCTGCGCGGCTGGAAGCCTGGGACTTCGATGCGATCAAGCGTATCGACGCCGATGAAACCGTGTGCATCGCCGGCTCTGGCCTGAGCATGGTCGACACTGTGCTGAGCCTGGCCCGCAACGGCCATCGTGGCCGCATCCACGTCCTGTCCCGGCACGCCCTGCTGCCGCTGCCGCACACCGACCACGTGGCGTGCGATTACGACCCCGCTCCCTTGCGGGGCATGGGCCTGCGCCAGCGCATGCGCCATTTGCGGGCCGCGGTGAAATCGGCCGCCGCCCACGGCGTGCCCTGGCAAGCCGTGATGGAGCGCGCACGCCCGCAGGTCCAGGCGCTGTGGTGCAGTCTGTCCCACGACGACCAGCGCCGGTTCCTGCGGCATGTGGTGCGTTACTGGGACGTGCATCGGCACCGCATCGCACCGCAGGTGTACGCCCAGCTGCAGGCGTTGCAGGAGAGCGGCCAGATGCAGCTGCACAGGGGTCGGCTGGATACGGTCACGCTGGAAAACGGGCGCATCCGGGTCAACATGCAGATGCGCGACCGCCGCGTGCAGCAGCTTGATGTCGACCGCGTGGTCAACGCGACCGGTGTCGAAATGCGTGCCCAGCTGATGCGCAACCCGCTGCTGTCCCAGCTGCTGGGCAGCGGCTGCGCGCGGCCCGGGCCGCACGGAATCGGCCTGGACACCGGCGACCATGGCGAACTCATCGACATCGACGGCGCGCCGCAACCGCGCGTGGTCGTGGTCGGCAGCCTGCGCATCGGCAGCCTGTGGGAAAGCATTGCCGTGCCCGAGCTGCGCGCCCAGGCCGAAGCCGCCGCGCGGCGTCTGCTCGGAACCTGACAACGCTGGTCTCGCGCGCTGCCGATCCATCTGCGACCGCATTCCCTTCTGCCCGTTGGACCCATCGACGAGCGTTCGGTGCGTACCGCCCATGGTCAGAGCCCGGCGTGCGTGGCCGGGCCTCTTTGCTCACAGCACACGCTTTGGAACTTCTGATCGACCTGATTCAATTCGTCATGACCGGCCATGCGGCTGTTGAAGGACGCTTCCCGCCTGCGCGCGGATGACGGCAGTGTTCCGAGGTTCCCGATCGCGACCCCTCCCTCCCCTGGTCCACAGGGCAAGGAAGAGCGACCCCAATGCGGTTCCCCCGCTCCCCCTTACTTCACCCTGCGATCGGCCACCAGCGACTCCACCACCGAGGGATCGGCAAGCGTGGAGGTATCGCCCAGCTGGTCGGGTGCCAGCTCCGACGAGCCTGCCTCGGCAATCTTGCGCAGGATGCGGCGCATGATTTTTCCGGAGCGCGTCTTCGGCAGGCCTGGCGCCCACTGCAGGTAGTCGGGCGTGGCCGTGGGGCCGATCATCTTGCGCACGTGCGCCACCAGTTCCCTGAGCAGCGCCTCGGTCTGCGGCTCATCGGCAATCAGCGTCACGTAGGCGTAGATGCCCTGGCCCTTCAGGTCGTGCGGAAAACCGACCACGGCCGCTTCGGCCACCTTCGGATGCGACACCAGCGCACTTTCCACTTCGGCGGTGCCGATACGGTGGCCACTGACGTTGATCACGTCGTCCACCCGGCCGGTGATCCAGTAGTAGCCGTCTTCATCGCGACGGCAGCCATCGCCGGTGAAGTAGGTGCCCGGATACGCGCGGAAATAGGTGTCGATGAAACGGGCATGGTCGCCGTAGACGGTGCGCATCTGCCCGGGCCAGGAACCGAGCAACACCAGGTTGCCCTCCCCTGCGCCCTCCAGCTGCTCGCCATTCGCGTCGACCAGCGCCGGCTGCACGCCGAAGAAAGGCAGACTCGCCGATCCCGGCTTCAGCGCCATCGCTGCGGGCAGCGGCGTGATCATGATGCCGCCGGTTTCGGTCTGCCACCACGTATCAACGATCGGACAGCGCGCGTCGCCGACGACCTCGTGGTACCAGCGCCAGGCTTCCGGATTGATCGGCTCACCCACGCTGCCCAGCAAGCGCAGCGACGCGCGTGAGGTCTTTTTCACCGGGTCTGCGCCTTCGCGCATCAGCGCGCGGATGGCGGTGGGCGCGGTGTAGAAGATCGTCACCTGGTGCTTGTCGATGACCTCCCAGAAGCGCGACACGCTGGGGTAGTTGGGCACGCCCTCGAACACCAGCGCGGTGGCTCCGTTGGCCAGCGGCCCGTAGACGATGTAGCTGTGGCCAGTGATCCAGCCGACGTCGGCGGTGCACCAGTAGATATCGTCCTCGCGCAGGTCGAACACCGCCTCGTGCGTGTAGCTGGCATACAACAGGTAGCCACCGGTGGTGTGCAGCACGCCCTTGGGTTTCCCGGTCGAACCCGAGGTGTAGAGGATGAACAGCGGGTATTCGGCGTTCATCACTTCGGGCTCGCACTGCGCAGGCTGCGGGTCGACTACCGCGTCGAACCAGCGGTCGCGCGGCATCTGCATTTCCACGGCGCCGCCGGTGTGGCGCACCACCAGGACCGTCTCGACACTGTTGGTGCCGGGCAGCTTCAGCGCCGCATCGACGTTGGCCTTCAGCGGCACCTTCCTGCCGCCGCGCAGGCCCTCGTCGGCGGTGATGATGAGCTTGCTGGCGCAGTCGCAGACGCGGTGGGCGATGGAGTTGGCGGCGAACCCGCCGAACACCACCGAGTGGATCGCGCCGACGCGCGCGCAGGCCAGCATCGCCACCACCGCATCGGGGATCATCGGCAGGTAGATGGTGACGCGGTCGCCCTTGCGCACGCCGAGGTTGCGCAACGCATTGCCCAGCTTGCACACGCGCTCGTGCAGTTCGCGGTAGCTCACTTGCTGCGCCGGCAGGTCGGGGCTGTCGGGTTCGAACAGCAGCGCGGTCTTGTCGCCGCGCGCGTGCAGGTGCCGATCGAGGCAGTTGACGCTGGCGTTGAGTTCGCCATCTTCAAACCAGCGGATATGGAAGTCGTCGACGTCGAAGCAGACGTCCTTGACCCGGCTAGGCACCTTGACCCAGTCGAGACGCCTGGCCGCTTCGCCCCAGAAGGCATCGGGATCGGCGATCGACGCCGCGTAGTCGCGCTTGTAGTCGTCGCTGTCGATCCTGGCACGGGAGGCGAAGCCGGGATCCACGGGATAGAGATCGCTCATGGTGTCTCCTCTGGGGAATGCTGTGGTGCCCTG
>JBBSVH010000138.1:0-6427 GCA_038233685.1 Lysobacterales bacterium | reverse complement strand
TACGCCTCGGGGTCGTGTAGCGCCGCGCGCATTTCCGTCAAAATAACGTTGAGCGCCCGCTCGGCTGCCGGGATCAGGCGCTGCTCCGCCGTGTGCATGGTGAAGTGTTCGGGCGGGTGCCGCGCATCGAGCAGTTCGCGGAACTCGTCCGGGTCGCTGGCCACGCCGAGCCAGCAATCGGATTCCGGCCCGGAACGGGTGATCGAGCGCACCACCGAGCCGTGGCCCCTGCGGACGTCGAGCACCCTGGTGACCACCAGCACGCTGATCGCCTCGCGCACCGAGGACACGCTGGTGCCGCCCATCCGGGCGAGTTCGCGCTGGCTGGGCAGCGTGGAGCCTGGCGGACAGGTGCGGTCCTGAATCAGGCGCTGAAGTTGGCACGCCGATGTCCTTTCCGAGAGAACGGCGGCGTGCCAACGGTTGACAGCCTTCCGGCGGTTGGGACATGTGGCAGCACCCTTCCAGTGTTCGGAACATTTGAATATCGGTTTTTCTGCGTGCTACGCTAAGGCCATCACAAATTAAAGCCACTTCCGCGCTGTTGTGCGAGAGAAAGCAGGGACCGATTTGGAAACAGATGTTGCAGTGGTAGGCGCTGGCCTGGTGGGTCTGGGCACCGCACGCGCCATTCAGAAGCACTACCCACACCTCCGGGTGACGGTACTCGACAAGGAAGCCGAAGTCGGTGCCCATCAGTCGGGCCACAACAGCGGCGTGATCCACGCCGGGCTGTACTACAAGCCTGGATCGCTCAAGGCAAAGCTGTGCCTCACTGGCCGCCAGCAGCTGGAACAGTACTGCGCCGAGCACGGCGTGCGCTTCGAGCGTTGCGGCAAATTGGTGGTCGCCGCCGATTGGGAGGAGAAGAGCCGCCTGATGGCCTTGGCGCACCGCGCCCTTCAAAACGGCATTCACGTGCGCCTGCTGTCACCGGAACAGATGAAAGAGTACGAACCGCATGTGGCCGGCACCGCCGCCCTGTATTCCCCCGAGACCGGCATCGCCGATTATCCGGGGCTGGCGCTGGCGCTGAAAGCCGAACTTCAGGGCCTCGGTGCCCAGATCGTCACCAACGCTGGTGTGCAGGCGGTGACGCAGGGCGACGTTCAGGTGCTGCACACCAGCGCCGGTGAGGTGCAGGCGCGCTGGATCGTGACCTGCGCGGGCCTGCAAGCCGACAAGGTGGCCCGGATGTGTGGAGCGCAGCCGGACGTGCAGATCGTGCCGTTCCGGGGCGAGTACTACGATCTGGTGCCGGAGCGGGCCGGACTGGTGCGCAACCTGATCTACCCGGTGCCGGACCCGCGCTTTCCCTTCCTGGGCGTTCACCTGACCCGTATGATCGGCGGCGGCGTGGAAGCGGGCCCCAACGCGGTGCTGGCGTTTGCCCGCGAAGGCTACCGCCGCAGCCAGATCAATCCCCGAGAACTGCTTGAAACATTGGCGTATCCGGGGTTCTGGCGCTTGGCCGCCCGCTTCCCCAAAGTCGGCACCTACGAGATGTACCGCTCGCTCATCAAGGGCGAATTTGCCCGCAGCCTGCAGCGGTTGGTGCCGGAACTCACGGCGGGCGATCTGCGGCCAGGCGGCTCGGGCGTACGCGCTCAGGCCCTCAACCGTGCCGGGCAGATCGTCGACGACTTTGCCGTTCAGGAAACGCCGCGCGCTCTGCATGTGCTGAACGCGCCTTCACCCGCCGCCACCGCCTGTCTGGCGATCGGCGAGCATCTGACTCGACTGGCGGCCCGCAATTTCGGTTGGGAAGCGCCGCCCAGCACTGTCCGCCTGTCCGCCTGAAGCCTCTTTTCCCTGGAGATTCCTTATGCATAAAACATACTTGACCGCTGCCCTTGCCCTCCTGTCTCTCTCTGGCGTTGCCGCAGCCCAGAAGCCGCGCGTGGTGATCGCCACTGGCGGCATTGGCGGGGTCTATTACTACTACGGCACCGTGATGGCCGAGATCCTCAGCAAGTACGCTGGGGTCGACGCCACCGCCATCCAGACGGCGGCCTCGGTCGACAACATCCTGCTGGTCACCGAAAAGTCCGATCCCAGCCGCAACACCTATTACTGCGGCATGATCTTGCCGGAGTCGGGCCTGCTGGCCTACACCGGGCAGCTCGACCGCTTCAAGGACAAGCCCGCCACCAAACTGCGTACCCTGTTTGCCACCTACCCCAACTACCTGCAGATCGTGACCACCAAGGGCACCGGCACCGTGCTGCAAAACCTGGCCGGCAAGCGCATCTCGCTGGGCGCGCCGGGCTCCGGCACCGAGATTGAGGCCAATCTGGTCTTGCAGGCCGCCAAGATTCCGCTCACGAAGTTCTCCAAAGTCGAGCGCCTGGGAGCCAATGAATCGGCGCAGGCCCTGGCCGACGGCACCATCGACGCGTATTTCTGGTCCGGCGGCCTGCCCACCGGCTCAATTGCCGAACTCAGCCAAACCCTGGCCCGTAAGGGCAAGCAGATCGACTTCATCGCCGTGCCGCAAAAAGGCCCCATCGCCGGAGCGTTCGAAAAGGCCTTCCCCGGTCTGGCTGACGTCCGGACACTCGACAAGAAAGTCTACGGCTCGGCGCGCTCGGTCCAAACGCTGGCGTTCTGGAACTCGTTTTCCTGCTCCTCGGAAATGCCCGCCGACCTGGCCTACAACATCACCAAGGCGACCTTCGAGCACCTACCAGAGCTGACGGCCTCGGTGCAGTCGGCCAAGGACACCACCGTCGCCAACGCCCTGCGCCTGAGCATCAGCAAGGTGCCGTACCACGAGGGCGCCCTGAAGTTCTTCAAGAAGTAACGCCCGCGTGAAGCCTTTTGCCCGCCTCTTTCTGGCGGGCCTCGCCCTGGTGGTGCTGGCGCTGGTGGGCTGGCAGCTGCGGATCATCGAGGTGCAGGGCCGCCCGGTGATCGCCTGGGCCTGGCAGGACGCCCAGGTGAGCTTCACCAACTCGGTGACGCGGCGCCCGGTGCTGATCAAGTTTGATCTACGGCGCGATTTCAGCGACTTTCAGATGATGACTGACTTCGATACCGAGGGCTACTACACCGGCGGCGAGTACCGCATCAACGACCGACTCAAAGGCCAACAAGAGCGCACCTTGCAGTACTGCTCGGTGGTCGGCATGCAGCTACGAATTGGAGAACAGCAGTGGAACATCAAACAGAGTTGCTTGACGGCGAAGCTCCTGTGGCCACCTGGCTCAGGCGGCTGACCAAGATTGTCCTGATTATTGCCGCCCTCTACCACCTGTACCTGGTGGTTCACCCCTTCTTGCCCTGGAGCGGGTCGGGCATCAAGATTTTTGAGCTGACCCAGGTGCAGCGCGCCACCCACGTGTTTTTCATCGTGCTGGCCGGCTACCTGCTGACTTCACAGCAGCGTGGACGCAAGACCACCCGGGGAGGCATGGTCTTCGCGGTCCTGACCCTGCCGGCGCTGTGGGAATTTCTGCGCCTTGATCTGCCGCTGATCATCAAGGCCGTGACGGTGGTCATCTGGGCGCTGGTCACGCTGCCGGCGGTGCTGCCCAGGCTGCAAAAATACGGCGACCTGCTGGTGGCCGCCGCCATGTTCGCGCCGTACTTCTATTTGCTGACGCAATTCGAGGAACTCATTTACCGGGCGGTGGTGCCCGAGCCCTGGGACCTGGCGATGGGCTTTGCACTCACCCTCAGTGTGCTGGGCCTGACCTTCCGGTTCCTGGGGCCGGTGCTGCCTTCGCTGGTGCTGGTGTTCATGACCTATAACCTCTTCGGCAATCAGTTGCCGGGCGTGCTGGGCACCGCCGGCATGCCGATTGACCTGCTGATCGGCAAGATGTTCAGCGAAACCGAGGCCGGACTCTTCGGCATCATCACCGCCGTGTCGCTCAAATATCTGGTGTACTTCACCTTGCTCGGCAGCGTCATCACGGCGCTGGGCTTCGGCCCGGTCATCGCGCGGCTGGCCCTGCGCGCCGTGGGCCGCTCGCCCGCCGCGCCGGGCCGCAGCGTGGCGGTCATGAGCATCTTCATGGGCCTGTTCAGCGGCTCCGGCGCCGCCGACACCCAGTTCGTCGCCACCGTGACCAAGCCGCTGATGGAGCGCTCCGGCTACCCCAAGCTGACGGCGGCGGGCATCACCGCCACCGCCGGTTCAATTGCCCTGATCACGCCTCCGGTGCTCGGCTCGATCGCCTTCGTGATGGTGGAAGTGCTCAACATTCCCTACCTCAGCATCTGCCTGATGGCGCTGGGACCGTGCGTGCTGTATCTCGCCGGGGTATGGTTTTACAACGAGCTGTACGTCCGGCGCTCCGGCTTCGTGCGCGACGTGATGCCTGACGAGGGCAAGAGCGTGCTGCGGTCGCTCTACGTGTTCTTGCCGCTGCTGCTGATCATGGTGATGCTCTACCTGGGCTATAACGTCAGCCTGGCCGTGAGCCTGGCGCTCATTTCGTTCATCGTGCTGGCCTACCTCGACCGTGACGTGCGGCCCCCGGTGCGGCGCATCTTCGACGGGCTGGCCGACGGCTTTGCCCACCTCGTGCCGATTGGCGCGGCGGTGGTCAGCGCCAACATGATCCTGACCATGATGGTGCTGACCGGCCTGCCCTCCAAGATGTCGCAGGTGCTGACCCTCATCTCCGGGCAAAACCTGCTGATGGCCACACTTTTTGCCGCCGTCTTCAGCTTGGTGCTGGGCATGGGCATTCCGCCGATCGCCACCTACGTTCTGACCTCGGCCCTGGTCGCGCCGTCGCTGGTGACCCTCTCGGTGCAAAACGGCATACCCCCGGAAGCCGCGCTGCTCTCGACCCACATGTTTCTCTTTTACTACGCCATTCTCGCCGACGTGACGCCGCCGGTCGCGCTCTCGGCGTTTGCGTCGGCGTCGGTCTGGAACACCGATCCCATTCGCACCGGCCTCGTGACCGCCCGGGTGGCCCTGCCCAAGTATTTCCTGGGCATGTTTTTCCTGCTGGCGTATCCGGCCACCGCCATATTGATCGTGCCGGTGGTGGCGCACCAGGGCCTGGCCTCCGCACTGCCGCTGATCATCTACCGCTTCGCCGTGTCGATTCTCGGGGTGCTATTTATCTCGGGAGCCACGGTAGGCTTTACCCGCCGCACCCTCAAGCGCTGGGAAGGCTGGGTGCTGGGCCTGGCCGGAGTGGCTCTGCTGAGCCCCTACTGGTGGCTGAACGTGCCGGGCCTGCTGATCGGCGCCTACTTCTTCCTGATGGGTCCGCGTGAGCAGCCCCGGGCGCCGGAGATGTCGGCGCAGGAGATAGCACTGTGATGCTTGAAGGCGTCAAGGTGGCCGACTTTACCCGGGTGCTGACCGGCCCCTTGGCCCCTTTTGCACCCTGCTGCTCGGCGACCTCGGCGCCGACGTGATCAAGGTGGAGCCGCCGCAGGGCGACGACACTCGCGCCTGGGGGCCGCCGTTTCAGATGAGCAACGCGGCCCGCGAGTCGAGCTATTTTCTGGGCGTCAACCGCAGCAAGCGCAGCGTCATCTTGAACCGCAAGTCATCTGAGGGCCAGGAAGCGGCGCGGCGCTTGATCGCAGGCTCGGACGTGGTGGCCAAGAACTTCCGCCCCGGCACCTTCGAGCGGCTGGGTTTCGGTTGGGATGCGCTGCACGCCGAGAATCCGCGTCTGATCTGCGCCAGCGTCCCGGGCTTCGGGCAAGACGGCCCCTACCGCGACCGCGCCGGTCACGACGTGACCACCCAGGGCATGGGCGGCCTGATGAGTGACAACGGCGAGGCCGGTCACGGGCCGCTGCGGGTCGGGGTGGCGGTGGCCGACGTGTTTTCCGGTTCACTCATTACCCAGGCGATTCTGGCGGCCCTCTACCAGCGCAAACGCACCGGTAAAGGCGAGCGGCTGGACATGAATCTGCTCGAAAGCGTCATTGCCCTGGGCACCAATCAGGTCAGCCGATACCTCACCACCGGAGAAGTACCGGTCGCCATCGGCAACGGGCACCGCGGCACCGCCCCCTACGGCACCCTGCGCTGCCAGGACGGATTCATCAACGTGGCGGCGGGCAACGGGTTCGCTGTGGCGCAAATTCTGCCGGGCGCTGGACCTCACCGAGTTGGCCGCCGATCCCCGCCTGACGACCAACGAGGGCCGGGTCAGCCACCGGGAGGACCTGGACGTGCAGCTCCTGGCCGGACTGGGCCGCTTGACCCGCGCCGAGATCATGCAGCGCCTGGAAAGAGCGGGCGTGCCGTGCGGCGCAGTCAACAACGCGGCGCAGTTAACAACATGGCCGAAGTTTTCGCCGATCCGCATGTGCAGGCCCGCAAAGTGGCCGTGACTCTGCCGCACGCTTCGCTGGGCAAGGCCACTGTCACCTCGCCTCCGTGGGATATCGGTGGAGCCAAGCCGGAAGTGCGCCGCGCGCCGCCCACCCTGGGCCAGCACAC
>JBBSVH010000137.1:0-6470 GCA_038233685.1 Lysobacterales bacterium | reverse complement strand
GTTACGCTCCCTGGCGCTGGCGCGGCCCGATGTCGAGCTGCGGGTCTCGCACAATGGACGTCCCTCGCGTCGCTACAAAGGCGGCGAGACGGAGTCGGCGGCCCGCCTGAGCGAAACCCTGGGCGCCGAATTCGCACGGCACGCGTTGCGCGTGGACCACGGCGTCACCGGTTCGGCCAGCGACATGGTCCAGTCGCTGCGCCTGCACGGCTGGATCGCCGAGCCCAGCTATTCGCGCGCCAGCGCCGACCAGCAGTATCTGTACGTCAACGGCCGCAGTGTGCGTGACCGAAACATTGCCCATGCGGTGAAGATGGCCTATCAGGACGTGCTCTTCCACGGGCGCCAGCCGGCGTACGTGCTGTTCCTTGAAATCGATCCCACCCGGGTCGACGTCAACGTGCATCCGGCCAAGCACGAGGTACGCTTCCGCGACAACCGGCTGGTGCACGACTTCGTGTACCGGACGCTGCAGCGCGCGCTGGCCGAAACGCGCGCCGGCATGGCCATCGCGGGCGACGCGCAGGCGGGTTCCAATGGCCATCGGTTCGCGGCCCCGGTGGGCCATGCGCCGGCTGCATGGTCAGGCCCGCAGCAGTCACCGCTGGGGTTGGCAGTTGGCGAAGCAACGGCGGCCTATGCAGCGCTGTACGCGGACGGTTCCCCGCTTTCCTCCACGGCGCCATCGATGGTGGCCCAGACCGAAGATGAGGTGCCGCCGCTGGGCTATGCCGTGGCGCAACTGCACGGCATCTACATCCTGGCCGAATGCGTGGAGGGGTTGATCGTGGTCGACATGCACGCCGCGCACGAGCGCATCGGCTACGAGAAACTCAAGACCGCGCACGACGGGATTGGCCTGCATGCGCAGCCTCTGCTGTTGCCGATGATGCTGGCCGTGGCCGAGCGCGAGGCCGAGGTGGCCGAGCGCGAGGGCGAAACGCTTGCTGCGTTGGGCTTCGATGTGACCCGAAGCGGCCCGCAGTCCTTGAACGTGCGCAGTGTCCCGGCGCTGCTGGCCCATGCCGACCCGGAAGCGCTGCTGCGCGACGTGCTGACCGATCTGCGCGAACACGGCCACAGCCGGCGCGTGGCTGCAGCGCGCGACGAACTGCTCTCGACCATGGCGTGCCATGGTGCCGTGCGCGCGAACCGGCGGCTGACCTTGCCGGAAATGAATGCGCTGCTTAGAGATATGGAAGCCACCGAGCGGTCCGGGCAGTGCAACCATGGGCGCCCCACCTGGGCGCGTTTTTCACTGACCGAAATCGACCGCTGGTTCCTGAGGGGACGCTGAAATGAGATTTCCCACGCGCTGGCTGATCCCGGCACTGGTAATCCCGATGCTGGCCGCCTGCGGCAACAAAGCTCCTGCTGCGGCCGTGGCCGAGGTTGTCGATCCCGCGTTCGTCGCCACGCAGGACCAGTGGCGGGCGCAGCGCCGCGAAGAGCTGCTGCAGCCCGACGGCTGGACCACGCTCGTCGGACTGCACTGGCTGGAATTGAAGAGCCACTACATCGGCAGCAGCCGGGGTAGCGGCATCCGACTGTCGCGGGGGCCCGAGCGCATGGGCCTGGTGCAGCAGGACAGGGAGCGGGTCTGGTTCGAGCCTGAGCCGGGCGTCGCGCTCACCGTCGGAGAGCAGGCGCTGAAGGGCCGTATCGAATTCCGGAGTGAGGCGGACGCGATGCCGACCGTCATCGGTTTCGACCAAGGCAAAGGCCGCTTGACCCTGATTGAACGCGGCGGTCGTTGGGCCTTGCGCCTCAGGCACGCCGACGCCGATACGCGCGTGGACTTTGCCGGGCTGGAGTACTGGCCACCGGCGCCATCGTGGCAGGTGCAGGGCAGGTTCGTGCCGCACCCAGCCGGGCGCGCGCTGCCGATCGTGGACATCACCGGCACCAGTAGCGACACCCCCAATCCTGGCGTGGTCGAGTTCGCGCGCAACGGAAGCACCTATCGGCTGGAGGCGCTGGCCGGCGAGGGCGGTGCGTTGTTCCTGGTGTTCGCGGACCGCACCAGCGGCCACGGCAGCTATCCGGCGGGTCGTTTCCTTGATGCGCCCCCACCGGACACCGCGGGCAAGGTGATGCTCGACTTCAACCACGCCTACAATCCGCCCTGCGCGTTCACCAGCTTCGCCACGTGCCCGCTGCCGCCTCCAGAGAATCGTCTCGACCTGGCCATCGATGCCGGGGAAAAGAACTACACGCCACCGCGCCTCCCATGACCAGGATCGACATGTCCAATGCCACGCCCCGGCTGATCAAGCCCCTGCTCCTTTCTGCCTTTGCCGTCGCCGCGTTCGCCGTCCACGCGGCCGCACCGATCGCCGCCAAGCCACCGCTGCCGCTGCTGTGGAAGGTCTCCGACGCGAACAACTCGGTCTATCTGCTGGGTTCATTCCACCTGCTCAAGCCGAGCGACTACCCGCTTTCCCGCGACGTGGACACCGCCTTCGCCGATGCCGAATCGCTGGTGTTCGAACTTCCACCCGAGGAAATGGCGTCTCCGGCCCTGGGCGCGCAGATGGGGCAGGCCGCTCTGCGCACCGACGGCACGCCGCTGGACAGCGAATTGCCCGCCGCTACCGCCGCGCAGCTGGCCCGGTGGCTCGCGGCCAATGCGGAACTCGTGCAGAAGATGGGCATCACTCCGCAGGTCATGCAGATGTTCGAGCCATGGTTTGTCGGTCTGAACGTGACGGTGATCGAGATGACCAAGCAGGGGCTGGATCCAAAGCTCGGTCTGGATGCGCACATGGCCGGGCTTGCGGCCAAGGCCGGCAAGCGGGTCTCCGGACTGGAGACCGGAGCCGACCAGATCGCGATGCTCGACGGGATGGAAAAGGCCGAGCAGCTGCAGTTCCTGGCCGAAGCGCTCTCGCAATCGCAAGACGGGACCGAAGAAACCAGAAAGCTGCATACAGCATGGCGCGCAGGCGACGCGGACGGACTGTGGAACGGCATGGCGTTGGAAATGAAGCGCGACTACCCGCGCCTGTACCAGCGCATCAATGTGGCCCGCAACGACGCGTGGGTGCCCAAGCTGGAGAAGCGGCTGACTGCTCCCGGCGACGACGACACCCTGGTGGTGGTCGGTGCACTGCACCTGCTTGGCTCAGACGGCGTGGTCGAAAAGCTGCGCGCACGGGGCTACACGGTCGAGCGGATTTGCTCGGCCTGCACTGCGGCCGCCGCGAAATAGGAGCCAGGTGACGGGCGTGGAATGGCGCCCGTTTCAGCGCATTACGATGCAGTCCACCGGGCATGCCGGCACGCACAGCTCGCAGCCGGTGCACAGCGGCTCGAGGACCACGTGCATGTGCTGGGCGCCGCCTACGATGGCATCTACCGGACAGGCCTGGATGCATTTGGTGCAGCCGATGCAATCGCGCTCGATGATGAGCGCCACCCGTGGTGTGCGGTGGATTCCCCGGCTGCGGTCGTAGGGCAGCGGCGGCACCTGCAGCACGTTCGCAAGCACCCTCGCGCCAGCGTCGCCACCGGGCGGGCAGCGATCGATCCCGGCCGCGCCGCGTGCCATGGCTTCAGCGTAGGGCCGGCAGCCGTTGAACCCGCACTGCCTGCACTGCGTCTGCGGCAGCAGCCGGTCGAGGCGGTCGGTCAGGCTGGATTCCACGTCGCTTTCTTCAGGCCACCGCTGCGGAACTGCAGGTGCAGCGTGTGCATCAGCGCACCGGCATACCGGGCATGGCGGTGTCGTCTGCGTCGAGCAGCGCCAGTGCGCCGCCGTCGAATCCGGCGGACAGGATCATCCCTTCGCTGATGCCAAACCGCATCTTGCGCGGCGCCAGGTTGGCGATGAACACCACGTTGCGGCCGACCAGCGCGCCGGGTTCACCGTAGCTGGCACGGATGCCGGAAAAAATCTGACGCGTCCCAAGTTCGCCTGCGTCCAGTTCAAAGCGCAGCAGCTTGTCCGACCCTTCGACCAGTGCGCAGGCTGTGACCCGGCCGATACGCAGGTCGAGTTTTGCGAAATCCTCGATGGCGACGGTGCTCACCGCCGCGGTCGCTGCAGCGGGCGCTGCCGGCTTGGATGGCGCGGGAAGAGTCGCCGGTTTGGCCGGGGCGGCGGGCTCGCCGGGTTGCATGGTGTCCTTGGATGCTTCGGTCATGGCGGCAATCATTTTCGGGTCGATGCGGGTGAACAGCGGCGCATACGGCTTGACCGCGTGCGCCAGCAGCGGCGCGTCGACGTCGGCCCATGCCTGCACCGGCGCGGCCAGGAAGGCTTCGGCCTGGCTCGAGGTCGTTGGCAGGATCGGCTTGAGCGCCGCGACCAGCACGCGAAACAGGTTCAGGCCCTGGGTGCACACGGCCTGCAGCTGCGCGTCTGCGCCGTCCTGCTTGGCGATCACCCAAGGTTTGCATTCGTCGATGTAGCGGTTGGCCTCATCGGCCAGGGCCATGGTCTGGCGAATGGCCGCCGCGGCGTCGTTGCGTTCGTAGGCCTGGCGCACGGGCGCCAGCGCCTGGACGAAGCGGTCGTACATGGCCGGGTCCGGCAGCTGCGCCGAGAGCTGGCCATCGAAGCGCTTCTCGATGAACCCGGCGCAGCGACTGGCAAGGTTGACGAACTTGCCCACCAGATCCGCGTTGACCCGCGCAATGAAGTCCGCAAGATTGAGATCTAGGTCGTCCACGCCGCCGGAGGATTTGGCTGCGTAGTAATAGCGCAGCGCCTCCGGCTCCAGCCCGGCGTCGAGATAGGTGCGGGCCATGACGAAGGTGCCGCGCGATTTGGACATCTTGGCGCCCTCGACGGTGAGGTAGCCGTTGACGTGCAGGCGCGTCGGCGCGCGCAGGCCGACTGCCTCCAGCACCGCCGGCCAGAACAGGCCGTGGAAGTTGACGATGTCCTTGCCAATGAAATGATGCAGCTCGGTCTGCGTCCCGGCGCGAAGGTGCGAATCAAAGTCCATGCCCTGTCGCTCGCACAGGGTCCTGAAGCTGCTCAGGTAGCCGATGGGCGCATCCAGCCAGACGTAGAAGTACTTTCCGGGCGCTCCGGGGATGCCGAAGCCGAAGTAGGGCGCGTCGCGGGAGATGTCCCACGCGCGAAGGCCGCCCTCGGCGTCCAGCCATTCGGCCAGCTTGGCCTTGACGCCGGGGAGGGCGACGTCACCCTGCAGCCATTGGCGCAGGAACGCCTGGAAGCGACCAACCTCGAAGAAATGATGTTCGGAGTCGCGCATTTCGGGCGTCGCGCCCGACAGCACCGAACGCGGCTCCTTGAGGTCGGTAGGCGCATAGGTGGCCCCGCAGTGCTCGCAGTTGTCGCCGTACTGGTCCGCAGTGCCGCATTTGGGGCAGGTGCCCTTGATGTAGCGGTCCGGCAGGAACATGCCTTTTTCCGGATCGAAGAACTGGGCAACGCTGCGCCGCGCACTATGGCCGCCTGCTTCCAGAAGCGCGTAGAACGATTCGGTCAGCTCGCGGTTGGCGGCTGAATTGGTGGAGTCATAGTGGTCGAAGGCGACGCCGAAATCGGCGAAGTCGCGCTCGTGCGACGCCTGCATCCCGGCGATGAAAACTTCTGGCGTAACCCCGGCTTTTTCGGCCGCCAGCATGATCGGCGTGCCATGGGTGTCGTCTGCGCAAACGAAGTGGGTGGTGTTGCCCCCGAGCCGGCGCGCGCGCACCCATACGTCAGCCTGTATGTAGCCCACCAGGTGCCCGAGGTGCAGGGGGCCGTTGGCATACGGAAGTGCTGTGGTAACGAGCGCGGTACGGGTCATCTAGTGCGGCAGGGGCGAGGGATCTGGATTATCGCACGCAGGCAAGACGCTCCAGCGGGCCCAAAAAAATCGGCCCGGCAGGAGCCGGGCCGATGCTTGCACGCGATCCGCGAAGGCTTATTCGCGGACCCAGGTCTGCGCGCGGCAGATGAAAGCCACGCAGCCAGCCACGTCCAGCTTGTCGCCGCCGGCCATCAGTTCGGCCTTGGACTTGTAGGTCTTGCCCTTGGCCGGATCCAGGATGGTGCCGCCGGACCACTTGTTTTCGCCATCGGCCTTTAGGTTCCAGAGGATGGTCATGCCCTTGACCGGCTTGCCCTTGTTGGCGCCGGAGCACTTGACGCAAGCCGGATTCGGGCCGCGGTCGGAGTTCACGATCTCCACCACCTTGCCGGTGAGGCTGCCGTTGGTCGCCTTTGAGATCTCCACGATCGACTTCACCTTGCCGGTCTCGTCGTCGATGGTCTTCCAGCGACCCGTGGCGTCGGCCGCCGCGGCGGAAAACGAAAGGGCAAACAGGGGCAGGGCCAAAAGGCCGACGATCGTCTTGCTACGCATGGAATCCCCTCCAAGGGTCGGAAAAACAGTTGGGCTGCACAGATGTTGAGCGCTGTGTGGTCGTCTTTATACCGCATTCGCTGGCGTATGGAATGAATGAAAACCTTTCCCAGCGCGCAAAAAAAAGAGCCCGACTTGCGCCGG
>JBBSVH010000136.1:0-6587 GCA_038233685.1 Lysobacterales bacterium | reverse complement strand
GTCAGCTGGCTTTCGCCCTTCGGCGTGACCTTGCCCACCATGATGTCGCCGGCGCGCACTTCGGCGCCGATGTACACCACGCCCGACTCGTCCAGGCGGTTCAAGGCCTGTTCGGAGACGTTGGGGATGTCGGCGGAGATTTCCTCCGGTCCCAGCTTGGTGTCGCGCGCAACGCAGGTCAGCTCTTCAATGTGGATCGTGGTGTAGCGATCCTCTTCCACCACGCGCTCGGAGAGCAGGATGGAGTCCTCGAAGTTGTAGCCGTTCCACGGCATGAATGCGATCAGCATGTTCTGACCCAACGCCAGCTCACCGATGTCGGTGGACGGTCCGTCGGCCAGCACGTCGCCGCGCGCGATCACGTCACCCACGTTGACCAGCGGAGTCTGGTTGATGCAGGTGTTCTGGTTGGAACGCGTGTACTTGATCAGGTTGTAGATATCCACGCCGGCATCTGTGCCATCACCGATCTCGGCCTCGTTGGCCTTGACCACGATGCGTGCCGCGTCGATCTGCTCGATCACGCCACCACGACGGGCGTTCACGGTCACGCCGGAGTCGCGGGCCACGGCACGTTCGATACCGGTGCCGACCAACGGCTTCTGGGCACGCAGCGTCGGTACCGCCTGGCGCTGCATGTTGGCGCCCATCAGTGCGCGGTTCGCGTCATCGTGCTCGAGGAACGGGACCAGTGCAGCCGCGATGGACACGGTCTGCATGGGCGAGACGTCCATGAAGTCGACTTCGCCCGGCGGCTTCAGCAGCGACTCGCCCTGGTGGCGGCACGGCACGAACTGCTCGGTGAGGCGGCTGTTGTCATCGTGCAGCGCGTTTGCCTGCGCGATCACGTACTCGTTTTCTTCGATCGCCGAAAGGTACTCGATGTCGTCGGTGATCTGGCCGTCCACGACCTTGCGGTACGGCGTCTCCAGAAAGCCGTAGCTGTTGGTCCGCGCGTACACGGCCAGCGAGTTGATCAGGCCGATGTTCGGCCCTTCAGGCGTCTCGATGGTGCAGACGCGGCCGTAGTGGGTCGGATGCACATCGCGGACTTCGAAGCCGGCGCGCTCGCGGGTCAGGCCGCCCGGACCAAGGGCCGACACGCGGCGCTTGTGGGTGACTTCCGAAAGCGGGTTGTTCTGGTCCATGAACTGGGACAGCTGCGACGAACCGAAGAACTCCTTCATTGCCGCAGCGACCGGCTTGGCGTTGATCAGCTCCTGCGGGGTCAGGCCCTCGGACTCGGCCATCGACAGGCGCTCCTTGACCGCACGCTCCACGCGGACCAGGCCGACACGGAACGTGTTCTCGGCCATTTCGCCGACCGAACGCACGCGGCGGTTGCCGAGATGGTCGATGTCGTCGACGGTGCCGCGACCGTTGCGGATCTCGGTCAGGACCTTGAGCACCTCAAGGATGTCCGAGGTCTCGCCCTGGGCGGCGACCAAGCGCTTGGACTCGTCGTCGTTGCGGTTGCTGAAGTACTTGTGGTCGAACAGGACGGACTCGCCCTCGGTTTCCTTGCGGCCGACGCGGCGGTTGAACTTCATCCGGCCCACGCCCGACAGGTCGTAGCGCTCGAAGGTGAAGAACAGGTTGTGGAACAGATTCTGCGCGGCATCCTTGGTCGGCGGCTCGCCCGGACGCATCATGCGGTAGATCTCGACCAGCGCTTCCAGCTGCGTCTTGGACGGATCGATGCGCAGGGTGTTGGACAGGTACGGACCACGGTCCAGGTCGTTGACCCACAGCGTGCCCACGGCGTCCACGCCGGCCTTGCGGAACATGGCCAGCTGCTCTTCGGTGATCTCGTCGTTGGCGGTGGCCAGCAGTTCGCCGGTCGCCCCGTCGATCACGTCGTGCGACAGGATGCGACCCATCAGATAGTCATCGGGCACGGCCAGCGCTGCGATGCCGGACTGCTCGAGCTGCTTGACGTGGCGCGCGGTGATGCGCTTGCCGGCTTCGACGATGACCTTGTCGCCATCGACCAGGTCGAAGTTCAGGGTCTCGCCGCGCAGGCGTTCGGCCACCAGCTCCAGCTGCACACCCTCGCCATCGGGCAGGATGTGGAAGGTGTTGATGTCGAAGAACTCGTTGAGCATTTCTTCGTTGTTGTAGCCCAGCGCGCGCAGCAGGATGGTCACCGGCAGCTTGCGGCGACGGTCGATGCGGGTAAACAGCGCGTCCTTCGGGTCGAACTCGAAGTCCAGCCAAGAGCCGCGGTACGGAATGATGCGGGCGCTGTACAGCAGCTTGCCCGAGCTGTGGGTCTTGCCACGGTCGTGGTCGAAGAACACGCCCGGCGAGCGGTGCAGCTGGGAGACGATGACGCGCTCGGTGCCGTTGACGATGAAGGTGCCGTTCTCGGTCATCAGCGGGATCTCGCCGAGGTAGACCTCCTGCTCCTTCACGTACTTGATGGCCTTGGTCGAGGATTCACGGTCGTAGATCACCAGGCGCACGGTCACGCGCAACGGCGCGCCGTAGCTGAGCCCGCGGTTGCGGCACTCGCGCTCGTCGAACACCGGATCGCCCAGCTTGTAGCCCACGTACTCGAGCGCGGCGTTGCCGCTGTAGCTGCTGATCGGGAATACCGACTTCAGCGCTGCATGCAGGCCGTGGTCGACGCGCTTGGAGGGTTCCACGTCCTCCTGCAGGAATGAACGGTAGGAATCGACCTGGATGGCGAGCAGGAATGGCACTTCGAGGATCGTGCGCTGCTTGCCGAAATCCTTGCGGATACGCTTCTTTTCGGTGAACGAATAAGCCATGGTGACTATGCCTCTAGCATCGGCGGGCCGCGCGTCCGCGGCCCTGGGGGACATTCTGTAAAGAACGTGTTCCTGGAAGAACGTGATCTTGCAAGAACAGGGAAAATCGTCAGTTGGAAGTCGCTGGTATTGCCGGCACCAGCACGCCTTCTCTTGCTACTTCCAACTACCAACTCGGGTTTTTTAGGTATTGCTAACCGTCGATGAACGGCGCCGAACGATCATTTTGCGCTCTTGCCGCTGAGCGCAAACCAACCGATCAGCCGGTCTCGCAGGCCCTGCCACAACGACCGAAGGCCAGGGGCTTTCGCCCCCGGCCTCGGTCTGTCGCCGGTAAAGACTGGCGACGGATACCGCTTACTTCACTTCGACAGTCGCACCGGCGGCTTCGAGGTCTTTCTTGAACTTGGCCGCGTCGTCCTTGGAGGCCGCATCCTTCACGGTCTGTGGGGCGCCTTCGACGAGGTCCTTTGCTTCCTTCAAGCCCAGGCCGGTGATGGCGCGAACCGCCTTGATGACTTCGACCTTCTTCTCGCCGATCGCCTTCAGCACCACGGTGAACTCGGTCTGCTCTTCAACCGGGGCAGCGTCCGCGGCCGGACCAGCAGCGGCGGAGACCGCAGCAGCGGCGGAGACGCCGAACTTCTCTTCGATCGCCCGGACCAGCTCCATGACTTCCATGAGGGTCTTTTCGGCGACGGCTTCCACGATCTGATCGTTGGACAGTGACATATTGATTACCTTCAAAAATTTTCTGGGATGGGTTTCAGTGAACTGCGACGGACTCAGGCCGGATCGGCCGGGGTTGCCGGGGTTTCAGCTGCGGCTGGTGCCGCTGCTTCGGCCGGGGCTTCCGCTGCGGCTTCGGTCGTGGCTTCCACCGGCGCTTCCGCTGCTGCTTCAGTCGCGGCTTCCGCCGGGGCCTCCGCTACGGACTCGCCTTCGCCAAGCTTGTCGGCCACGGCCTTGATCGCGCGGGCAAACATGCTTGCCGGTTCGGCAAGTACGCGTGCCAGCATGGCCAGTGCCTGATCGCGGGTCGGCAGCGATGCCAGCACGTCGACGTGGCTGGCCGGATACAGCTGGCCACCCATCGAGACGATCTTCGGCTGCAGCTTGTCGTTGCCCTTGGCGAATTCCTTGATGAGTCGACCGGCAGCGCCGGGTTCCTCGGTAGAGAACGCATACAGCAGGGGGCCAACCAGCGAGTCCTGAACGCACTCGTAGTCGGTTCCCTGCACGGCGCGCGAGGCCAGCGTGTTCTTGACGACTCTCAAGTACACACCGTTTTCACGAGCCTTCTTGCGCATCGTGGTCAGCTGACTGACCGTGATGCCTGCGTACTCGGCAGCAATCAAAGAGTGAGCCTTGGCGGCGACGTCTGCCAGTTCGGCTACAACTTCTTGCTTCTGAGACAGATTTAGAGCCATACACTCCTCCAAATGAACTCCGCTTGCGGCCGGATGGCCGCCTGCGGTCCTGGGCGGTGCCCGTCCTGGGCACCGGGGACGCCGGATGGCATCCCGGTGGTGGCCTGCTCTGGATCTGGTTGACCAGAAAACTTCCAGAAGGCGGCACCATCTACGCCGGCCCGATCCCTTAAAGGAACCGAATTAAGCGACCCCGCTTGCATCGACGGCGACTCCCTGCCTACCCGAGCTTCCATGCCCGTCGTCGATACGCGCTGACCGCGCCTGCGGTCTTTGACAGCCATCGCGTCGGGCCGAAGCCGTGGCGATTGCCCTCAAAATTTTGTTGCGGGTGGCGATCGTGAGATCACCACCCTTGGATCGTTACTTCACTGCCAGTGATGCCAGGTCGACCGTGATGCCGGGGCCCATCGTCGAGCTGACCGAGACCTTCTGCAGATACTGGCCCTTGGCGGTCGCCGGCTTGGCTTTCACCAGATCGGCCAGCAGCGCCTGCAGGTTGCCCTTCAGTGCGGCGTCGTCAAAGCTGGCCTTGCCCAGGGTGCAGTGGATGATGCCGGCCTTGTCGGTGCGATAGCGGACCTGGCCCGACTTGGCGTTCTTGACCGCCTCGGCCGGATTCGGCGATACGGTGCCGACCTTCGGGTTGGGCATCAGGCCGCGCGGACCCAGCACCTGGCCCAGCTTGCCGACCACGCGCATCGCGTCCGGCGTGGCGATGACCACGTCGTAGTTCAGGTCGCCAGCCAGCATTTTCTCGGCCAGGTCGTCCATGCCCACGGCTTCGGCGCCGGCGGCGATGGCTTCGTCGGCCTTGGCGCCGGCCGGTGCGAACACCGCCACGCGGACCGACTTGCCGGTGCCGGCGGGCAGCACGGTCGAGCCGCGCACCTGCTGGTCGGACTTCTTGGCGTCCACGCCAAGACGCACGGCCACGTCGACGGCTTCGACGAACTTGGTCTTGCTGTTGTCCTTGACGATCTTCAGCGCTTCCTCAATGGAATACGCCTTGCCGGGGATGACCGCGGCCTGGATCGCTTTCTGTCGTTTGCTCTGTGCCATCGTCTCAGCCCTCTACCGTCAGACCCATGCTGCGGGCCGAACCCGCAATCGTACGAACCGCCGCTTCCAGCTCCGCTGCAGTCAGGTCGGCTTCCTTCGCCTTGGCGATGTCTTCGAGCTGCTTGCGCGTGACCTTGCCCACCTTCTCGGTGTTGGGGCGCTTGGAGCCGGAAGTGATGCCCGCGGCCTTCTTCAGCAGGACGCTCGCGGGCGTGCTCTTGGTGATGAAGGTGAAGGTACGGTCCGAATAGGCGGTGATGATGACCGGAGTGGGCAGGCCCGGCTCCAGCTTCTGCGTGGCGGCGTTGAACGCCTTGCAGAATTCCATGATGTTGAGGCCGCGCTGGCCCAGCGCAGGGCCGACCGGCGGTGATGGGTTGGCCTGGCCAGCCTTCACCTGCAGCTTGATGTAACCGACTACTTTCTTCGCCATCTTGATTTACTCCTGGAGTTCAAGCGTCTGCACGTCGGGATCGACTGCGGGACTCCTCCTCTGGTTGAAACGGGGAACCGGGCGCGGGGGACGGGGAATGACACGCCAGCAGCGTTTCATTCCCGACTTCCCGTTTCCGGCTCCCGCCCTTGCTCAGGCTTTCTCCACCTGGCCGAATTCAAGCTCGACTGGTGTTGAACGCCCGAAAATAAGCACCGCCACGCGCACGCGGCTCTTCTCGTAATTGACTTCCTCGACCACGCCGTTGAAGTCGTTGAACGGCCCTTCGGTGACCCGCACCATCTGGCCCGGCTCGAACAGCACCTTCGGCCGTGGCTTCTCGACACCGTCCTGGACGCGCTGCAGGATCGCATCGGCCTCCGGGTCGGTGATCGGAAGCGGGCGATCGGCGGTACCGCCGATGAAGCCCAGCACCTTGGAAGTTTCCTTCACCATGTGCCAGCTTTCGTTGTCGATGCGCGGGATGCCGGCCTCTTCGTGGGTCTCGATCTGGACCAGCACGTAGCCGGGGAAGAACTTGCGCTCGGATCGACGCTTCTGGCCCGCGCGCATCTCGACCACTTCCTCGGTCGGGACCAGCACGTCGCCGAAGCGTTCCTGCATCTCATTGCGCACGATGCGATCGCGCAGCGCCTGCGCCACCGACTTCTCGAACCCCGAATACGCATGTACGACATACCAACGCTTCACTGCAGACTTCTCCTCAACGACCCAGCCTAAAGAACGCTTCCAGCAACACCTGGATCACCCAGTCAAAGGCACCCAGCAAGAGGCTGATGATGATCACCACGATGGCGACCACCCACGTCATGCGCAGCGCTTCCTGGCGCGTGGGCCAGACGACCTTGCGCAGCTCGAACCGCGCCT
>JBBSVH010000135.1:0-6624 GCA_038233685.1 Lysobacterales bacterium | reverse complement strand
TGGCCCAGGCAGATGCCGAAAATTGGAGTCTTGCGCGCAAGGAACTCACGCGTGGCGGCAATGGCGTAATCGCACGGCTCTGGATCGCCAGGGCCGTTGGACAGGAATACCCCGTCCGGCCGCATCGCCAGGACATCGGCGGCCGGCGTCTGTGCCGGCACCACGGTCACGGTGCAGCCGCGGTCGACCAGCATGCGCAATATGTTCAACTTGACCCCGTAGTCGTAGGCCACGACCTTGAACCGTCCCTCGGTGACGCCAAACGTGCCGCTGTCCAGATCCAGCGAGCCTTCGCGCCAGTCGTAGGGCCTGGGCGTGGAGACCACCTTCGCCAGGTCCATGCCCTTCAAGCCGGGAAATTTCCTGGCCGCCTCGAGCGCCGCTTCCACGTCGATGTGCCCGGCCATCAATGCGCCATTCTGGGCCCCGCGATCGCGCAGCATCCGTGTCAATTTTCGGGTGTCGATGCCGGCAATGGCCACCACGCCGCGAGCCTGCAGCCATTCCGGTATGGCCATCTGGCTGCGCCAACTGCTTGGCCGCCGCGGCACGTCACGCACGATCAGGCCCGCTGACCAGACCGTGGTCGCTTCATCATCCTGGGTAGTGCAGCCGGTATTGCCAACGTGCGGGTAGGTCAACGTGACCAGCTGCCGGGCATACGATGGATCGGTCACGATTTCCTGGTAGCCGGTCATGGCCGTGTTGAAAACGACCTCGCCCACGGACAACCCGGACGCGCCGACGGAATCACCCGCGAACACCGTGCCGTCTTCGAGTACCAGGATTGCAGGTTGGGTCACGGCGCTCGCCTTGTTTGGGGGAAACCCTGCCCCGCCAGCCTCTCGGCTGCATGAAACCGCGGACGTGGCGTAAATCCAGTCCGGGGCGACGGTAATCAGGCGAGCGGGAATTGTACCGATGGCCGCCGCAAAAAGGAACGACGCGTTGCCTCAACCCGGCGCGCCGGGCCTCCTGCAGCCCTGTTCAGCGGGCATCCCTGAACGGGCCGATCCGCGGCGGCAAGCAGGCTGTTCATCCGTCGTCGTCCAGGTGCGCCACCAGCACGTCGCGCATGGTCCAGGTTCCCGCGTCGCGCCCATTGAGCCAGGCCGCGGCCGCCAGGGCGCCGTGGGCGAACACGTCGCGACTTGTGGCCCGGTGGACCAGCTCGATCCTTTCACCGACCCCGGAAAACTGGACCGTATGCTCGCCAACGATATCTCCAGCGCGCACGCTTGAATAGTTGACCTCATGACCCCCTGCGCGGGCGACGCCACCCAGCGTGAGGGCGGTTCCGGAAGGCGCATCCTTCTTGTGGATGTGGTGCGCTTCAAGCACGTCGCAATCCCAGCCTGGTAATGCCCGGGCGGCACGTTCGACCAGGTCGGCCAGTACGGCCACGCCCAGGCTGAAGTTCGAAGCCCACAGCACCGGTATCGTCGTGCCAGCCAAGGACAGCGCCGCCCGCTGCGGCTCGGACAGCCCGGTAGTGCCGGAAACGAGTCCTGCGCCGCGCTCGACGCATGCCGTCAGGATCCGATCGAAGCCGTCAGGCATGCTGAAGTCGACCGCCACGTCGAAAGCGGGCACGCCGCCCAGTTCACTTACCGCAAAGCAGGGAACGCCGCCAACGACGCGCTGCGGTGGCGGCCGGCGGGTGACCGCCGCAACGACCTGCACCGTGCCGGCGTTGGCACAAAGTCTCAGCAGCGCCTCACCCATGCGGCCGGAGGCACCGTGGATCAGCAGTCGCGCGGGTTCATCCATAGGTCAAGGCTAGCGATATGACCGCCTGCGAACAAGGCAGTGGCGGCGCTATCCGGTCCGGGATCTCTTGCACGGCATCCCGGACTCCATCGCGTGCCGTGCCCTGTCATGCGGCGACGGCGCGCTTTCGGACCGCCGCAATTTCCGCTTTCAACAGTGCACCGAGTCGACTCACGCCAAGCTCGATCTTGTCGGCGGGCACGGTCACGAACGACAGCCGCAGGCAGTTGGTCCTGGGCGCGGTCGCGTAGAACGGAGCGCCCGGGACGAATGCCACATTCTGCTCGATCGCCTTGGCCAGCAGCGGAGTGCTGTCCACGCCTTCGGGCAGGTCGACCCAGATGAACATGCCGCCCTGAGGCCGGTTCCACCTTGCCTCGGCGGGGAAGTATTCGTCGAGCGCCGACAGCATCAGCTCGCACTGGCGGGCGTAAAGCGTGCGGATGGTCGGAATGTGAGCTTCGAGGAAACCATCCTGCACTGCCTCGTACACGATGCGTTGCGAAAACGACGGCGTGTGCAGGTCGGCGGCCTGCTTGGCCTGAACCAGCTTGGCGTGCAGTTCCTCCGGGGCGACGACGAAGCCGAGCCGGAGCCCGGGCGCCAGGATCTTGGAAAAGGAGCCCATGTAGATGACGTGTTCCGGCGCCATGGACAGCAAACTTGGCAGCATTTCGCCGCTGTAGCACAGCTCGCCGTAGGGGTCGTCCTCGACCACCGGAACCCCTGCGGCAATGGCCTTCTCCAGCAATGCCTGGCGACGCTCCAGCGGCATGCGCCGGCCGGTCGGGTTCTGGAAATTGGGAAGGCACTACATGAAACGCGCGCCCTCGAGCTGGGCGGGCGTCAGCGCGTCGGTAACGATGCCTTCAGCATCGGTTTCCATCGCGCAGTACTCGGGCTGAAACATCGAGAATGCCTGCAGCGCGCCGAGGTAGCTGGGCGTTTCCACCAGGACCTTGCTGCCTTCGTCGATCAGCACTTTGCCCAGCAGGTCCAGGCCCTGCTGCGATCCGGTGGTGATGAGCAACTGGCTCGGCCGAATCACCGCGCCGTTCTGGCTCAGGCGCGCCGCGACCCACTCCCGCAGCGGCGTATAGCCCTCGGTCGGTCCGTACTGCAGGGCCGCCTCGGGAGCCTCGTCCAGCACCTTGGCGGTGGCCCAGCGCATGCGCTCGATCGGAAAGGTGGCCGGCGAAGGCAGGCCACCCGCGAATGAGATCACTTCCGGGCGTTCGGTGACCTTGAGGATTTCACGGATCGCCGAGCTGGTAAGGGCCTGGGCGCGCTTGGAGAAGGTGATGTTGATGGTCATGTTGCTAGTTTACGGGAAGCGGCGTGTCAGGTCCCAGCACCCTGCCCCACGAGGCCCGCGCTGTCGCGCTCGTCGCCGGCGGGCGACAATCGGCGTCCACAGGGGAGCCCGGCATGTTCGACCTCGTAGTGTTGTGCCTCGTCGTCACCGCAGTGATGGCCTACATCAATCGCCGCTTCATCGGCCTCCCTGACACCATCGGGGTGATGACCGTGGCCCTCGTGCTGTCGTTTTCCCTGATCGGCCTCAATGCCCTGGGCGTGACGCTGCTCTACGACCGCACCCAGTCGCTGCTGGCGTCGATCAACTTTTCCGAACTGCTGATGCAGGGGATGCTCTCGCTGCTGCTGTTCGCGGGTGCCCTGCATGTGGACCTCAGCGAGCTGCGCGCGTACCGCTGGCAGGTCGGGATCCTGGCGGTGTTCGGCACCCTGCTGTCGACGGTGATCGTCGGCTACTCCCTGTTCTTCATCCTGCCCTGGCTTGGACTGGGGCTGGACCTGACGTGGTGCATGGTGTTTGGCGCCCTGATCTCGCCCACCGACCCGATCGCAGTCACCGGCATCCTGCGCTCGGCGGGAGCGCCGAAGAACCTGGAGCTGGTGATTTCCGGTGAGTCGCTGTTCAACGATGGCGTGGGCGTGGTCATGTTCGTGGTGCTGCTGCAGGCGGCGGTAGGCGGGCAGTGGCCGGGCTCGCTGGAAGTGGCGACGCTGGCGTTGCATGAAGCGGGCGGCGGCGTGCTGCTGGGGCTGGCATTGGGCTACGTCACCTACCGCATGCTGAAAAGCATCGACAGCTACCAGGTCGAGGTGCTGATCACTCTGGCTGCGGTCCTGGGAGGCTACGCGCTGGCCAGCCGGCTGCACGTCTCCGGACCGTTGGCCATGGTCGTGGCCGGACTGATCATCGGCAACCGCGGGCGTGCATTGGCGATGTCGGACACCACGCGCCTGCACCACGATCTGTTCTGGGTGCTGCTGGACGGCATCCTCAACGCAGTGCTGTTCGTGCTGATCGGGATGGAAATCCTGCTGATACCGCTGGGCGGCACCATGCTCCTTGCCGGCGCGGTAATGATCGTGGTCGTGTTGCTCGCGCGCCTGGTGACAGTGGGGACACCGATCGCACTGTTCAGGAAGCGCTTCGGTCTTCCAACGGGATCCTGGCGCGTGCTCACCTGGGGAGGCCTGCGCGGTGGCATCTCGGTGGCGCTGGTCCTGTCGCTGCCGGCGGGCCTCGAACGCCAGATCCTGCTCGGCATCACCTACGCCATCGTCGTGTTTTCAATACTCGTGCAGGGGCTCACGGTCGGGCACGTGGCGCGGACCCTGCCGGCGGCGCGTGCGGCGGCGCGCATGCGCGACAGCGACCGCCCGGACGGCTGACTCAGGACGTCATCCGGTCCCAGAACGACTTTACGCCGTCCAGGAATGTCGCCGACTTGGGCGAATGCTTGCGTGCTTCTTCGCCGACGAAGGTGGTCTCGAACTGCTCGAGCAGCTCGCGCTGCCGGGCAGTGAGGTTGACCGGGGTTTCCACGGCCACGCGGCAGAACAGATCGCCGTGGCTGCGGCTTCGCACCGACTTGACACCCTTGCCGCGCAAACGGAACACCTTGCCGGTCTGGGTCTCGGCCGGTATCCGGATCTCGGCGTCGCCGTCCAGCGTCGGCACCCGCGCCACGTCGCCCAGAGCGGCCTGCGAAATCCGGATTGGCACATCGCAGTGCAGATCGTCGCCATCGCGCTGGAAGATAGGGTGCTCGCGAACGCGCACCTCCACGTACAGGTCACCCGGAGGCGTACCCGTTGGTCCAGCCTCGCCCTCACCGCTCAGGCGGATGCGGTCGCCGTTGTCGACACCGGCCGGGATCTTCACCGACAGGACCTTTTCTTCCTCGATGCGGCCGGCGCCCTGGCAGGTCTCGCACGGGTTGCGGATCACCTGGCCCCGGCCGCCGCAGTGCGGACACGCCTGCTGCATGGCAAAAATGCCGCGCTGCATGCGGACCTGCCCGCGGCCTCCACAGGTCGTGCATGTTTCGGTCTTGCCATCTGCCGAACCGGACCCGTGGCACGGATCGCAGATCGCCAGCGTCGGAATCTCGATGCGCTTGTCAATTCCGGCCACCGCCTCTTCCAGGTCAAGCTCCATCACGTAGCCAACGTCTGCACCTCGCCGCGCCGCACGCGAACCGCCGCCAACGCCGCCACCGAAGATGTTCCCGAAGATGTCGCCGAAGATGTCGCCCATATCGGCGCCGCCCGGACCGGCTCCTCCGCCGCCCATGCCGTGCTCGAAGGCCGCATGGCCGCGCTGGTCGTACATGCGCCGCTTGCCGCCGTCCGACAGCACTTCGTAGGCTTCCTTGCACTCCTTGAACGCGGCTTCCGCCGCGGCGTCGCCGGGATTGCGATCAGGATGGTGTTTCATCGCGCAGCGGCGATACGTCTTCTTGAGCTCTTCCTCGCTGGCGCTGCGGTCTACGCCCAGGACTTCGTAATAATCGCGCTTGCTCATGTCAGGTAAGGCACCAGGTCAACGGGAGTCGGTAAAACTCGGGGGTCGGAAAAACGAGATGGAGCGGAGCCTGCGCTCCGCCCCACCGGTCACCAGGTCAGCGCTGGTAACGCATCACTTCGTCTCGTCGTCCTTTACCTCGGTGAACTCCGCATCGACCACGTCATCGCCCGGCTGGCCTTGACCACCACCACCGCCGTCCTGGCCGTCGCCCGCCTGCCCGGCCGAAGCCGCCGCGTGCAAGGCCTGGCTTGCCTGCTCCAGGGTCTTGGTGCGGGCCTCTATCTGGGCCTTGTCATCGCCCTTCATCGCCGTTTCCAGATCGGACAACGCCGACTCCACCTGCCCGATCACGTCGCCACCGACCTTGCTGCCGTGCTCGGTGATCGCGCTGCGAGTGGCGTGGATCAGGCCATCGGCCTGGTTACGGGCCTGCACCAGTTCGTGGAACTTCTTGTCGTCCTCGCGATGCGCTTCGGCATCGGCCACCATCTGCTGGATCTCGGCCTCGGACAGGCCCGAGCCGGCCTTGATCTCGACCTTCTGCTCCTTGCCGTTCTTCTTGTCCTTGGCCGACACGTGCAGGATCCCGTTGGCGTCGATGTCGAAGGAGACCTCCACCTGCGGCAGGCCGCGCGGCGCCGAATCGATGCCGGTCAGGTCGAACTTGGCCAGCGACTTGTTGAAGCGGGCCTGCTCGCGCTCGCCCTGAAGCACGTGCACGGTCACCGCGGACTGGTTGTCTTCGGCGGTCGAAAACGTCTGCGATGCCTTGGTCGGGATCGTGGTGTTCTTTTCGATGATCTTGGTGAACACGCCGCCCAGGGTCTCGATGCCCAGGCTCAACGGGGTCACGTCCAGAAGCAGCACGTCCTTGACGTCGCCGCCCAGCACGCCGCCCTGGATCGCCGCGCCCAGCGCTACGGCCTCGTCCGGGTTCACGTCCTTGCGCGGCTCCTTGCCAAAGAACTCGGTCACTGCCTGCTGCACCTTCGGCATGCGCGTCTGGCCGCCGA
>JBBSVH010000134.1:0-6650 GCA_038233685.1 Lysobacterales bacterium | reverse complement strand
GGCGGCACCGGCAAACCCGACGGCCAGCCCGACGGCCATGTGATGCGTTCGCCGATGGTCGGCACGTTCTACACCTCGCCATCGCCCGACAAGCCGGCGTTCGTCAGCATCGGCCAGGCGGTCAAGGCGGGCGAAACCCTGGCAATCATCGAAGCGATGAAGATGTTCAACCCGATCGAGGCCGACGTGTCGGGCACGGTGCTGGCGGTATTGACCGAGAGCGGATCGCCGGTCGAATTCGACCAGCCGCTGTTCGTGATCGGCTGAGCCATGGTCAAGCTCGACAAGGTCGTCATCGCCAACCGCGGCGAAATCGCGCTGCGCATCCTGCGCGCCTGCCACACCATGGGCATCCGCACCGTGGCCGTGCATTCCACCGTGGACCGCAACCTCAAGCACGTGGCCATGGCCGATGAGTCGGTATGCATTGGCGGCGCGTCGTCCAGCGAAAGCTACCTCAACGTACCGGCGCTGATCGCCGCGGCCGAGGTCACCGACGCCCAGGCGATCCATCCGGGCTACGGCTTCCTCAGCGAGAACGCGGACTTCGCCGAACGCGTGGAGCAATCGGGATTCATCTTCATCGGCCCCAAGGCCGACACCATCCGCCTGATGGGCGACAAGGTCGAGGCGATCCGCGCGATGAAGGCCGCAGGCGTGCCCTGCGTGCCGGGCTCGGGCGGACCGTTGGGCGATGACATCGTCGCCAACACAAAGGTGGCGCGCGAGATCGGCTATCCGGTGATCATCAAGGCTTCCGGCGGCGGCGGCGGGCGCGGCATGCGCGTGGTCCATGCCGAGGCGGCGCTCAACAGCGCCATCGCCACCACCAAGGCCGAGGCCAAGGCCGCATTCAACAACGACCAGGTGTACATGGAGAAATTCCTGGAGAATCCGCGCCACGTGGAGATCCAGGTGCTGGCCGACGGCCAGGGCAACGCCGTCCATCTTGGCGAGCGTGACTGCTCGATGCAGCGCCGCCACCAGAAAGTGGTCGAGGAAGCGCCGGCACCGGGGATCAGCGAAGCGCAGCGGATGGAGATCGGCAAGGTGTGCGTGGAGGCCTGCATCCGCATCGACTACCGCGGCGCCGGCACGTTCGAGTTCCTGTACGAAGACGGGCGCTTCTACTTCATCGAAATGAACACCCGCATCCAGGTCGAGCATCCGGTGACCGAGCGCATCACCGGCATCGACCTGGTCTGCGAGCAGCTGAAGATCGCCGCCGGACAGAAACTGTCGATCAAACAGTCGGACATCGTCATGCGCGGTCACGCGATCGAGTGCCGCATCAACGCCGAGGACCCTGACACCTTCGTTCCAAGTCCCGGCCTGATCACCGGTTTCTATCCCCCGGGCGGGCCTGGGGTGCGCGTGGACACGCATATCTATACCGGCTACCGGGTGCCACCGAACTACGACTCGATGATCGGCAAGCTGATCGTCCATGGACCGGATCGCGACACCGCCATTGCGCGCATGCGCGTGGCCCTGAGCGAGATGGTGGTCGACGGCATCAGGACCAACATCCCGCTGCAGCAGGACATCATGCGCGACCTCGGCTTCCAGGCCGGCGGACAGAATATCCACTACCTGGAAAAGCGTCTGGCCCAACGCAAGAACAAGTCGATCGCGCTGGGCTGATCGCACCGGCGCGCACGATCTTGGCTGCCCGCTGGATCCGAGCTCGCTCGGATGCCGTTGCCCCCCTGCCCGGTAGATCCGAGCTTGCTCGGATGCTCTTGGCAAAGGATTCGCAAGCATCCGAGCAAGCTCGGATCTACAGATGGCTGTCCACGCGTGGGGGTTTCTGGATTGACCGCACTGGGGTCAAGCGGCGCCCGAACTCCCAGCTGGTAAACGGACCAGGTGGCCGAGACGCTGCGCACGGCCTTGCATGCCGCGTAGATCCGAGATTGCTCGAACCCTACTGGGGCAAGATCAAGGTAGATCCGAGCTTGCTCGGATGCTCTTGGCACAGGATTCGCAAGCATCCGAGCAAGCTCGGATCTACGCGTGGCTGTGAACTCGCGGCTGCGGCTGGCGCGACGTCATCTGGCCAGGCGGGGCGCAACGTCGCGGTTGGCATCCCGATCGTGCACTCGGCGGTACCATGAAGGACTTCGTTCCGACGCGACCCACCCATGCCCTACCTCGAACTTTCCCTGCGCTGCAGCGAAGCCCAACAGCCGCGCTATGAAAACGCGCTGGACGACGTCGGTGCGCTGGCGGTAACCCTGCTCGACGCCGACGCCGAGACCGGCAACGAGCGTGCGATCCTGGAGCCTGGCGTGGGCGAGACGCCCCTGTGGAACGCGATGGTGTTGACGGCGCTGTTCCCGGCCGAGATCGACGCCCTGGCGCTGCTGGCGACGCTGGAGTCGTTCGACCCGAGGCTTGACTGGTCACAGGCCAGCTTCCGCAGCGTGGAGGACCAGGACTGGGAGCGCGCGTGGATGGATCTATACGTGCCGCTGTGTTTTGGCGAGCGCACGTTCATCGTGCCGTGGAACCAGGACCTTCCCGCCACGGCCGAGTCGCCTGACGCAGCCGTGGTGCGGCTGGATCCGGGCCTGGCTTTCGGTTCCGGCACCCATCCGACCACCGCACTGTGCCTGCGCTGGCTCGACCAGCTCGCCTGTCAGGGTGCGCTGCAGAACAGGCGCTTCCTCGACTTCGGCTGCGGCTCCGGAATCCTGGCGCTGGCGGCGCTGAAGCTGGGCGCCGCGCACGCGGTGGGCGTGGACAACGATCCGCAGGCGTTGACCGCCACCTTCGACAATGCGCAGCGCAACGATGTCGCCGATCGGCTTGCGGTCTTCCTGCCGCAGGACGAGCCTGTCACCACCTATCCGCTCGTGGTCGCCAACATCCTCGCCTCCGCACTGGATGCACTGGCACAGACACTGGCCGCTCGGGTCGAGCCCGGCGGACGCATCGCGCTGTCGGGGATCCTGCATGGGCAGGAGCAGGAGCTGCTCTCGCAATACGCACGGTGGTTCGACGAACTGGTCGCCACCGGTGATGGCGACTGGATGCGCATCGACGGCAGGCGTCGCGACGCTTGAGCCTCGGCGGCTGTTCGCGCGCGGCTTCTGATTCCGGTTTGTCCGTGTTTGAATGAAGCGATGAACTACGCTTGCCCGCACTGCCACGAACTGCTGTCCAGCGACCCAGCCAGTGGCCTGCCGCCCGCAATGTGTGGGCGCTGCGGCGGTGAACTCCAGCTGTCCTCAACCATCGTGGAGCCGAGTGTTCCCATGGCGACGGCCGCCACTGCGCCGGCGGCACGCAGCTTCGCGAGCTTCCTGCGCTGGAACCGGAGCGAATCAAAAGGAGCCACGATCGCGCCGGTCACCAGCGAAGGCGCGGATTCCGAACCAGGCAGCGAGACTGCCGGGGCCCAACCTGTCGAGGCCGCTGAGACTCCGCCGACACCTGTTCACGACGAATCGACCGTGCCCATTGCCGATGGAAAAGATGCCACGCAGGAAGGCGTCGCAGCGGTCCCCGTCGAGGCCGCCGCAGCGGCCGACTCCTCGCCTGTCGCAGCAGCCGGTAGCGCCGAGGTCCGCGCTCCGGTGCAAGAGATGGGAGAAACCGGGTCCGTGCAGCTCCTGGCCAATATCGAGGACATGGCCGGCATCGATACCGCCGAGGCCCCCGAGGCCGCGCCGAGCATTGATGCGCCGCCGCCGGCCCCTGTTCCGTACTCGTCGCTGGAAGAATCGACCACTCCCAGCTTCACGATCGATCCACGCACGTCCGCGACGGCGCTACGGACTGCCGCCTGGCAATGGGCGGCGCTGGTCGTGCTGACGTTGGCACTGCTGCTACAGGTCGTGCTGGCCGACCGCGAGCGGCTGGCCGCTGATGCGCAGTGGCGGCCGCTGCTGACGTCGCTGTGCAGCGCGTTCGGCTGCACGCTGCCAGCGTGGCACGAGCCGGACGCATTCACCATGTTGAGTCGCGATGTCAGGCCCGCGCCGGACACCGAAGGCGCGCTACTGGTGCAGGCGACGTTCCGCAACGACGCTCGCTGGAGCCAGCAATGGCCGGTGATGAGGCTGGCACTGTCCGACGCCGATGGCCGCGTGGTCGGCGCGCGCGCCTTCGTTGCTTCGGAGTACCGCGGGCCGACCGTGGCGCAAGACATGCTTGCCCCACGTCAAAGCGCGCAGGTGATGCTGCAGGTGCGTGAACCAGCGGCGAGCGTGGTCGCGTTTGCGTTCGAGTTCGACTGATCGACGCAGAATTGCGAACTAGTGGATGCAGGGTCGCAGATCACGCGCTAGACTCCTCGCCCCGCCGCGCTCCAGGATGGCATGCGCGGGCATCGTCGAACCGTCAGCACCAGGGGATCCTGCTTGAACGCCGCCGCTACCCGCCCGGACACCACCCGTGTCATGCCGAAGCCACCGCTACGTGAACACGTCGCACATTCGGTGCGTCGGTACCTGCGCGACCTCAACGGCAGTGATGCGGACGACGTCTACGAGATCGTGCTCCGCGAAATGGAGATCCCGCTGTTCGTGGAAGTGCTGAACCACTGCGAAGGCAACCAGAGCCGCGCTGCCGGCCTGCTGGGCATCCATCGCGCGACGCTGCGCAAGAAACTCAAAGAGTACGGCCTGGCCTGAGCACTCAGGACCGCCGGCCAAGCAGCGGCCGATGCATGCCGCGGCCGCTATAATTAAGCCTCTGCGTCCTCATTGGCTCCCATGACTTCCGACCTCCAGCCCGTTCGACGGGCACTGCTGTCCGTTTCCGACAAGACCGGCCTGGTCGATCTGGCGCACGCCCTCGCCGCGCGCAACGTCTCGCTGCTTTCAACCGGAGGCACCGCACGCGCGCTGCGCGATGCAGGCTTGACCGTGACCGATGTTGCGCAGGCCACCGGCTTTCCCGAGATGATGGAGGGCCGGGTCAAGACCCTGCATCCCAAGGTGCACGGCGCGCTGCTAGGGCGCGCGGGTATCGATGAAGCGGTGATGGCCGAACATGACATCGTGCCGATCGACCTGCTGGTGCTGAACCTGTATCCGTTCGAACAGGTCTCGGCCCGCGCCGACAGCTTGATGGACGAGATCATCGAAAACATCGATATCGGTGGCCCGGCGATGCTGAGATCGGCAGCCAAGAATTTTTCTCGGGTCGCTGTCGCCACCGATCCCTCGCAGTACCCGGCGCTGGTTGCCGAGCTGGACGCCAACCACGGCGCGGTCTCCTCGGCCACCCGCTTTGCCCTGGCCGTCGCGGCGTTCGATCGCGTCGCCCAATACGACGCGTGCATCAGCAACTACATGTCCTCCATTGCCGCCGATCGATCCCGGGGCCAGTTCCCCGCGCAGCACAACGCCAACTTCATCAAGGTGATGGACCTGCGCTACGGCGAGAACCCGCACCAGGCCGGCGCCTTCTACCGCGACCTGTCGCCGGTGCCGGGCACGCTGGCCACCTTCACCCAGCTGCAGGGCAAGGAACTGAGCTTCAACAACCTGGCCGACGCCGACGCCGCCTGGGAATGCGTGCGCCAGTTCGAAGCGCCGGCATGCGTCATCGTCAAGCACGCCAACCCGTGCGGCGTGGCCCAGGGCGTGGCCTGCGGTGATGCCTACGAGCTTGCCTACGCGACCGATCCGACCTCGGCCTTCGGTGGGATCATCGCGTTCAACACCACGCTGGACGCGGCGACGGCCAAAGCAATCCTTGACCGGCAATTCGTGGAGGTGCTGATCGCGCCTGACTTCGAAGATGCGGCCCTGGCTTATGCCGCGAAGAAGGCCAACGTTCGCGTGCTGCGCATCCCGCACGGCGCAGGCCGCAACAGCATGGACATCAAGCGTGTCGGTTCGGGCCTGCTGATGCAGACCAGCGACAACCGCGACGTGGGGCGAGACGAGCTCAAGGTCGTCACCGCCGTGGCGCCCACCGAAAAGCAGATGGTCGACCTGTTGTTTGCCTGGCGCGTGGCCAAGTACGTCAAGTCCAACGCCATCGTCTACGCGCGCGACCAGCGCACCATCGGCGTGGGTGCAGGCCAGATGAGCCGCGTGGTATCGGCCCGGATCGCCGGGCTCAAGGCCGAGGAAGCCAAGCTGGTGGTGCCGGGTTCGGTGATGGCGTCCGATGCGTTCTTTCCGTTTCGCGACGGGATCGACGCGGCGGCGGCGGCCGGTATCCAGGCGGTCATCCAGCCCGGCGGTTCGATGCGCGATGCCGAAGTGATCGCCGCAGCGGACGAACACGGTCTGGCCATGGTCTTCACCGGCGTGCGCCACTTCAGGCACTGATGCAATGACTTCTATGACTTTCGTGCTGCTCATCGGCGGACTTGTGCTGCTGCTGGCCGGCGCCGAGCTGCTGGTGCGCGGCGCGTCGCGACTTGCCCTGTCGCTGGGCATCTCGCCGCTGGTGATCGGCCTGACCGTGGTCGCCTATGGCACCAGCGCGCCGGAGCTGGCGATCAGCATCGGCGCCACCCTTGACGGCCAGCCTGACATCGCACTGGGCAACGTGATCGGCAGCAACATCGCCAACGTGCTCCTGATCCTCGGCTTGTCCGCCCTGATCGCGCCATTGGTGGTGGCGCGGCAGCTGGTCTGGCTCGACGTACCGATCATGGTAGGCGTGTCGGTGCTGGTGCTGGT
>JBBSVH010000133.1:0-6691 GCA_038233685.1 Lysobacterales bacterium | reverse complement strand
GAGGCCTATCCGGCCGGGGAACTCAAGCATGGTCCGCTGGCACTGGTGGATGCCGAGATGCCGGTGGTGGTGATCGCGCCCAACGACCGCCTGCTGGAGAAGGTCAAGTCCAACATGCAGGAGGTGCGCGCGCGCGGCGGCGAACTGTTCGTGTTCGCCGACCAGGACAGCCACTTCAGCGAGTCCGAAGGCGTCCACGTGATTCGCACCCCGCGCCACGCCGGCGTGCTCAGCCCCATCGTCCACACCATCCCGGTGCAGATCCTCGCCTACCACGTGGCCCTGGCCCGCGGCACCGACGTGGACAAGCCGCGCAACCTGGCCAAGTCGGTGACGGTGGAGTAGGGGCTCGCGGGGCGCCTGCCGCGCGCGCAGGTCAGCGGCGTTTGCTGCCCACGCTCAGCAGGGTGTCGTGCTCGCGCAGAAGAAACAGCGCGACCAGTGCCGCCAGCATCGGCCAGGCCGCGAAGAACAGCAGGTTGGCGCCGTCGTAGGGGTTGAGGTACTGCTTCCACGACGACAGCGTGGAGCCTGCATGCATCAGCAGCACCAGTCCGTAGCTCCAGAATTTCAGCGCGCCAATCGCGAACGCAAGCAGGATCAGCACCTGCACCACGCCGACGACGAAGACAAGCGTTTCGGCCACGCCACCCAGTCCGTAGAAATGATCGAAAACGCCAATCGCGTGGCTTGGATTGATGAACTTGTCCACGACCCACGGGGCCAGCATCAGGACCACGCTGGCACGGATCAGCAGCAGCGAAAGTGGCAGGTGGCGCGGTGTTGAATCAGGGTTGGTCATGGGTGTGCTCCGGAAAAATCGTGATCGTGCTGGCGGCTGCACGGCAGGCGGGCAGAAACGCGTTGTTCCTGCCCCATCGTCAAGGTGTTAACGGCGCGCGTAACCGATCCAGGCAAACAGCGGATTGCCCAGCAAGCCACTGAGCATCGAAAGAATCGCCACGGCGCCCACGTGCCACAGCAGGCCCATGAGTGCGGTTTCACCGGAATGGATGAGGCTTACCGCTGCGGCCGAAACGGCCGCCGCACTCATGACCGCGAGCACCGCCGTGGGCCGGGGCCGAACCACGCCGGCATGGCGCACCATCAGCAACAGCAGCAGCCCCAACGGCAGGCTGGTCAGGGTGATGGCCCACGCGCACTCGCCGGCATGGCCGCTGTACGCGAACGCCTGCGCTCCCAGCAGTTTGAAATCGCCCAGGCAGCCGATGCCCAAGCCGGTCATCCATAGCGCGGCCGCTGGCAGTGGCAACCAGGCCCATGACGGCGAGCGCCCTGGCACGCTGATCTGGAACGCGGCATACGCGGCCAGGATTCCCGTCAGGACGCTGCCGGCCCACTCCAGCGTGGCGCCGGGCGTGGTCATGTACTGCGACCAGTCGGCACGCATGCCGCGGCTCGCCACGATGGTCAGCACCACGGCCGCGGCCATCGCCACCCACAGGAGGGTCCGCTGCAGTGGAGAGGGTAGCCTCCGGACTGGCGCGGAACGCGCAGCGAGTTGTTCGATCAATCGTTCGGTATCAGTCATGACGGTAGTCTTTTCCAGCAAGTGCAAGCTGCAGTGATTTGATGGCGCGGTGGCAGGCAACCTTGAGCGACCCGATGCTCTGGTCGCTGGCTGCCGCCGCTTCCTTGAGCGAGAGTTCGTTGAGGCGCAGCAGGCGGATGGCTTCGCGCTGCCGGTCGGGCAGCTGCGCGACGGCATGGCGAAGGGTGTGGGCCTGGTATCCGCGTTCGGCGGACTCAGACGGGCCTGGACCTTCGTGGATTCCTTCATCGGCTTCGCTGACGCCAGCCAGTTCGTGCTGCAGTCGATGTCCACGCCGGCGCAGGAGATCAATGCAGCGGCGGCTGGTGATCGTGCTCAGCCACGGTTTGAACGGCCGGCCGCGCTCGTAGGTATGGCGGATGCCGTGCACGATCATCAACACGTCCTGGACCGCGTCTTCTGCATCTTCGCCACGACCCAGGTAGCGCCGGGTGATGCTGCGCAGGTAGGGCATCACCGCGATCAGCAAGGAGTGGTAAGCCGCGCGATCGCCGTCCTGCGCCAGCAGCATCCATAGCGCCCACTGCGTTTCGCTGTCGCGCGTGCCCTCGTCGTGCGGGTTCGGCAGGCACGCTGCAACGCCAGTTTGGGGAAGCTCCATGTGGGTCGCCGCATGGCCTTGGTCCGGGAGCCAATCATCGCAGCCTTGGGTCCGACTGGGTAATGGCGGTGTAGCCAGGACCAGGTCAGGCTGCCCCATGCCAAGCCGTGCCTGATCGTGCACGACCGCGCGCTCGCTGGCGCGCACCACCCGGCGACCGGTCACGGCTGCCACCGCGAGATCCAGCCTTCGGCGCACCAGCGCTGCAGGTGCTGGAGGGCCCGGGCGGGAACGGTATCGGGTGAGTGCCACTGCAGCAGCAGAGCGCACAGCCCGGCGAAGTTCGCGTGCATGCAGTGCACCAGCGCCTCAGCCTCTTCGGGTTCCAGCGAGCGGAATCGGCCCACGCGATCCTGGTCGCGCCACAGCGCCCAGGTGCCAGGTTGTGCTTGCGCAGCCGGTGGCGTCTGTGGATCGTCCTGCTTGAGGGCGCGCCAGATCTCAACGCTGTTCCACTGCACCTGGTGCAGCCGCAGGCTGGGATGGAACTGCGGCTGCAGGCGCGGCCAGTCCAGCCCGTCGATCGCCAGCAGCGCGCTCCACGATGCGTGCAGGTCGTCGGCTGCATCGAAACTGTCCAGCAGGCCGCGTTCGAATTGGGCCAGTTCGGCAATCTGCGGTGATGCATCGAACGGAGCCTGGCCGCGCAGGAAAGTCGGCAGGTCGGCGCCGAAATCGCGCAGCGAGCGGTGCCGCGAAGGATGGGTGCGGATGTAGCCGGCGCACAGCTTCGACCACAATGCGTCGCCCAGATAGCGGGCCAGCGCCGGGTGGTCGTGCTCGAGCGCCTCGCTCAGGCGCGCGCTGTAGGCATTGACGTAGATGCGCAAGCCGATGCGCGAGGGCAGTCGGCCTTCGGCAATTGCTCCGTCCAGCGCGGCACCCGGATCGCCACGCAGGTGCGCCAGGAACTGCTGCTGCAGCTCGGCCAGGCCGCTCATGCGCTCGCGCCCATCGATTGCGGATACACGCGCGCCAGCGCCGCGCGTGCCAGCGCCAGTTCGCCCAGGAGTTGTGGCAGCGGGGGAAAATCGTCGTCGCGCTCGATCATGGTGCTGACCGGGCCAAAGCGCTGCAGCGCGCGGTCGTACAGCGCCCACACCGCGTCGGGCACGTCGTGGTCGTGGGTGTCGATGCAATAGTCTCCGTGGTCGCTGTGGCCGGCCAGGTGGATCTGCCATACGCGGTCGGCAGGCAGGCCGTCGAGGTAGTGCTGCGGATCGAAGCCATGGTTGCGCGCGCTGACCTGGATGTTGTTGACGTCCAGCAGCAGCCGGCAGCCGCTGCGCTGTGCAACGGCGCTCACGAATTCGCACTCGGGCATGGACGAGGCGCCGAACTCGACGTAGCTGCTCAGGTTTTCCAACAGGATCTCGCGGCCCAGGAATTCCTGGACCTGGTCCACCCGACTGACCACGTGGGCGACTGCTTCATCGCTGTAGGGCAGCGGCAGCAGGTCGTGGCTGTTGATGTCGCCCACTCCCGTCCAGCACAGGTGGTCCGAGATCCACGCCGGCTCGATGTCGCGCGCCAGCCGGCGCAGGTTTTCAAGGTAGTGCAGGTCAAGCGGATAGGTGCTGCCGATCGACAGCGAGACCCCGTGCATGACCAGCGGGTAGCTGGCGCGGATGCGCTCCAGGTAATGGCGCGGCTTGCCGCCGGCCACCATGAAATTTTCGGACGTGATTTCGAACCAGTCCACCTCCGGCGCATCGCGCAGGATCGCGTCGAAGTACTCCGTGCGCAGCCCGAGTCCGAACCCGAGCCACGGGCGTGGCTCCGGCGCCGCAAGGACGCCGGAATTGTCACGGGCCGATGTCAGGCCGTATTGCATGGATCAGCTCGCGCTGCCGCCGGCGTTGGTGCAGCTGGCGCCCGGCAGGTTCACGAAGCCCTGGCCCTTGCAGCTGCCCTGGCCTTTGCAGGCGTTGCTGGCGGTCTTGCAATCGTTGTGGCCCGCGCACTGGTTGATGCCGTAGCACTGGATCTGGCTGCTGGCGGCCACCATCGAACTCTTGCCGGCGTCGATCACCTTGCCGCCGATATCGCCGCAGGCCTGTTCCGTTGCGGCTACGAAGCCCAGGCCCTTGCAGCTGCCTTGGCCCATGCACGCGTTGCTTGCGGTGGCGCAATCGTTGTGGCCCTTGCACTGGTTTACGCCCGAACAATGCACCAGCGAGACTTCACCCTTGCCGGCCATCGCCTTGGCGCCGGCTGATGCGGGTGCCGCCATCGCCATGCCTGCTGCCAGGATCGCCAGGGCTGCGCCCGAAATGCCCGCGCCCGCCAGGCTGCCGTTGAAATTTGCGCTCATGTGGTTCTCCTTCGATTGTGGATGGATTGAAGCCGTATTCGAGCGGTCGCCGGCGGTTCGCAAGCCGGCGGTGCCGGTAGTGGCGCGAAGCGGGATGAGCCCCTCGAAGAGATGATTCGTGCGGCAGCGCGAATGGTTACCACGCAAGTCGAGAGAGTTGGCCCGCACGCCCCACGGGCGCACCCAATCCGTCGCTCAGCGGGCGAAGCGCCGTGCGATGAGATGGTCCAGCGATACCGCCCCTGGACCGCGTGCCATCAGGTACAGGAACAGCGCGGCCCACATGAAGTGGGTGGGATAGGCGCTGGGGTAGACGAAGATCTGGATCACCAGGGTCATCCCCAGCAGCGCCAGCGCCGACAGCCGCGTGGCCAGTCCGATCAGCAGCAGCAGCGGGAACACGTGCTCGGCCACCGCGGCCAGCGGCGCGGCCAGTTCGGGCGGCAGCAGCGGCACCTGGTATTCGGTGCGGAACAGGTCCAGCGCGCTGTCGGAGAGGCTTGGCCAGCCAAGCTCGACATTCCAGCTGATCGGATCCAGCACCAGGCCCTGGATCTTGGTCTGTCCCGACGCCCAGAACGTCACCGCCAGCGACACCCGGGCCAGCAGTTGGATGAAGCTCTCCGGGATGCGCGCGAACGCCGTATACAGCGCCAGGAGCGCGCGACCAGCGCGAGCGAAGGGCCCTGAAGCGACGGAATTGCCGGGTAGAGTTTCAGCGTGCATGGATTGACTCCGCAGTGGGGTTGATCGCGACCACAAGGCCGTGCTGGATAAGCAGGCTGAGCAAGGTGGTGAGCAGTGCAGCCGATTGCTCGGGTGAGGCAGGCACCCTGGCGATCGCGGCACCCAGCGGCATGCCGTGGTGCAACGCATCGAGCGCGGGCGTAGCGAGCGGGTCGATCACCCGCACTTGCACGTCCCAGTGCGGGCGCTTCAGCAGCACTGCTTCGGCGGTATCGGTTTCGATGCCCGCAAGATCGGCGTCGGCCAGGTCGTCCAGGCCCTGATGCGCCAGCCACAGCGAGTGCACGGCGTGGTCCGAGCGCAACCACGCACAGGCCGGATGCAGGGTCAGCCGTAGATCGGCCAGCTGTTCTGGCGTCGCCAACAGCGCCTCGAACGCGGCGAGCGGTACCGGCTCGGCATCGGCCGCGTGGTGGCACTGGAGGCGCAGGTATTCCAGCCTGGCGACGTCGGCCAGATAGGGGACGTCCGCGGCTGGTCCGAAGCCCGCGATGAAGTCGGCGAAGCCTTCGCCATGGCGCAATGCGATTGGCGAACGCGGGGGGTCGGCCAGCACGCGCTCTCGCGCCATGTCGGCAAAGAAGTCTTCGCCGACCAGCGCCTGGGTGACTGGAAACGTGGCCGCCAGTGCGTCGATGAGCGAAACCATCGCGTTGTTGCGGTGTACGTCGAGTCGACGCTGTGGGTTGGCCGGGCCCGGTGCTCGCAGGCCCGCAAGCTCACTGGCAGGCGTGCGCAGCGCGGTAGTGAAGCGCGACTGTTCCGAAAGAGTCATGCGGCCACGTCACGGACTCGATTCGAGCATGCATCCAGCAGCGCCTGGGCATGCCGGGCTTCACTGCACAGAATCTGGTAGTGCGGCACGTCGGTGTCCCACTCGATCAGCGTAGGTACCGCACCCAGCGATTGCAGCGCGTGCACATACAGTGCCCACACCGCGTCGGCAACCGGCGCGCCGTGGTTGTCGATCAGCAGGGCCTTGCCATCTGGATCCACGTGTTGCGCATGACCGGCCAGGTGTATTTCGCCTACCGCTGCCAGCGGCAGCGCACCCAGATAGCCACGCGGATCGCGGCCGTTGTTGATGCAGGTGACGTGCACGTTGTTGATATCCAGCAGCAGGCCGCAGCCAGTGCGCTGCACGATCTGCGACAGGAACTCGGGCTCGCTGAAGGTGCTCGCCTCGAACTCGAAATAAGTGCTGGGGTTTTCCAGGAGAAGCTGCGTGCGCAAATGCGACTGCACCTGGTCCACGTGGTCGCAGACCCGATCCAGCGTGGCCCGGTCATAGACCAGCGGCAGCAGGTCGTTGAGGAATACGCCATCGTGCGTGGACCACGACAGGTGTTCGGAGAACACCGCCGGCTGGTAACGCGCGATAAGCCGCGCCAGGCGATCGAGGTGCGCGGTAGCGAGGGAGCCTTCGGCGCCTATCGACACTCCCACGCCGTGCAGG
>JBBSVH010000132.1:0-6783 GCA_038233685.1 Lysobacterales bacterium | reverse complement strand
CGTACAGGCGCGCTTCGAAGGATCGGGGGTCGTAGCTGGCGGCGAGTTCGGAAGTCATGGTCTTGAAGTTTTTCCGTTACCGCGCAGAGGCGGGAACACAGTGGATCGGCGGTCTGGAGTTGCTCATTGACCTGGTGCGCAGCTGGCCGTGCAGGACGCCAGGTCGCTGGCTGACCAGCTGCGCTGTTGTGAAGCGCATCCCGCCTGCGCGGGAATGACGGCCAAAGGACCCGCCCCTTACATGTCGTGCTTGTTGACGTCGAAGCCGCGCGCCCTGTACTGCCTCCAGCGCTCGCGCAATGGCTCACGCGCAGAGTCATCGGCGGGCACGACTTCGAGCACGCGTTCGCATTGACCTTCGAACGCGCCATCGCGCAGGTTGATCACCAGCGCTCGTGCCGGCGCGTCGACTTCCGGCGCTGCGATCAGGACCGGAGTGAGTTCGTCCTCCTCATCGGTGCCAGCCACCTGGTGCGGGATGTAGGCGTCATCGTCGAACGCCCACAGCATCTCGTCGAGCTCCTCGGCCTGGGCCGCGTCACGCGTCAGGATCAGCGTCCACTGGTTGGCGTCATAGGCCTTGCGTGCCAGCTCGCAGACGAGCATCAGCGGCTGCTCCAGGAAGCGCGGCTTGGCGATCTGGTAGAAGTCGGCGCGGGGCATCAGGGCGTGGAGCGGAGAGCCGGGGACAGGAGATGGCAATGCCGCGGGGAACGGGGCACGAAGCACGTGGAATCACCCGGCGCCAGCGCGCGTGGCCTCCGGTCACGCGAGATATGCATTCCCCGTTCCCTGGTCTTCGATCCCGGCTTCACCCTGCCACCGCCCGATCCATGAGCCACTGCGTCATGAGTCCCACCGGTCGTCCGGTGGCCATGCCGCGCTTGCCTTCGCCGCTGGCGACGCCGGCGATGTCCAGGTGCGCCCACCGCTGGCCTTCGGTGAAGCGCGACAGGAAGCAGCCGGCGGTGATGGCGCCGCCCCAGCGGCCGCCGATGTTGTAGACGTCGGCGAAGCTGGAATCGAGCTGGGTCTGGTATTCGTCCCACAGCGGCAGGCGCCAGGCGCGGTCGAACACGTGCTCGCCAGCAGCGACCAGCTCATCGGCCAGATCGTCGTGTTTGGTCATGAGACCGGTGGCGTGACGACCCAGCGCGACCATGCACGCGCCGGTCAGCGTTGCCACGTCCAGGATCGCCTGCGGTTCAAAGCGTTGCGCATAGGTCAGCGCGTCGCACAGGATCAGGCGGCCCTCGGCGTCGGTGTTGCCGACTTCGATGGTCTTGCCGGACATCGAGGTGATGACGTCCGAGGGACGGTAGGCATTGCCGTCGATCGCGTTCTCCACCGCCGGCACCACCACCACCAGGTTGAGCGCCAGCTTCATCTTCACGGCGGCAACGAAGGTGCCGATCACGTTGGCCGCGCCGCACATGTCGTACTTCATTTCCTCGACGCCGCCCTGGGTCTTCAGGTTGACGCCGCCGGTATCGAAGGTGATGCCCTTGCCTACAAGGACATACGGCTTGGCATCGCCGCCGCCGGCCTGCTTCAGGCCATTCCACGTCAGCACCACCAGATGCGGGCGATTGGCCGAGCCGCGGGCGACCGCAAGCAGCGAACCCATGCCCAGCGATTCCATCTGCGCTTCGTCCAGGACTTCGCATTCCGCGCCGTTTTCGGCGGCGAACTTGCGCGACTCCTCGGCCAGGTAGGCCGGGTTGCAGATGTTCGGCGGCAGGTTGCCCAGCTCGCGTGCGAAGGCGACGCCGCTGGCGAGCGCGGTGCCCTGCAGGAGGGCCTGTTCGTCGCTGCCGCTCAGTGCCAGGTGCCTGAGGCCACCCTCGTCGGTCTTTTTCTTGGCCACCGTGGCGGTATAGCGGTAGCTGGCGTGGTCCGCGGCGGCGATCGCCTGGCGCAGGTTCCACGCGGCATCCCGGCCCGGGACTTCGACTTCGGACAGGGTGAACAACGCGCTCGCAGCGGGACCGCTGCGCAGGGCGCGCGCGGCGTCGCTGGCGGCCTTCAGGTATGGCGCCACGCCGAACTTGCCCGGCTCACCCAGCCCCACCACCAGCACGCGCGGCGCGGCCACGCCCGGCAGGTCATGCAGCAGGGTCGTCTTGCCGGTCTTGCCGGTGACATCGCCCCGCTGCAGCAGCGCCGCAAGCTTGCCGCCGCCCGCAGCGTTGATGGCCTGTGCGGCCGGCGTCAGCGTCTTGTCAGCGTAGGCACCTACCACGATGCAGTCGAGTTGGGCGGCGGTCGGGGCCGCCTGGTTCAGTGTGAATTCCAGTGCCATTGATCAGATTCCCTGGTGAGTTCCGTACAATCGCGGGGTTCCGCAGCGGCAATTACAGCGCCGGGCCGCGTCTTGCGCAGCCTGGAAACCCGACGAACGAGCCAGAGATTGTAGTTCAACGCCATCCGATGCCGAAGCTGGACCGCTATCTCTTCAAGGAATTCGCCCAGAGTTTCCTGACCACGCTGATCGTGCTGCTGGTGGTGAGCCTGGGCGGGGTCATGGCCGACCTGCTGGGCAATATCGCCGACGGGCGCCTGCCGGCGACCCTGCTGGTGTCGCAGCTGGGCCTGCAGCTGCTCAACTATCTGCCCCTGATCCTGCCGCTGGCGCTGATGCTGGGCCTGCTGCTGGCGTTCTCGCGTCTGTATCGCGATTCGGAAATGCCCGTGCTGAGCTCCGTCGGCGTTGGCCCGCGGCGGATGCTGCGGCCGCTGCTGATGCTGGTGGTGCCGATCGTGGTCCTGGTCGGGCTGCTCTCGCTGTGGCTGGGTCCGTGGGCGGACCGCACCAGCGAGCGCATGATCGAATACGCCAACAGGAGCCTGGTCGTGGCGGGCCTGGATGCAGGCAAGTTCACCGTTCTGCCCAACGGCAGTGTCATCTACATCGGCGGCATCTCCGCCGACGGCACCCGGCTGCAGCGGGTCTTCGTCCAGCGACAGGAAGAGGGTCGGGTGGACGTGGTGACGGCACAGGGCGGGGAAATGTTTTTCGAAGGAGACCGCGACCGCTACATGCGCCTGACCGACGGCTTCCGCGTCGAGGGTCCGCTGGGGCCGGGCATGGACTACAACCTCATGCGCTATGCGAGCAACGAATTCGCCCTGCCCGACCGCGCCGACGTGCGCGAAGGCTCCGATCCGGAGCTGTTGCCCACCCTGGAACTAATGGACGATCCAAGCGCCGACGCCAACGCAGAGCTGCACGCGCGCATTGCACCGCCGCTGCTGGCGCTGGCGTTCGCCATGATGACCCTGCCGCTGGCCCGAAGCTCGCCGCGCCAAGCGCGCCATGGCCGCATCCTGCTGGGGATGCTCGCCTATCTGGTGGGTACCAACCTGATGTTCCTGGGAACCCAGGCACTGGCTGACGAGACGATTCCGGCGGGGCTCGGTCTGTGGTGGCTGACCCTTCCGCTGCTGCTGTTCGGGGTCTGGCTATTCGTCCGTGACGGCCGGATGCGCCGCACCAGGGTGCGCGCTTGAAGCTGCGCCCGAATCTCCACGACCTGTACGTGGGCCGGGTGGTGCTGGTGACCATCCTGCTGGTGTGGACGGTGCTGGTCGGCCTGGACGTGATCAACGCCCTTTCCGTCGAGGTCAGTGACCTCGGCAAAGGCAGCTACAGCTTCGGCCATGCGGTGGCCTACGTCGCCTACACCATCCCGCGTCGCGCTTACACCATGTTTCCCACGGCAGCGGTGATCGGCGCGCTGATGGGGCTGGGCCAGCTGGCGGGGACTTCGGAACTGATCGCGCTGCGCTCGCTGGGGCTTTCGCGCCGACGACTCAGTCTTTCGGTAGCGGTCACCCTGGTGCTGCTGACCGGGTTGATGGTGGCGGTCATGGAAACCGCCGGCAGCTGGGGTCAGGCCCAGGCCACCGCCCTGCGCACGTCGGCCATCACCAACGACCTGGCCGTAGCCAAGTACTCGGGGCTGTGGGCCCGCGAAGGCAACACGTTCCTCAACGCCCAGGGTGGCGAGGAAACGGTGGTGGACGGGCGCCATGCGCTGCAGCTGCGCGACGTGCGCCTGTACGAACTTGACCAGGACGGCAGGCTGGCCTCCATCGCCCACGCTGCAACTGCCGACTATATGGACAACACGTGGGAATTGAACGACGTGCTGCGCACGACCTTCAACCCCCGCTCGGTCAGCCAGCAGCGCGTGGCCCAGATGCGCTGGGACTCCGGACTTGACCCGGCCGCGCTGGCCGACACCATCGCCAGACCGCGCTTCATGGGCGTGAGCGACCTTGCGCGGAGCATCGAGTACCGCCGGCGCAACGCGCTGGATGCGCGCGAGTACGAAGAGATTTACTGGGGTCGCTGGTTCTATCCGTTGAACGTGCTGGCGCTGTGCCTGGCCGCGATCCCGTTCGCCTTTGGCAGTCTGCGCAGTGGCGGCCTGGGGCGGCAGCTGTTCCTGGGGATCCTGTTCGCGCTCGGCTTCTGGCTCCTGCAACTTCAGTTCAGCCGTCTGGCGGGCGCCTTCAAGTTCGACTACCGCATGGCCTACCTGCTGCCACCGATCCTGATGCTGGGCATATCGGCATGGTTGTTCCGGCGGCGCAGCGACTAGCGCGGGTCGCGATCGCGATCTGCAGCGGACACGGGCCAGCGGCAGCGGACAAACGAGGCTGATGGCCCCCGAGTCGCGCCTGCTGGCTTGACCCTCCTGGCCTTTGTGGGAGCGACGTAAGTCGCGAAACAATGAAGTTCCAGAGTCTCCTGTCTTCGCGACTTTCGTCGCCCCCACAGGAGCCGGTTTTCCCGCGCATGGCCATGGTCTAAGGCCAGCGCCGCGCACTCGATCAGTGCCGTCCTAGGGTTTCCTGGGCAGCCGGACAAGGCGCGTGCCGCTGGCGCGGTCGTGCCAGGTCAGCCGATCCGGATCCACCAGGGCCCACCAGAATCCGAGCCCGCCCAGGGCCAGCGAAAGAGTGCCTACCGCATAGCGCACGCACAGCTGGCGCCAGCCCGGCACGCCACCTGCCGAAGCCACCAGGCGCAGGCGCCACGCGCGCATGGCCAAGGTCTGGCCACCGCGACGCCAGCTGATGACGGCATAGGCACCGGTGACCATCCAGCAGCACACCCACAGCAGCCACTGCAGCGGGCTGAATGCTGGCAGGGTGGCGCGAGCGCCGTGCCCGGCCATGCCATAGACCGAGACAAACACGAAGCTCAGCAGCATCCACAGCGCCACCATCGGCCACAGGTCGTAGAACAGGGACAGCAGGCGCGCGACCATGTGGCTCGAAGGCTTTTCGCTGGCCAAAGCGGGAGACGGGGTCATCGCGACAGGGTAACCGGCGCGCCGCGGCCGGCGACGATGCCGGTCGCGGCTGAAGACGCTGGATCCTGCACGCCCGGCTGGAAACGCTGATCAATGCGTCGGCATTCGACGCACCGGCGATCGCCATGCGTACGGGGCGGCGATCGTCGTTGCCGAGGGTGGACCGGACGTCGCGTACGCCTCAACCGGGGGTCACGACAACGAGGTCGTGGACCGCTGGCGCAACGCCGATGCGTACCGACAGTTGCTTGGTCATCGGCGCCACTGCCGCCCCGGTCGGCGCAGGACGGCCGGTAGGGACGGTCAGTGACGAACCTGGTCTATATGACGCGCTCCGACCGCCTACCGCATCACCTCGATACGCGTGATGGTCGCCTGGCTGCCCGACATCTCGAAATCGAAGCGGACGCGTTGCCCCACTTCAAGAGGCGCCACCTGCGCGGGGGTCGCCGCGAAACCCATGTTCATTGCAGGCCACTGCAGTTCGACGACGGGGCCGTGGTCGATGGTGACGGTGCTGGTCGCCGGGTCCAGTGCGGTGATGGTGCCCGTGGCCGAGCCAGTCTGCACCGCCGTCGCATCGACCACGCCCGGCGCCATGTCCTGCGGCTGTGCCGCGGCCACGGGTGGTTCCATCGATGCGGCGTCGACTCCGTCGTTTGGCGCCGTACAACCGCCGGCAAGGCTGAGGGTGAGTGTGAGCATGACCAGCGCGTAAGTGGAATTCATGGATGGATCCTTGATTACTGGAAAAGGGTGGACGCTGTGCAAAACCGTCGCGAGCGTGTCGGTGCGGCGGGCAACTCGCTGCAAGAATCACCGGCTCCGGCTCCCTGAAAAAACCGTGGGTGACCGACGCGGCCTTCCATGGGGCGATAGCCGATGCAGCGTACTGGCCGATGGTCAGTGACACCGCGCCGGCACAGATCGTCGGTTGGGTCACTGGCCCGAGCCTGCCAAGTGTTACGCCATCTCCCCGTAGCTCCCCGTCAATGCGCGGGGTGGGCAGCTGGGCTTGGGACGCCACCTGAAGCGATAAGCTGGGCCACATGGACGTCTCCACACCCGCCCAGCGCCGCGCCCAGGCCATGGCCCTCGCCCCGCTGGCCGATGCCGATGGCCGGCAGATCGCCGGCTTCCTGGATGCGATCTGGGCCGAGAACGGACTCGCCCAGCCCTCGCTGGACGGCTACCGGCGCGACCTCGAAGGCCTGGCGCGGTGGCGCAACGGCGCTGGCGGTGGTCTGGCCCAGGCGGACCGGGCCATGCTGTTCGACTATCTGGCCTGGCGAACGCGATCGGGCTATTCGCCGCGCAGCAATGCACGCCTGCTGTCCTCGCTGCGTGCGTTCTTCGCCCATCTGCTGCGCCGCGGCGTGCGCCAGGACGACCCCACCGCGCTCCTCGACCCGCCGCGCCTGCCGCGATCGCTGCCCAAGGCGCTGTCTGAGAGTCAGAT
>JBBSVH010000131.1:0-6794 GCA_038233685.1 Lysobacterales bacterium | reverse complement strand
TACCTGCATGCGCTGGACTATGCGCGGCAGCGTCCGCAGGGACGCTTGATCGGCACGACCGGCAAGGACGCCACAAGTCCGCAGGCAAGGATCATCGGCCATGCCAACGTCAGGCGCATGCTGCTGGCGCAGAAGTCGTACGTCGAGGGCGGGCTGGCATTTACGCTGTATTGCGCTCGTATCGTCGACGAGGCCACGGTGGCAAGCAGTCCTGCCGAACGTGCGCGCCTGACGTTGCTGCTGGACATTCTTACTCCAATCGCCAAGAGCTGGCCGTCCCAGTGGTGCCTGGCCGCGAACGACCTCGCCATCCAGGTGCACGGCGGCTACGGCTATACCCGCGAGTACAAGGTCGAGCAGTTCTACCGCGACAACCGCCTCAATCCGATCCATGAAGGCACCCACGGTATCCAGGGGCTGGACCTGCTGGGGCGCAAGGTGGTGATGCAGGATGGCGCGGCGTTCAAGCTTTTCTCCGGTCGGGTGGCCGGTGCCATCGGCCGTGCTCGGGAAAAACCCGGGCTGGCAGGCTATGCCGAGGCGCTCGCAGCTCGAATGCAGCGGCTGGCGGACGTCACGCTGAAATTGTGGTCCGTAGGCGATCCGCAGGTCACGCTCGCCAACGCCAGCATCTATCTCGAAGCCTTCGGCCACATCTGCATCTCGTGGATCTGGCTGGAGCAGTTGTTTGCGGCCGATGGCAAGGATGGCGACTTCTACCAGGGCAAGCGCAGCGCCGGCGGCTACTTCTTCCGCTGGGAGCTTCCGAAGGTGGACCCGCAGCTGGACCTGCTCGGCAGCCTGGACCGCACGACACTGGATATGCAGGAGAACTGGTTCTGAATAATCAGGCTCATTGCCGGTTCCCACCGACCCGTCACTCCCGCGAAGGCGCGAACCCAGCGCCGCTGCTTCAAGTAGGTGAGAGTCAGTGGGTCCCCGCCTACGCGGGGATGACGAACGTACAGCGACCTGCAGCATCAGCGCAGGATTAAACGACACCCCAATCAAGGCGAAATCCATGGCACATGACAAGAACCTTTTCGACCTGACCGGCAAGACTGCGCTCATCACCGGAGGCTCGCGCGGACTCGGACTGCAGATGGCCGAAGCCCTTGGCAGCCAGGGGGCAACCGTATTGCTGTCGGCGCGCAAGACCGATGAGCTGCAGCAGGCGCAGGCACACCTGCAGGGCCTCGGCATCGAGGCGCATTTCGTCGCCGGCGACGCCGCCAAGGATGAGGACATCGCCGCGCTGGCCGATGCCGCCATCGACAAGCTCGGGCATGTTGACATCCTGATCAACAACGCCGGCGCCAGTTGGGGCGCGCCGGCCGAGGACTATCCCGCCGAAGCCTGGGACAAGGTGTTCAACCTCAACATCCGCGGACTGTTCCTGCTGACCCAGCGGATCGGCAAGCGCTCGATGATCCCGCGCAAGTACGGACGCATCGTCAACATCGCCTCGATTGCGGGACTGCGCGGCAACCCGCCGGGCCCCATGCAGACCATCGCCTACAACTCCAGCAAGGGCGCGCTGGTCAACTTCACCCGCGCCCTGGCGGGCGAGTGGGGCAAGTACGGCATCACCGTAAACGCCCTGGCGCCGGGCTTCTTCCCTTCGAAGATGTCCAACGTGCTGATCAAGACTTTGGGAGAGGAGGCGCTGATCGGAAATTCCCCACTGCAGCGGCTGGGGGACGACGACGACCTGAAGGGCGCCACGTTGCTGTTTGCATCGGACGCGGGCAAGCACATTACTGGCCAAATCCTGGCCGTCGACGGCGGCTACAGCGCAGTCTGAAACAACAGGCCTGGGAGGGCACGATGGATGAGTTGAAGGACAAGGTTGCGGTCATCACCGGTGCGGGGTCGGGCTTCGGGCGCGAGTTCGCGCGCCGCGGCGCCAAGCTGGGCATGAAGCTGGTCCTGGCCGACATCCAGGAGGACGTGCTGGCCGAGACCACCTCCATGCTGGAAGCGGGCGGGGCGCAGGTGCTGTCGCGCAGGGTCGACGTGTCAGACGGTGCGCAGATCGATGCGCTGGCTGCCGAGACGATGGAGACATTCGGCGCGGTGCACGTGCTGTTCAACAACGCCGGCATCGGCGCGGCCGGGCTGCTCTGGGAAAATACCATCCAGGACTGGCAGTGGTCGCTGGGAGTGAACCTGTGGGGCGTGATCCACGGAGTGCGCGCTTTTACCCCGCTCATGCTGGCGGCGGCCAAGGCTGATCCCGCCTACCGCGCGCACATCGTCAACACCGCTTCCATGGCCGGGCTGATCAATCAGCCCAACGCAGGCGCCTACAACGTGTCCAAGCATGCGGTGGTGTCACTGTCTGAAACCCTGTTCCACGACCTGTCGCTGGTGACCGACCAGGTGCATTGCTCGGTGCTTTGTCCGTATTTCGTGCCCACCGGCATCCACCTGTCGCACCGCAACCGCCCGTCGGACCTGGCCAACGATGCGCCGCCCACGCAGTCGCAGAAGATCGCCCATGTGATGATGAGCAAGGCAGTGACATCGGGCAAACTCACGGCCGAGCACATTGCCGAAATTACCTTCGACGCGATCGCCAAGGACCAGTTCTATATCGTCTCGCATCCGCACGCCCTCGATGCGGTGCTGCAGAGCGCGCAGGACATCATGGCCCAGCGCAATCCGACCGACCCGTTCGCCGCGCGCCCGGAATTGCGCCAGCAACTCGAGGATGCGCTGCGTGGGTGATGCGGCGACCCTGACGGTGATCGAAAACCTCGACGCGCTGTCGTCCTGGGTCGGGCGCGAGGTCGCCTGCAGCGACTGGCTGGCCATCGACCAGGCGCGTATCCAGCGATTCGCCGATGCCACCGGTGATCAGCAGTGGATCCACACCGATCCGCAGCGTGCCGCCCTCGAGTCGCCGTACAAATCGACCATCGCGCACGGCTATCTCACCATCTCGTTGCTGTCGCACCTGGTTGAATCCAGCCTGCGCATCGACGGCCTGGCCATGGCGTTGAACTATGGCCTTGACCGTGTACGCCTTCCTGCGCCGGTGCTGGCAGGCCAGCGCATCCGCGCGCGCTGTTTACTCGAACAACTCGCGCCCGTGCCCGGCGGTATTCAAGCCCACTGGACCGCTACGGTCGACATCGAACACGGCAGCAAGCCGGCCTGCGTTGCGCAGATGCTGGTGCGTTACTACCCCGCAACCAAAAACGACTGATGCACAACGGAGCCACGCATGGATCTTGATTTCAACCCGCAGGAACTCGCCTTTCGCGACGAGGTGCGCCAGTTCCTTGCCAACTCGCTTCCTGATGACCTTCGAGATCGCGTTGCCCGCCGCGACGACAGCCATGTGAGACAGGACATCCAGCGCTGGCAGAAAATCCTGCACGCACATGGCTGGGGCGCGCCAGACTGGCCGGTCGAGTTTGGCGGTACCGGCTGGAGCAAGACCCAGCAGTACATCTTCGAGGTGGAACGCGCCCTGGCCGATGCGCCGCCGCAACTGGCCTTCGGCATCAAGATGGTGTCGCCGGTACTGATGCGCTACGGCAGCCCCAAACAGCAGCAGCATTTCCTGCCCAGGATCCTGAGTGGTGAGGACTGGTGGTGCCAGGGCTATTCGGAAAACGGTTCGGGGTCTGACCTGGCGTCGCTGAAGATGAAGGCCGAGCGCGACGGCGACGAGTACGTCCTCAACGGCAGCAAGGTGTGGAACACGCTTGGCCAGTCCGCCGACTGGATCTTCTGCCTGGTGCGCACCGACAGCAGCGGCAAGCCGCAGAAGGGCATCTCCTTCGTGCTGGTCGACATGAAGTCCCCCGGCATCACCGTCCGACCGACCCGTTTGCTGGACGGCAGCCACGAGGTCAACGAGATACGCTTCGAGGACGTACGCATCCCGGTGAGCAACCGGGTAGGCGAAGAGAACCAGGGCTGGACCTATGCCAAGTTCCTGCTTGGCCACGAGCGCACGAACATCGCCGGGATCGGCATGAGCAAGCGCGAGCTGCAGCGCCTGAAGCAGATGGCCGCTGCCCAGGCGAAGGGCGACTCAAACCTGCTGCAGGATCCGGTCTTCGCCACCAAGGTCGCGCAGGTGGAGATCGAGCTGCGCGCGTTGGAGATCACCAACATGCGGGTGATTTCGGCCGAAGGGCGCAGCCTGGCACCGGGGCCCGAAGCATCCATTCTCAAAGTCCGCGGCACCGAAATCATGCAGCGGATTTCCGAGCTGCAGGTCGAGGTGCTGGGGCCGCAGGCGCTGGCCTACGACGATGGAACAGGTGACGGCGCACGCCCGACCGCGGAGTATCTCAACCTGCGCAAACTCAGCATCTACGGCGGATCCAACGAGATCCAGCGCAACATCATCGCCCAGATGATCCTGGGCCTGTAAGGAGCACTCGCATGGACTTCTCATTCACCGAAGAGCAGCAGATGCTGCTGGACACGACGCGCCGTTTCATCGCGGAGCGCTACGACTTCGACTACCGCAACGGCGTGCGCAGCTCCGAACAGGGCTGGTCCACCGAGGTGTGGTCGCAGCTTGCCGAACTGGGTCTACTTTCGGTCAACGTGCCGGAAGAGGACGGCGGCATCGGCGCCGGCCCGGTCGGCACCATGCTGGTCAGCAACGCGGTAGGGGAGGGCCTGCTTCTGGAGCCGTTCCTCTCCAGCGCGGTTATCGCCACGCAGGCCATCGCCACGATGGGCAGCTCCGAACAGCGTTCGCGCTGGCTGCCTGCGCTGGCTTCCGGCGAATCGATCGCGGTGCTGGCGCATGACGAAGCTTCAACCCGGCATGATCCGGGCAACCTCGAAACCATGGCCGTCGCCGATGGTGACGGCTGGCGGCTGAGCGGCCGCAAGACCTGCGTGTATCACGCACCGGCGGCGCAGCTGTTGCTGGTGTCAGCGCGGCTTGAGGATGGCGGGCTCGGGCTCTTTGCCGTCGCAGCCGGATCGCAGGGCGTGACCGTTAACTCTTTCAAGACCGTGGACGAGCAAGTCGCTGCCGACGTACTGCTCGAGTCAGTACACGTTGCCAACGATGCGCGGCTTGGGGGAGAAGCAAGTGCGGCGCTGCAGGACGCAATGGATTACGGGCTGGCCGCACTGTGCGGCGAAGCATTCGGCGCCATGGACCGCATCCTGGCCGCAACGATCGAGTACAGCCGCTCGCGTGTGCAGTTCGGTCAGCCGATCGGGCGCAACCAGGCACTGCAGCACCGCATGGCCGACATGCTGATGCATCTGGAGCAGGCGCGTTCAATGTCGTTCCTGGCCACCGCCCAATGTGCGAATCCGGACCGCATGGAGCGTCGCGCGGCGCTGGCCGCGGCCAAGGCGCTGATGGGACAGGCCGGTCGCTACATCGGCCAGCAGGCGGTGCAGCTCCATGGCGGTATGGGCATGACCGATGAGCTCAACGTCAGCCATTACTTCAAGCGACTGCTGGCCTTCGAACTGCGCGCCGGCACCACCGATGAACACCTCGAAAACTATCGAAAGCAGCTGCAGGCGGCGTAAACCGTCCCGCCACTGAAACGATTCCGGGAGCGGTGGCGTAGCGCGTGAGAAGCGGCAGTGGGGAGCGGCAAGGCGGCAGGAGGCGGCAGGAGCGGCGTCCCGCCGCCAGGATGATGTTCCAGTAAAGAAGGCATCGGCACCGGGCCTCTCGCATCATTCCATCGCGCCGAAAGCAGGGACGATCGCCCGCCGCGTGCCTGAATCGCACCTTCCCTCTGGTCCTGCCGGCGCACCAGCAAGTGCATTAGCCCCGCCTTGTCTGACCAACCCGGCCGACTGCGAGACTGGCGCAGCAACCTCCGCGCATGACAAATGTTCTCAGCGTTCGCGCTTCTTAATCGACTTTGCCGGCGCGGCAGCTAACACCTCTTCTGGCGGCTTCGACGGCGCAGCAGTGACCCACGCCAGGAGTTCGCCGATCCGGCAATGCGATTCCAGCGGGTGCCGCAGGCGCACTTCGTCGTTGATGCGGTAGCTGTTGCGCCTTGCGTCGCGCACGTCGCGTTCACGGTTCAGCACCCCGGCCTGTTCAAGGTCGGCCACGATGCGCTGCACGGCGCGTTCGGTGATGCCGACCTTGTGCGCCACCTCGCGCAGGATCTGGTCGCCATCGGCAGCCAGGCAGACCAGCACATGCGTGTGATTGCTCAGGAACGTCCAATGGCCGGATTCTGGCTGGCTGGTTGTCATGGTCTGCCCTCTGCTTGACAGTCGCCATGATACGACCTTAAATATACGAATACCCATTCGTGTATTGGAGATCGTATGTCTGCTTTGCCCCAGCCCCTGCTCGCACCCCAGTACCTGCCCGCGCGGACCGTCGGGGTGGCCGCCGGCGACGGCATCGGACCGGAAATCACCGGGGCCGTACTCGCCGTGCTCCGGGCGGCGGACCCCGCGCTGGACTTCGAGCCTGCCACGGTCGGCCTCGAAGCCTACAAGGCAGGACGCACCGCCGGGTTCGGTCCGGACCTGCTGGAGGCAATTGCGCGACATGGCGTGATTCTCAAGGGCCCTGTCACCACCCCACAGGGCGGAGGCTACAAGAGCGTGAACGTGTCCCTGCGCAAAAGCCTGGGCCTGTACGCGAACCTGCGCCCCTGCGTGGCCTACCACCCGTTTGTGGACACGCATCACCCCGGGATGGACGTGGTGATCGTGCGCGAGAACGAAGAGGACACCTACGCTGGAATCGAGCATCGGCAGAGCGACGAGGTGTACCAGTGTCTGAAGCTGATCACGCGCCCGGGCTGCGAGCGCATCGTGCG
>JBBSVH010000130.1:0-6880 GCA_038233685.1 Lysobacterales bacterium | reverse complement strand
GCCGCTGATCTCGCCAAGGGCCATCCCGGTGCGCAGGTGCGCGACAACGCGCTGTCAAAGGCGCTCTTCGAGTTCCGCTGGGAGGACCAGTTCCACCTCGGTCTGGATCCGGAAAAGGCCAAGGAGTTCCACGACGAGACCCTGCCCAAGGACGCGCACAAGCTGGCCCATTTCTGTTCGATGTGCGGGCCGCATTTCTGTTCGATGAAGATCACCCAGGACGTGCGCGACTACGCGGCCGAACACGGCATGGGAGAGACCGCGGCGCTGGAGGAAGGCATGGCCGAGAAGTCGGCCGAATTCCTGGCCCAGGGGGCGCAGGTGTACAGGCAGGGATAAGGAGGCAGGCGGCGCCCTGGATTTTCACGGGCGCGCGCCGGCCCCGACTTCATTGCAGGACAACCGGCCGCAGGACCACGGATTGCCCGTAGCTTGCGTCACTTGGCAGGTCGGCAGGCGCTACGCTACTGGACTCTGGCCGTTGCCATGACACGCACAGGCAGCAGGACGAATGCGTGCCGTGGTGATTCAGGCGACGGGCATGGCGGATCAGGTCCGGAACGTGTTGGAATCGCAACTCTGGCTACCGCCAGGCGGCGCCGGCCGGTCTCCAAGAGCAGGAATGAGGCGACATGAACACAGCGCAGGACGACGTTCTCAGCAAGGTTCCGCAGGTCACCCTGATCTTCTGGATCATCAAGATCCTGGCCACCACCCTGGGCGAAACCGGGGGCGATGCGGTGTCCATGTCGATGGACCTGGGCTACCTGGTTGGCACGGGGATCTTCGCCATCATCTTCCTGGTTGCGGTCACGGCACAGGTGAAAGCCAGGCAGTTCCATCCGTTCCTGTACTGGGCCACGATCATCGCCACCACGATGGTTGGTACGACAATGGCGGATTTCGTGACTCGCTCCATGGGGGTCGGCTACCCGGGTGGCTCGACCATCCTGCTGGCCCTGCTGGTCGCATCCCTGTACGCGTGGTATCGCACCATGGGTTCGATCGACGTGGCCTCGGTGAACTCACCAAAAGTGGAAATCTTCTACTGGGTCACGATCATGTTCTCGCAGACCCTGGGCACCGCGCTGGGTGACTGGACTGCTGACACGCAGGGGCTGGGATACGCCGGCAGTGCGGTGTTGTTTGGCTCGCTGCTGGCCCTGTTGGCAGCGGCCTATTACTGGACGCGCATTTCGCGGACCGCGTTGTTCTGGGCTGCATTCATCCTCACTCGACCGCTCGGCGCGGTCGTCGGCGACCTGCTCGACAAGCCCGTCGACCACGGCGGCCTGGCGTTGAGTCGGTATACCGCCTCGTTCGTCCTGCTCGCGAGCATCGTGGCCTGTCTCGTGTTGTTCAAGCAGCGTGCGGCAACGCGTCCACACTAGGAGCGTGCGGAAAACAGCAGTTTCCGCCCGGTCGGACGCGCTGCAGGCTGCAGCGCTGGGCTGTGGTGGCCAGGCCGTATTCGCCCTTTACTCGCGTGTCCCCGGTCAGCACACTGACCGGCGCATTGGTTCCGGTCCGAAGTCATGAAACTGCAGGTTCCCTTCATCCAGCTGCCCGTGCTGTTCGATGCAGCGGCGCTCGCTGCGGAAGTGTCCGCCATACCCGACGCCTGCTGGCGTGGGCACCCCTCCGGCCTGGCCGGCAACAGTGCGCTGACCCTGATCACCGCCAACGGCGATCCCGATGACGAGTCGCTGTCGGGGCCGATGCAGCCGACGCCTTCGCTGCTGGCTTGCCCGTATCTCACGCAGGTGCTGCACGCGCTGGGCGCAACCTGGGGTCGCTCCCGGCTGATGCGCCTGTCGGGACAGGCCGAGGTCACCCCGCACGTGGACCTCAACTATTACTGGCGCGAACGCATGCGCGTGCACGTGCCGATCACCACTACGCCATCGGTCCGCTTCCAGTGCGGGGAAGCGGAAACGCACATGGCCCAGGGCGAGTGCTGGCTGTTCGACACCTGGCGCATGCATCGCGTGCTCAATGAAGGGAGCGACGAGCGCATCCACCTGGTTGCCGATACGGTCGGCGGCGAAGGCTTCTGGGACCTGGTAAGCAAGGGGCGGACCCATGGACCTGCACCGCGCACATGGCAGCCACGCCTGGTGGCGCCGGATGCTGCGGTCCGTCCGCAGCTTGATCTGGAGTCGTTCAACCTGCCTGCGGTGATGACGCCGTGGGAGTTGCGTGAGCACATCGTGTTCCTGCTGAGTGATGCGGGGGCCGACGCCAACCTGGCGTCGATACAGCAGGCGCTGCTGCTTTTCAGCCGACGCTGGCACGGGCTGTGGTCGATCCACGGCGACCGCCGCGAGGGCTGGCCGCGCTATCGGGACCTGCTGGAGCGCACGCGCGCCGACCTGCTCGAACGCGGGATCGACCGGATCGGACTGCGCAACGAAATGGGACTGTGGGACACGCTGCGCGCGCACGTGCTGGACGTGGCGCTGGCCGACGGCAAGGGCGCCGGTGCCCAGGTCGACCGCCACGGCAGCAATGCGCCTGCAGAAGCCGTCACCGAAACCGAAACTCCAGCGGCAGTCGCGGCCCAGGATCCGGGGGTGCAGGCGGGCACTGGTGCAGCGGTGATTACGCGATCCGCGTCGCGCGGCAGCGCCGCCCGCTTCGATCGTCCGGTATTCATCGTCAGTCCGCCCAGATCGGGATCGACCCTGCTGTTCGAGAGCCTGTCCCGCGCACCGGGCCTGCATACCATCGGCGATGAGAGCCACCAGCTGATCGAGGGCGTGCCGGGGCTGGCGCCTTCGCAGCGACTGTACGACTCCAACCGGCTGACCGCGCACGACGCTACGCCAGAGGTTTCCGAGGCGCTGCGAGAGCGATTCCGGGCAGCGCTGCGTGATCGGGAGGGCAAGACCTCAGATGGAATCCAGGCAGTTCGCATGCTGGAGAAAACGCCGAAGAACGCGCTGCGCATCCCGTTCCTGAAGGCGGTGTTCCCGGACGCGCGCTTCGTCTACCTGCACCGCGACCCGCGCCAGGTCCTGGCGAGCATGATCGATGGCTGGGAGTCCGGGCATTTCCAGATGTATCCGCAGCTGCCCGGTTGGACCGGGCCGGTGTGGTCGTTCCTGCTGGTGCCGGACTGGCGTGAACTGATCGGCGCGCCGCTGGCACAGGTGGTGGCCCGGCAGTGGGAGAGCGCGACTAAGATCATGCTCGACGATCTCGACGCGCTGGATCGGGATGACTGGACCGGTATCGACCACGGCCGTTTCGTGGCCAGCCCGCAGGCCCAAGCCGAACGCATCTGCAGCTGGGCGGGGCTGGACTGGGACGTGACGCTGGAGCAGTCGCTGCCGCTTTCGCGCTACACCCTGACTCCGCCGGACCCGGACAAGTGGCGACGCCACGCCGCGCAGATCGAGCCGCGGCTGGCAACGATGCAGGCAATCGTGCAGAGAGCAGCCGCAGCCGCGGCCGCCTGAGCGAGCGGCTTCGAAAAGGGGCGCCGCAAAACCCCGGCGCCCGCCCTTCAGAAGTTGGGCTTGTCGGTGCTCGATTCGTAGCGGCTCATCGACTCGCTGAGGATGTCGCGCGCCTCGGCCGCGTTGCCCCAGCCGTCCAGCTTGACCCATTTGTCCTTTTCCAGGTCCTTGTAGTGCTCGAAGAAGTGGCCGATGCGCTCCAGCCAGTGCGGCGACACCTGGCCGATGTCCTCGATGTGGGCGTAGCCGTTGAACACCTTGGTGATCGGGACGGCAAGGATCTTCTCGTCACTGCCGGCCTCGTCGGTCATGCGCAGCACGCCGACCGGACGGCAGCGGATCACCGAGCCGGGGATCAGGGACAGCGGCAGCACCACCAGCACGTCGGCCGGGTCCCCATCGCCGCACAGCGTGTGCGGCACGTAACCGTAGTTGCAGGGATAGCGCATGGGCGTGGACAGGATGCGGTCGACGAAGATCGCGCCGCTGGCCTTGTCGACCTCGTACTTCACCGGCTCCGAATCCTTCGGGATCTCGATGATGACGTTGATCTCGTGCGGCGGATTGGCGCCGGTGGCCACGTGGTCCAGACCCATGAACTGCTCCAGGTAATGCGCTAAGCGGGGAGCGCATTCTACGCCGTAGTGCTGCAGCGCAGCAGCCGCGCGGATCGTCCGCGCCATGAAGGGCGCGCGACCCTGCCGCCATAAACGCAAAAACCCTCTAGACGAGGGTTTCTGCACCACTGCGGGATATCCGGGACCTCCGTGTCCCGAACCCCTCCCCGCTTAGCTGCCGCGATCGGTCCGGTTGCCCAGGTCGCGCGCGGCCCAGCGCTGCGCGACCGTGCCGGCCGCCTCGCGCCCGCCGAGGCCAAAGGCCAGCGCCACCGCCACCGCCACCGCGCCCAGGACCAGGCCGAAGGCCAGGTTGACGATGTCATCGGCGATGCCCATGGCGCGCAGGCCCATGGCCAGCACCAGCCCCAGGATCGCGAGACGGGCAATGCGCGACAGTCCGACGGCATTGTCGGGATTGGCGCGCTGGATGGCCTTGGCCGCCAGATCCGCCAGCCAGTAACCGATCACCAGGATCACGGCGCCCAGCAGCACGTCGGCGCCGAAGGCGATGAAATCGGCCAGCAGGCTGCGCACGCCAACGAAACCAAGCCGGTGTGCCGCTTCGACCGTGGCAAACAGCATGATGAAGAACAGCGCGACCCGACCCATGAACTGCGACAGGGTGGGCAGCGTGGCCGTATCGCCAACCGTGGCTGCGGAGGCGCTCTCGCCCATCGCTCCGCCATGTGCGTCCACCAGCTGGGCGCTGGTGTTGCGATCGAACGCATGGCCGAAACCAAGGCGCTCGGGCAAGCGGTCGAAGCCGAGGTTCTCCAGCAGGCTGGTGACCAGTCCGGCCACGAAGCGGCCCACGAACCAGGCGATGATCAGGATCAGGGCCGCCGCCAGGATGTTGGGGATCGCGAACAGGAACATCGAAAGCATGTCGCGGGCCGGCTCGGCGATAGCGTCGATCTGCAGCGCATCGAGCGCTGCGATCAGCGTCGGCACGATGACCAGGATGAAGGCCAGGGTGCCGCCCAACTGCGAAAGGCGAACCCCTTCGGTCAGCCCGGCCCGGTCGCTGAAGCGATCGACGCCGGCGGCAGCGAGCAGGTTGGTCACCAGGCCACGCACCACCTTGGCAATCAACCAGCCCACCACGCCGATCACCACTGCGGCAAAAATCGCCGGCAGGGCAGCGACGAACTCGCTGGTCATGTCGCCCAATGGCGTCATCAGTCCTTCAATCTGCAGCGCACCGACAATGGCGGGCAGGAACAGCAGCAGGACCACCCAATACACGACGTTGCCCAACACTGTGGACAGCGGCTTTACGCCTGCAGAGGCGGACAGCTTTTCATCCCATCCGCTCATCGCCATGACGCGATTGAGACCCGCGCGCAGCAGGGTGGCCAGCAGCCACGCCACCAGGGCGAGAATCGCGGCCAGCAGGATCCGCGGCAGGTACAGCATGATCGATGAGACCAGCGCCTCGAACGGCCCGGACAGGCCCTCTATCCGCAGGATGCTGAACATGCCGAGCAGGGCCAGGATGATCACGAACCAGAAGCCCATCGACGCCACCAGGCGCGTCACTTCGATGTTCGTATCGGTATCGGTATCGCGATTGAGCCGCTCGTCAACGCGCAGGGCGGTCAGCGCCTTGCGAATCCCCGCGCGGACCAGCAGGGCGAGGATGATGCCGCCAACCAGGATCGCGACGGCTCCCAGGATCGACGGAAGGGCACTCCCGAAGCTTTCCTGCAGCTGGTTTGGAAGGTGGAAATCTCTCATCGGATGCTCCCGTTTTCGAAGTGTTGCCAGGGCGAAGGCGTTCGTCCTGCCTGAAATTCAACTTAACGAGGATCGCTAAAAGCCTGTGACCAAACGGTTAAATCATCCTGAGTCCCGCTCCGGAAATGGCCTGGGCGCGAGCGTTGCGGCAGTGAGCGCGTGTCCTGCGACCAGCTTTCGCCGAAGCGTGCGGACCACGAAAAAGGCGGCCTTTCGGCCGCCTTTATTGCTTGGATTACAGGTCTCTCGGCGCGCTGCGGCTACTCCACCATCACCGCCACCATGCGTCCACCATCGGCTGCCGTCGCTTCACTGGGTTCGGGCAGCAGCATCACGATACGGTCGGTGGAAACGCCGTTCGCAATCAGCCACTGCTGCACGGTCTGGCCGCGTTCGCGGGCCAGCGAGGCGTTGGTGGCCTGATCGCCACCGCCGTCGTAATACCCGGCAACCATGGCTCGCGACGACGCGTCGGCATACATCTGGCCCAGCACCGGCGCCAGAGTGACGCTGGCGTCGCTGGGCAGTACCAGCGAGCCCATGTCGAAGTAGATACGCGCGGCCGATCCATCTGCCGCGGTCGCCTGGACCGCAGCCGGAGCGGCGGTGACCGTGGCGCCGCCCATCCAGCCATCCACCGGCAGCACCGGCACCAGCAGCAGGGCCACGATATTGATGATCTTGATCAGCGGGTTGATGGCCGGGCCGGCGGTGTCCTTGTACGGGTCGCCTACGGTGTCGCCGGTGACCGCAGCCTTGTGCGCCTCTGAGCCCTTGCCGCCATGATGGCCGTCCTCGATGTACTTCTTGGCGTTGTCCCATGCACCGCCGCCGGTGGTCATCGAGATTGCCACGAACAGGCCAGTGACGATCGTGCCGATCAGCAGTCCGCCCAGCGCCTGCGGACCCAGCAGCAGGCCCACCACCACCGGCACCGCCACGGGCAGCAGCGACGGCACCACCATTTCCTTGATCGCCGACTTGGTCAGCATGTCCACCGCGCGGCTGTAGTCCGGCTTGGCCGTGCCCTGCATGATCCCCGGGATCTCGCGGAACTGGCGG
>JBBSVH010000129.1:0-7006 GCA_038233685.1 Lysobacterales bacterium | reverse complement strand
TGCGCCGCGTCGCCTATGAAGTCGATTCCGCGCGCGTCGAGCAGCGTACCGACCTGGACAAGCTGGTGCTGGACATCGAAACCAACGGCACCATTGATGCCGAGGAGGCCGTGCGCACCGCCGCCGACATCCTCACCGACCAGCTCAGCGTGTTCGGCGACTTCACCCATCGTGACCGTAGCGCTGCCAAGCCCGCGACCGCTGGCGTTGACCCGGTGCTGCTGCGTCCGATCGACGACCTGGAGCTGACCGTGCGTTCGGCCAACTGCCTCAAGGCGGAAAGCATCTACTACATCGGCGATCTGATCCAGAAGACCGAAGTCGAGTTGCTGAAGACCCCGAACCTCGGCAAGAAGTCGCTGACCGAGATCAAGGAAGTCCTGGCCCAGCGCGGCCTGTCCCTCGGCATGAAGCTGGAAAACTGGCCGCCGGCCGGCGTTTCCCAGCACGGGATGCTTGGCTGATCAAGGCTGAAAGGAGCTCCGCAGCCACTGCGGGGGTCCTGTTTGCAACGCTACACAACGTCGACGCACCTGAAGGTGCGCGGCGATGCCCGATCAGGATGATTGGGCTCGGGCCATCCGCAGTCCATTCAAGAACGCTATGACGGCGACAGCGAACCTCAACAGCACCAACATTAATCAGGAACCAACACCATGCGCCACCAGAAAGCCGGCCGCAAATTCAACCGCACCAGCGCCCATCGCCAAGCGATGTTCAGCAACATGGCGGCATCGCTGATCAAGCTTGGCCTGATCCGCACCACCTTGCCCAAGGCCAAGGAGCTGCGCCGCGTCGCCGAGCCCCTGATCACCCTGGGCAAGATCGATGGCGTGGCCAACCGCCGCCTCGCGTTTTCGCGCCTGCGCGACAAGGAAGCGGTGGGCACCTTGTTCACCACGCTGGGCCCGCGCTACCAGGGTCGACCGGGTGGCTACCTGCGCAGCCTGAAGTGCGGTTTCCGCGCCGGTGACAATGCGCCGATGGCGTATGTAGAGCTGGTGGACCGTCCTGAGTCGGCGGCACTGTCCGGCGAGTAAGCACGATCCAAAGCTTCAACCCAAGCCCCGGCCGCGATGCCGGGGTTTTTGTTTTGGTCTCCTCCACGGCGTGCCCCCGCGTCTCCCGGCCTTCTCGCCCTGCGACCTGGCTGTGGCACCTCTGCGAAGCCCCGGTGATAATCCACAGCTGACCTTTCAGGAACCATGCAATGAATCCTCTGCGCTGGTCGTTCCGAATCCAGTTCCTGCTTGGATTCGTCGCATGCGTGGCGCTGCTCGCGTTTGCGCTCTACAGCCAATACTACGGCGGGCTGCTGCCGTGCCCGCTGTGCACGTTCCAGCGCGGCGCCTTCGCCGGCCTCGGCCTGGTGTTCCTGTTCGGTTCCGTGCACGCGCCGACCAGACCGTCCGGACGTGCGTTCTACTCCGCGCTGGCGGTCCTGTGCGCAGGCGTGGGCGTGGCTATTGCGGGTCGTCATGTGTGGCTCCAGAACCTCCCGGCAGACAAGGTGCCTGCCTGCGGTCCAGACCTCTCCTACATGCTCGAGGCGTTCCCGCTGGGCGACGTGCTGCGCAGAGTGTTCACCGGCTCCGGTGAGTGCGCCGAGGTGGACTGGACGTTCCTTGGCCTGGCAATGCCCGCCTGGAGCCTGGCCTGGTTCGTGGTGCTCGGACTGTGGGCGGTGTTTGCAGGGGTCGGCCAGCGGCGCGCCGCCTGAGTCCATTTGACGCGACGCAGCAATCTGGCACCATGGGGTTCGCCTAGGACACCACCATGAGCCACAACGATCGCAATCTGCAGGCCGTGAACCTGCCCACTGACTGGGCGCCGGCTTCGTGGCGCGGTCGCACGGCCGTGCAGATGCCCACCTATCCAGACGCGCAAGCGCTGGAGGCGGCGCTGGCCGAGCTTCGCCAACTCCCGCCATTGGTCACCTCGTGGGAGATCTTCGCGCTCAAGCGCCAGCTTGCCGAGGCCCAAGAGGGCAAGCGCTTCCTGCTGCAGGGCGGTGACTGCGCCGAAAGCTTCAGCGACTGCGAGTCAGGACTGATCTCCAATCGGCTAAAGGTCCTGCTGCAGATGAGCCTGGTGCTGGTCCACGGGTTGCGCCTTCCGGTGGTGCGCGTGGGCCGATTTGCCGGTCAGTACGCCAAGCCACGCTCCACCGACACCGAGACGCGGGATGGCGTGACTTTGCCCAGCTACCGCGGGGACCTGGTCAACGAGCCCGAGTTCAGCGCTCGCGCACGCATTCCCGATCCACGCCGCATGATCAAGGGGCATGCGCGCTCTGCGATGACCATGAACTTCGTTCGTGCCCTGATCGATGGCGGATTCGCCGACCTGCACCATCCCGAATACTGGAACCTAAACTGGGTCGGCTACTCGGCCAACGCCAACGAGTACCAGCAGATGGTGACGTCGATCGGCGATGCGGTCCGCTTCATGGAAACGCTGTCCGGTTCGGAAGTACACAACCTCAACCGGATCGACTTCTACACCTCGCATGAGGCGCTGTTGCTGCCCTACGAGGAAGCGCTGACCCGCGAAGTGCCGCGGCAGTGGGGCTGGTTCAACCTGAGCACGCACTACCCGTGGATCGGCATGCGCACCGCAGCCGTCGATGGCGCGCATGTGGAATATCTGCGTGGCGTGCGCAACCCGATCGCGCTCAAGGTCGGTCCTTCGGTCAAGCCAGACCAGCTGTTGCGCTTGATGGACGTGCTCAATCCTGAGGACGAGCCGGGACGCCTGACTTTCATCCATCGCATGGGCGCGACGCAGATTGCGGAAAAGCTGCCCCCGCTGCTCGACGCCATCAGGCGTGACGGACGGCGCGTGCTCTGGGTCTGCGACCCGATGCACGGCAACACGGAGAGCACCAGCAATGGCTACAAGACGCGTCGTTTCGACAACATCCGCGGCGAGGTGGAGCAGTCGTTCGACCTGCATGCTGCTGCCGGCACCCGTCTGGGCGGCGTGCACCTGGAGCTGACCGGGGAAGACGTGACCGAGTGCACGGGCGGGGCGCGAGAGCTGACCGACATCGACCTGGAGCGCGCTTACCGCTCCACCGTCGATCCGCGCATGAACTACGAGCAGTCGCTGGAGATCGCGATGTCGATCGTGCGCAAGCAGAACCAGGTGGCCGTGGCGCCCGCGCGCTGAGTGCACATGCACATGCAGGGGAAGCCGTCGGGCTGGCGCCTCATGCTCCCGACGGGCCCCGCACAGGCGAGCGCCTGTTTCGAGTTGGTCTGTACGTGGGGAGGGATGGGTCAGAGGCCGTTACCGGCTTCCACGCAGCGCCAGGACAATAACTCGCCTGCCCGGAACGGAACCAGTGGCTCATCCACCGGACCCAGCGTCGTCGGCACCGTCCATTCGACCTTTTCGAGGGCGATCGTGTCGGTGTTGCGCGGTAGCGTGTAGAAGTCCGGTCCATGGAAGCTTGAGAAGGCCTCCAGTCGATCCAGCGCACCAGCCTGGTCGAATGCCTCGGCATAGAGTTCCATCGCGGTGCGGGCGGTGTAGATCCCGGCGCATCCGCAGTCCGACTCCTTGTCCTTCTTGAGATGCGGCGCACTGTCGGTGCCGAGGAAGAATTTCGGGCTGCCGCTGGTGGCGGCATCGACCAGCGCCTGGCGATGGGTTTCGCGCTTGAGCACCGGCAGGCAGTAATGGTGCGGGCGCAGGCCTCCGGCGAACATGGCATTGCGATTGAGCAGCAGGTGGTGCGCGGTGATGGTGGCGCCTACATGTGCCGGGGCTTCACGGACGAACTGCACGGCATTGGCGGTGGTGACGTGTTCGAGCACCGCGCGCAGCGCAGGAAACCGCTGGATCAGCGGCGCCAGGTGGCGATCGATGAAGACCGACTCCCGGTCGAACAGGTCCACGTCGGGATCGGTGACTTCGCCATGCAGGAGCAGCGGCAATCCAACGCGCTGCATCGCTTCCAGCGCAGCAGTGCAGCGCTCCAGGCTGGTTACGCCCGCAGCCGAATTGGTGGTTGCGCCGGCGGGGTAATACTTCACCGAGTGGACCAGTCCGCTCTCCTTGGCCAGCACGATTTCCTCGGCGCTGGTTTCATCGGTCAGGTAAAGCGTCATCAGCGGCTCGAATGCAGCGTCGGCAGGAAGGCTCTGCCGGATGCGGTCCCGGTACTGACACGCGTGCGCCGTGGTGGTGATTGGCGGTTTCAGGTTGGGCATGACGATGGCGCGTGCGAACTGATTCGAAGTGTCGGCAACCACCCTGGACATCATGGCGCCGTCGCGCAGATGCAGATGCCAGTCATCGGGTCTGGTCAGGACCAGCCGCGTGCCGGTGGGGACCGGCCCGGGAATGTTTTCAGTCATGCTGGGTACCATTATTTTTGGATGCGGGCTTGCCGTTTGAACCCTTGTGGATCGCTGGAGCGGGCGCTGCCCGCAGCGCAGCGATCGTGGCCGGGTAGGTCGGTGGGCGGCGGGCGAGGGTGAGTTGCTCGTAGTCGTATGCCAGCGCGATCAGCCGCGCCTCGCTCCAGGCCTTGCCCATGAACACGATGCCCAGCGGCAGGCCGTCACTGTGGCCCATCGGCACGGTGAGGCTGGGGTAGCGCGCCACGGCCGCGGCTCCATACCCGGCTCCGGGGAAATCACCGCCGTTCTCTGGATCGATGGGCCACGCAGGTCCCGTGGCCGGCGCCACCAGGGCGTCGAGTTGCTGCGCCTTCAGCGCGGCATCGATGCCTTCGGGCCCGGCGAGTCGCCGGGCGCGGGAGCGCGCGCTGGTGTACGCGTACTCGCCCAGTCCACCGCGCGCATCCGAGCTTTCGAACAGCTCCTGCCCGAACAGCGGCATCTCCAGATCGCGGTTCCGGGAGTTGTAGCCCATGAGCTGCGAGAGGGTCTGCAGGGGCGCATCGTGAAGCTTCAGATAGCGTTCCAGCCCCGCTTTGAACTCGTATTCCAGCAGCACCAGTTCGTCATCGCCCCATTGTCCTTCGGTGGGTATCTGCGCATCGACTACCGTCGCGCCCGCTTGGCGCATCGTATCGATGGCGCCCTCCATCGCTGCAGCCGCATCGGGATGGATATCGAACTTGCTGCGCAGCACGCCGATGCGCGCGCCGCGAAGTGCTCCGGGTTCAAGGCGCGAGGCGAAGTCGAGGTTCACGTTCCACGACGACGCTTCCGTCGCCGGGTCGGCGTCGTCGCGTCCGGCGAGCACGGCGAGCAGCAGCGCCGCGTCTTCGACGGTACGGGTCATCGGTCCGGCAGTGTCCTGGCTGAAAGAGATCGGAATGATGCCGTCGCGACTGACCAGACCGACCGTGGGCTTGAGGCCGACGAGTCCATTGACCGCCGCTGGGCAGATGATGCTGCCGTCGGTTTCGGTGCCGATGGCGGCCGCCGCCAGGTTGGCCGAAACCGCTACCGCGCTGCCGGCGCTCGATCCACATGGAGTGCGGTCCAACGCGTACGGATTCAGCGTCTGGCCGCCGCGCGCGCTCCAGCCCGAGGAAGAATGGGTGGAGCGGAAGTTGGCCCACTCGCTCAGGTTGGTCTTGCCCAGGATCACCGCGCCGGCTTCGCGCAGTCGCCGCACCAGGAAAGCGTCGGTGGCGGGCCGGAACTCGGCCAGCGCCAGAGAACCGGCGGAATTGACCATTGGGGTGGCGCCGATGTTGTCCTTGAGCAGGATCGGAATGCCGTGCAGGGGGCCGCGCACCGAGCTTGACTGGCGCTCGGCATCGCGCAACGCGGCTTCTTTCATTGCGTCCGGATTGATCTCCAGCACCGATCGCAGGGTGGGGCCGGCACGGTCGATTGCCTCGATCCGGTCAATGTAGGCCTGGGTCAGCGTGCGGCTGTCCAGCGTGCCTGATGCCATCATCGCCTGCAGTTGGGCGATGTCCAGTTCGGCATAGGCAAAATCGGTGGGAGCCTTCGCAACAGGCTCCAGCGAGGCGCCCGAGTCGCAGCCCGCAAGGGCGACAGCCATCATCAGCAAAGGTGTCAGAAGGCGCATGGGGTCTTCCCGGCGGTATGCGTGCAGGCTACGCATGGCCGATGCCGCGTGCAAGAAAGTGCCAGCGGCCATAAGCGGACGCAGCACGAAACACGGCGCCGTTTCTTCCGGCGCCGTCATCGGGTCCAGCATTGAGCGGTCAGGCGGCGCGAGAGGCCCGCTTGCGATCGCTTTCGCCCAGGAACTTCTTGCGCAGGCGGATTTCCTTCGGGGTGACTTCAACCAGCTCGTCGTCCTCGATGAAGTCCAGCGCCTGCTCAAGCGTGTACTTGATTGCCGGGGTCAGCTTGATGGCGTCGTCCTTGCCCGAGGCGCGCATGTTGGTCAACGGCTTGGTCTTGATCGCATTGACGGTCAGGTCGTTGTCCTTGGAGTGGATGCCGATCAACTGGCCTTCGTACACGTTGTCACCTTCAGCGGCGAACAGTTTGCCGCGCTCTTCCAGTGGGCCGAGCGAGTACGCGGGCGTGGCGCCTGCCGCGTTCGAAATCATCACGCCGTTCTGGCGCTTGGCGATCGCACCCTGTTCCCTCGGGCCGTAATGGTCGAACACATGAAACAGCAGGCCCGAACCCTGGGTCAGGGTGCGGAATTCGTTCTGGAAGCCGATCAGGCCGCGCGCCGGGATCATGTAGTCCAGGCGCACGCGACCCTTGCCGTCTGACTCCATGTTTTTCAACGCGCCCTTGCGCACGCCCAGCTTCTCCATCACGCCGCCCTGGTGCACCTCTTCGATGTCGACCACCAGTTGCTCGACTGGCTCCATCTGCTGGCCGTCGATCTCCTTGATGATGACTTCCGGACGCGACACGGCCAGCTCGAAGCCTTCGCGGCGCATGGTTTCGATCAGCACCGACAGGTGCAGCTCGCCGCGGCCGGAGACCAGGAACTTGTCCGGGTCAGAGCCTTCCTCGACCTTCAGCGCCACGTTGTGCAGGACTTCGCGCTCCAGGCGCTCGCGGATCTGGCGGCTGGTGATAAACTT
>JBBSVH010000128.1:0-7029 GCA_038233685.1 Lysobacterales bacterium | reverse complement strand
TCGGAGTCGCGCACGCTGGACACTTCCGGATTGACCACGACCACCGCGGTGTCGGCGAAATACATCGCCAGGTAGGCGCCCTTCTCGATCCCGGCCGGCGAGTCGCACACGATGTAGTCGAAGCCGTCGTTGTGCAGGTCGCGCAGCACCTTTTCGACGCCTTCCTTACTCAGCGCATCCTTGTCGCGGGTCTGCGAGGCAGCGAGGATGAACAGCGTGTCGAAGCGCTTGTCCTTGATCAGCGCCTGCTTCAGGGTGGCCTCGCCCTGGGTGACATTCACGAAGTCGTACACCACGCGGCGCTCGCAGCCCATGATCAGATCGAGATTTCGCAGTCCTACGTCGAAGTCGATCACCGCCACCTTCTTGCCGCGACGCGCGAGCCCGCACGCGATGCTGGCGCTGGTGGTGGTCTTGCCCACGCCGCCCTTGCCGGATGTGACTACGATTATTTCAGCCAATGGTGTGTCTCCTGAGGTATTGCGTTCGGGGAACCGCGCAGGGTCGAACGGATCAGGCGCGGGGGCGCCGGACCGTCAGTCCTGGGCGGCAATCATGAGTTGGTCTTTTTCCAGCCAGACCTGCACGGCCTTTCCATGCAGTTCCCGGGGCACGTCTTCAAGCACCTTGTAGTTGCCGGCGATGGCCACGAGCTCGGCATGGAACTCGCGGCAGAAGATGCGTGCATCGGTGTTGCCCTGCGCGCCCGCAAGCGCGCGTCCGCGCAGGGTGCCATAGATATGAATCGAGCCGTCGGATATCACTTCGGCGCCGGCGCCCACGGTACTGAGCACGGTCAGGTCGCGATTTTCGGCATACAGCTGCTGGCCGGAACGCACCGGGGACTTCTGCACCAGACCCGGTTTGGCTGCAGGGGCCGAGACGGGCGCTGGGGGAGCAGCCGGCGTCGGTGGCTCAGGCGGTGGTGTCTTGGCGGCGCGCGCGGCGGCTGTTGCCGGCTCGCGCGGGGCTGCTGCCTCGAGCGGCTCGTACTGTGCGCGGAACTTGGCCAGCAGCGGCAGGCCCAGCTGTCCGGCCAGCTGCTCCGTCTCGGGGGTGCCGTAGGCCAGCGCCACCGGAATTACCCCGGCATCGAGCAGTCCGTCCAGCAGCGCCTGCGCGGTGCCTGGATCCGGGGTTTGCGCCAGGCCGCCAAAGTCGATGATCACCGCGGCGCGGCCAAACAGTTTTGGTGCCCGCTCCACCCGCTCGCGCATCTCGCGGGTGAGCTGGGCCACGTCGAGCGTGCGCACGCGCAGGTTGGCAACGCCTACCTGCCCGATCTTGAGTTCGCCCGCCTGCTCGTAGCTTGTGTTCGCCGGGGCGGCGCTCATGCGCCCGTTGCTCGCGTCGGCGCCGAGGCGGCCACGGCCACATGCCGGGTGTGGGTCCATGGGCAATCGGGCAGGGCCTCGCCGTAGGTGTCGCGGACCCACGGGTAGCTGCACAGCTCTTTCATGAGCATGCTGGCGCGCACGCCGTTGGCCGGCATCATGTTCTGGCCAACTTCCTTGAAGCCAAAGCTGCCGTGGAACAGCAGCGCCGGGTCGGCGCCGTGGTCGATGAATACCTCGCAGGCGAGCTGCGGATAGCGCAGCTCGGCGTAGCTCTGCACGTCGGCGTAGAAGGCCCGGCCCACACCCCCTCCGCGGCGTCGGCTGGCCACCACGATGCGGTCGATATAGAAGAAGTTCGGGTAGCGCTCTCGGAACCAGGCAAAGTTGTTGCTGTCGTGAACGGCTTCGGCTCCGAAGCCGACCAGGAAACCGGCGAGGTTGCCATCGCGCTCGGCCACGCGGAAGTAGCCTGCCTGTTGGTGGAAGCGCAACAGCCTTGCGGCATCCAGGGGAAGGATGGCCTGGCCAGCATTGTTGTTGAGGGCCAGGACCGAATCCAGCTCGTGCTCGAGCACGTCGCGGATGACAATCGACATTCAGGTCACTCCAAGGGATGGCACGGCGGCCGCGAGCCACCAGCCGCGAATTATCGCATGGGTGGTCGTGCGCGGGGCGCCGCTGCCGCGTCATCCCGCATGACTTTAGGGCAGGGTGCGTGTGGGCCAATCAGCCTAAGATGCTGCCATGTTGAACCGACTCAGCCATACCCGCCTCCTGCGCGCCGCGGGTCTGTACACCTGGGCGCTGGTCGGCATCCCCATCATACTGAATGTCTGGTTCCTGCCCCCGCGGCCGGGCATGGTCGCGGGCGGAATCGGGGTCGACGTGCCCATGACCCTGCTGGCCTACCTGTCGTTCGGTGCCTGTTATTGGCTGGCGACGCGAGCGCTTGGTTCGCGCGAAGCGCTCGCGACGAGCCGCGGCAATTTCGCACTTCTGGTGGTGCTGACTACCGCAGCGGTCGCCGTGGGCTATTACACCCAGACCGGGCTCAGCGCGATGCTGCTGCTGGTCATGGCCGGAGTGCTGCCGTGGATCCTGAGCCTGCGCGCGGCAGTGGCCTGGTTGCTGCTTGCGCATGTGCCGCTGGTACCGTCGTTCATGGCGCGGGACGACTTCAGCTTCTGGGAGGCGCTGTTCCAGTCGACCTTCTACGTCGGGTTTTCCGCCTTCGTCCTGGTTACCGCTTATGTTGCAAGGCAGCAGGCGCATGCGCGGGATGAGCAGCGTCGGCTCAATGCCGAGCTGCGGGCCACCCGTGCGCTGCTGGCGGAAAGCGCGCGGGTCAACGAGCGCACGCGAATTTCGCGCGAGCTGCATGACCTGCTGGGGCATCACCTGACCGCGCTGAGCCTGAACCTTGAAGTGGCGAGCCACATGACCGACGGCCGCGCCCAGGAACATGTCCGCCAGGCGCAGGCCTTGGCCCGGCTGCTGTTGACCGACGTGCGCGAAGTGGTGAGTCAGCTGCGCGAAGGAGACTCGATCGACCTGGCGTCCGCGCTGCTGCTGCTGGCCGAACAGGTGCCTGCGCTGGACATCCACATGGAGATCGAGGAGCCCCTGAACCTGGAGGATGCCGAGCGCGCCCATGTGCTGCTGCGCTGCACCCAGGAGATCATCACCAACGCGGTGCGCCATGCCGGCGCGCGCAACCTCTGGGTCAGCTGCCGTCGCGACGGCGACCTGATCGTGATGGAGGCGCGGGATGATGGCGTCGGCGCCCGGACCATCGTGGCTGGCAACGGGCTTCGTGGCATGAGCGAGCGCCTGCGCCAGCATGGTGGGCGCATGACCCTTGATTCGCCTGCGCGAGGCGGCTTCCGCCTGTGTCTGCAGCTACCCCTCGGTACGCCAGCCCCCATACTTCTTGAACCTTGTGCCGAAGCCACTCCCGGAGGTCCTGCATGATCCGTGTCTGCCTGGTCGATGACCAAACTTTGGTGCGGCAAGGCATCCGCTCGCTGCTGGCGCTCGACGACGGCATCGAAGTGGTTGCCGAAGCCGCCGACGGAAAACAGGCGGTGGAGCTGATCCCGCAGGTCCAGCCCGATGTGGTGCTGATGGACATGCGCATGCCGGTGATGTCTGGCCTGGAAGCGCTGCAGGCGCTTGCCGCACTCGGCCAGCTGCCGCCGTCGATCATCCTGACCACCTTCGACGATGACCAGCTGGTGCTGGCCGGCATCAAGGCGGGGGCCCGAGGCTATTTGCTGAAGGACGTCTCCCTGCAGCAGCTGGTCGGGGCGATCCGCGCCGTGGCCTCTGGTGGGACGCTGGTGCAGCCGGTGGTGACCCAGCGCCTGTTGTCCGGTCTGGAGAACATGCGCAACGAATTCACCAGCCTGGACCGACCTGATCCGCTGACCGACCGTGAGACCGAGATCCTTCGACTGATGGCCAGCGGCTTCTCCAACAAGGAAATCGCCAATTCGCTTGGGGTGGCCGAAGGCACCATCAAGAACCACGTATCCAACATCCTGTCCAAGCTGGGGGTGCGGGATCGGACGCGGGCCGTGCTCAAGGCCTTCGAACTGCAGCTGGTTTGAGTCTGCCTGGAGTGGCTTGGCGCTCCGGGCCGCGTCGCGCCGGTCTTTTCGGCAGGTTGGGGCGCCGCCGCATTCAGCGTCCCGGTCGATTCAGTGCGGGACCGAGGAAGGGCACCGGACTCCTGCAGGAAAACAGCGTGGGCCACGAATGGACCATGGACGCAGCCTGCGGCCGTGGCCTTGGCGGGGTGTCGCCCTGCCCATCTCATCACGGCACTGCACCCGGGTGCTGCAGGACTCAAGCGCCGCTCGTGGGCAATGCCCGGCAGCCCCGCGCGGAGAGGGCATGTGACGGTTTCGTTCCGCTGCCCCAGATGGCTGACCGGATACTCCAAGCCTGCTAGGATGCGCGCTGAAACCATACCAACGCCTTGGCCCCGGCCCCCGGAGACTGTTGAATGATCCGTTTTATCGAGTTCTTGATTGCGCTGGCGATCGTGTTGGTGCTGTTCGTGGCGGTCGGCGCCCTTCTCCCGTCCGAGCGACGCCTTGAAGAGCGCATGGAAACCAACCGGCGCATGACGATCGTTTTCGACACGATCAACAACATCCGCCGGCTCAACGACTGGAATTCGCTGGTGCCGGTGCTGGAGGAGGAGGTCAGGTATTCGGGCGGCGACAACCTTTCCGGCGTGGGCGCGCGACTGGACTACGCCTCCAGCGACCCGCGCTGGGGCGAGGGCTTCTGGGAGATCATCGAAAGCGAGCGCCCCGAGAATGGCGGCAGCGGAAAGGTGGTCTTCAACATCGACGACAGCCGGCCCGGTAACGACAAGAGCAGCGTGGTGACCCTGGAGCCGACCGGCAAGAACGGTCGCAACGTGGAGATCACCCAGACCTACAGCGTGAATTACGGATGGAACCTGTTTGGCCGTTTCACCGGAATGTACGTCAGCCGTAACGTGGGCGACCAGATCAAGTCCAGCCTCGCCCATCTCACCAATACGCTCGCTACGGTTCCCAACTACGATTACAGGGTGGAAGGCAGCCGCCTCGCCGACCTTGCCGTGGTCGATCTGCCCGGCGAGAACCTGCTGGTGGTCAACGCCGGCAATATCGATCGCAACAACGACATCATCAAGGCGTCGATCGCGGCGAACCGGGAGTGGATCAAGCGGGTGATGGAGACCAACGATCTGGTGCCCGCCGGGCCGCTGCGTATCATCACCACCGACTTCGGGTCCGAGAAATACGCCTTCGACGTGGCCCAGCCCGTGCGCAAGCGTGGTGGTACGTCGAAGGACGGGGACACGAAGGACGGGGACAAGGACGACGTGGCAGTCGACAAGAAGAAGGGCGACGCCGATGCTGGCACTGATGAAGCGACAGCCATGGCCGAGGCCGCACCGATCCGTGCTCTCGATGTCCCGCAGGCCACCGAAGCGCTGCAGGGCGTAAAGGTTGCCGGCACGCCGGTGGAGTACGTGCGGCTCGAGCCACGGCGTGCGGCAAGCGGCAGTTACGTCGGCTACATGGCCGAGTTGGACTCGGTCCGAAACGCCATTCGCGCCTGGGCGATGACCCAGGGCTTCGAGGTCGCTGGTCGGCCCTACGAGGAGTGGGAGAATGGCGCGGACGACGCATTCACCGCCGAGGGCGAGTTCGACGTGTTCTGGGAAATCAAAGACTAGGTCCGGCGGGCGCAAGCCCCCGGAGCAATTGGAATGAGCGCGCCGCTTCTGCGGCGCGCGGCTTTTCCGGGGTGACGAGCCCAGGCCGCGGCTGTGATGGCGCATCGAGGGGTCACTGTGTTCCTTGGTCATGATCGACGTCAGAGAAAGCCCTCGCTGCTGGCATTCGCCGGTGCGCTCATCGCCGGGGCAGCGGTTGGGCTGGGCGCGTATGCGGCGCACGCCATTGCCGATCCGCACGCGCAGGCTAGCCTCCAGAGCGCAGCGATTTTCGGGTTTGGCCACGGCGTCGCGCTGGCGGCGCTCTCTCCCGGAACGCCACGCGCACTCGGCAAGTCCGGTCTCTACCTGCTGCTAGTCGGCACGCTGTTGTTTAGCGGGAGTCTGGTCCTGGGCGTGATGGCGGGCATGTCCACTCGTCTCGCCCCGATCGGTGGCATTGGCCTGATGCTGGGCTGGGTGCTTTGGGCACTGGACGCGATCCGTCGCTGAGGCCACGAGCTTGCCCCGCCACGCCCGAGGGTTCGACACCCAGGCCGCTTTCGACCACCTTGTCCGCTGCGACCGCAGGCTGGCGCCTTGGCTGACGCGTATCGGCCCGATCCAGGCCCTGCCGTCGTGGCGCAGACCGTTCGATCCGGTGGACGCGCTGGCCAGGGCGATCCTGTACCAGCAACTCAGCGGCAAGGCGGCGGCCACCATCGTCGGGCGGGTGGAGGCCGCTGTCGGTAGCAAGCGCCTTCACTTCAATACCCTTTCCGAGTTAGACGACCCGACGCTGCGTGCGTGCGGAGTGTCCGGAAACAAGACGCTTGCGCTCCGCGACCTGTGCGCGCGAGAAGCGGTCGGCGAGATACCGGGGCTGCGCCAGATGTCGTGCATGCATCCGGATCAGGTTATCGCTGCGCTGGTGCCGGTGCGCGGGATTGGACGCTGGACGGTGGAGATGATGCTGATGTTCCGACTGGGCCGGGCCGACGTGCTGCCGATCGATGACCTGGGAATCGCCAAGGGGGCCCAGCGGGTGGACAAGCTGGCGTCGATTCCCAAGCCGAAGGAGTTGTCTGCGCGCGGGGAACGGTGGGCCCCGTACCGGACCTACGCGAGTCTTTATCTCTGGCGGATTGCGGATTTGGATCTGAAGGGGAAGGTGGTGACGAAGCGATCGCAGGATTGACACATTCCGCCACGCTGCGGGGGCTTGAGGAGCGCCGGAGGCAAGGCTTGAGCGAGCAGGATCAAGAGCTTTCGCGCTTTGCGCGACTTCCTTTTGTCTTGGTAAAAGGAAGCAGAACCGTTTGAGCCGGACGTGAGCCGATGCGGTGCAGCTGCATCGGTGCCCTGCGCTTCTCGCGCGAGGCGGCACGGCGCCCAAACGCGCTGCGCTCAGACAAGGGCGAGTCTTCGGCCGCCTCCCGCTGCGATGCTCGGCTCGCTTTACGGCTCAAGAAG
>JBBSVH010000127.1:0-7136 GCA_038233685.1 Lysobacterales bacterium | reverse complement strand
CTTTTAATCGCCACGCAAAGAGCATCCGAGCAAGCTCGGATCTACACAGCTGTACTACGGAAACAAGCGATGCATCCACTTCGACCCTGGCCACGCGCTCTGACCGGATCGCTGTTGACCCGTGGATCCGAGCTTGCTCGGATGATTTTAATCGCCACGCAAAGAGCATCCGGGCAAGCTCGGATCTACGACCGAAGGGAGTCCCCTTTTCGAAACGACGCACGCAATGCTCAGCGGCAAAGAAAAGCCCCGCGTCGGCGGGGCTCTCTGCGTACTTTTGAACTGCCCCAGGCAGCGCTGCAGTGGATTACCTGCCGGCGACCACGCGCACCATTTCAAGACACTTGTTGGAATAGCCCCATTCGTTGTCGTACCAGCTGACCAGCTTGACGAAGGTGCTGTCCAGGGCGAGGCCCGCGCCGGCGTCGAAGATCGAGGTGCGCGTATCACCGCGGAAATCCGTCGCTACCACCTTGTCCTCGGTGTAACCCAGGATGCCCTTCATGGCGCCTTCGCTCTGCGCCTTGATCTCGGCGCAGATTTCTTCGTAGCTGGCGTCCTTCTCCAGCTCAACGGTGAGATCGACCACCGACACGTCCGAAGTGGGCACGCGGAAGGCCATGCCGGTCAGCTTCTTGTTCAACTCGGGGATCACCACGCCGACCGCCTTGGCCGCGCCGGTGCTGGAGGGAATGATGTTCTCCAGGATGCCGCGACCGCCGCGCCAGTCCTTGTTCGACGGGCCGTCCACGGTCTTCTGCGTGGCGGTGGCGGCGTGCACGGTGGTCATCAGCCCGCGCTTGATGCCCCATTTGTCGTGGACGACCTTGGCCAGCGGGGCCAGGCAGTTGGTGGTGCAGCTGGCGTTGGAAACGATCGCCTCGCCGTTGTAGGACTTATGGTTCACGCCGAAAACGAACATCGGCGTGTCGTCCTTCGAAGGCGCCGACAGGATCACCTTCTTCGCACCGGCATCGATGTGCTTCTGCGCGGTGGCCTTGTCCAGGAACAGGCCGGTCGATTCAATCACCACCTCGGCGCCGACCGCGTCCCACTTCAGGTTGGCCGGGTCGCGCTCCTGGGTCAGGCGGATGCGGTTGCCGTTGATCACCAGGTGGTCGCCATCAATCGACACGTCGCCGTCGAAACGGCCGTGTACCGAGTCGTAGCGCAGCATGTAGGCAAGGTACTCCGGCTCCAGCAGGTCGTTGATGGCCACGATCTGGATGTCGCTGCCGAAGTTCTGTACGGCCGAACGCAGCACGTTGCGTCCGATGCGGCCGAATCCGTTGATGCCTACCTTGATCGTCATTGCGCGGGGCTCCTGCGGCAGCGCACGGCGTGCCGGCTAGCGTTGAGGGGCCAGCAGTCTATCAGGCGTGTCGGTGATGGCCGGGCATGGATGGCCCGTGCGCAACTGTGCCCGGGTGAACGCTTCGGGAAGGCACGTCCGCTAGAATTTCACTATGAAAATGCTGCGTGTCCTGCTCGCCTCGGCCCTCCTTATCCTGCTCGTGCTGCCTTTCGGCGCCTCGGCGTGGAGCGCGTTCGGTCATCGCCTGGTCGCCGCGCTGGCGGCCACCGAACTGACCCCGCAGGCGCAGAGGCAAGTCGCGTGGCTGCTGCAGGGCGAGGAGGATCCGACCCTTCCCGGAATCGCGTCCTGGGCCGATCAGCTTCGCGAGAACGATCCAGACCTGGGCAAGCGCAGCGCCAAGTGGCACTACCTCAACCTGCCGGCGGGCACGTGTGACTACGTGCCCGGGCGCGACTGCAAAAACGGTGACTGCGTCGTCGAAGCCATTCGCCGCCAGACCTCTATCCTCCGGGATCGCAGCCGGCCGCGTGCGGAACGTGCGCAGGCGCTCAAGTTCGTCGTGCATTTCATTGGTGACGTGCACCAGCCGCTGCATGCGGGCCTGGGTAGCGACCGCGGCGGTAACGACGTGCAGGTGAACCTGGACGGTAATGGCCTGAACCTGCATTCGCTTTGGGACCGCGAGTTGCTCGCGTCGCGCGGGCTTGACGAGCCCGGCTATATTCGCCAGTTGCAACGCCTGCCCGTCGACTCGATCATGCCCGGCGGCCCGCTCACCTGGGCCCGCGAATCCTGCGAGCTGCGCAGCCAGCCGGGTCTATACCCGTTGCAGTCAAAGATCGACGCCGACTACGTAAGCCGCTGGCGTCCGCTTGCCGAGACCCGCGTGCGGGTGGCCGCACACCGGCTGGCGCACGTGCTCAACGAGGCACTTGCGACGAACTGAGCCGCCAGTCGTGCGGCGACCCGATGAACTGCCTGGGCTCCGCGATCGCCTTGTGACCGAAGTCAGCGGCGCGGTCGCTACCTCACCGGTACGGTTGCCACCTCGCTGACTGGATTCGGGCTGCAGAAGCCGCCCGGAATTTCAGCCCTGGTCGGGACCGGAGCCGGCGGCATCGGCGACCGGCGGACCGTCCGGACTGAAGTCCACCGGCACCCGCACGCGCCCTGCCACCGCCTTGCCGTTCTCCATTGCGGGCTGGAGCTTCCACTGCATCGCCGCCTGCACTGCGGCAGCGTCGAACACGCCGGCAGGGCGGGAGCTTTCCACGACGGCATCGACGACGCTGCCATCGGCGGCTACATCGATCAGCAGCACCACCTTGCCGCCCAGGTTTCCGTCGGCTGCGGCTTTCGGATACTTCGGCGGGATCCCCTGGATTTCGTCGGGCATCGACTTGACCGCAGGCTCGCCACTGCCGGTAGCGGCTGGCTGCGCCGCCCAGGTTGCGACACTGGCGACCGTGCACAGCAGCACCACCGCGCAGGAGCCGGTGATCGCGCGGAAACGCGAGGGAACAGGATTCTTCAACATGGCGATACGCTCCTTCAGTGGGTGTGCCCCGTTCCAGTGGCACGCAAGCGGCAGGGGACGGGCCGCAAGCTGGGTCTTGAGCATGGCGTCGCCGTAAGCGCGCCTCGAATCGGGATAGCGGGTCATCACCGCCTCGTCGCAGGCCAGTTCCTGGTCCTGGCGAAAACGCGCCACGGAACATTGCAGCAGCGGGTTGAACCAGAAGGCCGAGCGCAGCAGCAGCGCCAGCGCGTTGCCGTGGAGGTCGCCACGCCGAAGGTGCACACGCTCGTGGTACAGCACCAGTTCCCGCTCCTGCGCCGTGTACTGGGTATCGAACGACGCCGGCACGATGATCCTGTGGCGCAGCAGGCCGGTGGCCGCGGGCAATCCACCGGGGTTGTGCGCCGCATACAGTCCATCTTCTCGGCGCCGCAGCGGCCCAAGACCAGCGACGAAACGCCACTGGCTGCGCAGCTGCAGCAGGAGCATCGCCACCGCGCCCAGCGCCCACACCGCGAGCAGCCAAGGCGCCGTTGCAATGGCCGGCTCCGGCATCGTGACGGCGTAGGGCAGCAGCACATCGACCCGGATCAGCGCGTCCGCCACCGGCAGCGCCCGCGCCGGCAGCAGCACGGCCAGCAGCGACAGCGGCACCACGCTCCAGAGCGCATGCGCAGCCCCGTATCCGAAGCGCCGTGCGACCTGGCTGCGCAGCGCCCAGACCAGGAGTAGGGCCGCGCTGGTGGCCACGGTGCCCTCGACCAGAATGCTCCAGAATGTGGCGATCATTTGTCCAGATCCCTGATCAGCTTCTTCAGCTCCACGATGTCCGCGTCGGTCAGCCGGCCCTGCTCGCTGAAGTGCGCCACCAGGGGCGCGACGCGGCCGCCAAACAGGCGTTCGACAAGCCCGGTGCTTTGCTGCTGCACCCAGTCCTCGCGCGCCAGCAGCGGCGAATACCGATAGCGGCGCCCGTCCTTTTCCGCGGCGATCGCACCCTTGTTGAGCAGCCGGTTGAGCAGGGTCTTGATGGTGGGCTCGGCCCAATGGCTGCGCTCGGTCAGCGTTGCCACGACCTCGTCCGCATAGCGCGGGCTGCGCTCCCAGAGGACTTCCATGACGACGGCTTCGGCTTCGCTGATGGTCATTCGATTACATCCGTAATTTGCTAAACAGATTACGCCCGTAATCGAATCAGCTGTCAAGCACTTTTGAACTTCCCTCTGGAGGCCCGCATACCGCACATGGCCTAAGCTTCCACGATGACCACTCATTTCGACGACATCGAAGCCAGCGTCGACTGGCTGCTCAAGCGCCTGCCCGGTCCATTGCGCGTGGGAGCGCCGCTGGGCATCGGCAAGCCGCACCGGCTGCTCAACGCGCTGTACCGGCGGATCGAAGCCGAGCCGTCACGCTCGATGCAGATCTATACCGCCCTGTCGCTGGACCCGCCCGCGGCGGCGCCGGGACTGGAGCAGCGGTTCCTGGAACCTTTCGCCAGCCGGCACTTCGGCGATGATTTTCCGCGACTGCTGTATTTCGACGCAATGAAGCGCGACGCACTGCCGGCCAACATCCAGGTCGAGGAGTTCTACATGCAGTCAGGCGCGCTGCTCAACTCCGCCCAGGCGCAGCGCAGCTATACCAGCCTCAACTACACCCAGGCGGCCGCCGGCGTGGCCCAGCGCGCCGCCAATGTGATCGTGCAGAAGATGGCGCGCGAACCCGGCGGCACCCGCCTGTCGTTCTCGTGCAACAACGACATCAGCCGCGACACGCTGGACGCCATGCGGGCGATGGGCCTGCCGCGACCCGTACTGATCGCCGAGGTCGACCCGGAGCTGCCCTGGATCGGTGGCACTGCCGCGGTGGAGGAGTCGTTCTTCGACGCGGTGCTGGCGCCGCCCGGGCCCTACCCGAAACTGTTCGCGCTGCCACGCCAGCCGGTCACCGATACCGACTATGCCATCGGCCTGTACGCCAGCACGCTGATCCGCGACGGCGGCACCCTGCAGATCGGTATCGGCGCCTTGGCCGACGCGCTGTCGCACGCGCTGGTCCTGCGCCACCTGCACAACGACACCTACCGCCGTGTCCTGCACGCGCTGGATCCGGAAATCGCACACCACCCCGCCGTGATTGCCAGCGGCGGCATGGACAGGTTCGAAGTCGGGCTGTACGGCTGCAGCGAGATGCTCAACGAAGGCTTCAGGCGCCTGGTCGAAGCAGGGGTGATCGGGCGCAAGGTGATCGACGACGAGGCGCTCATGCGCCGGCTGGCCGACGGCACCGCCAACCTGGGCGATCACGCGCGGCTGGAGCGTGACGGCGAGTACCTGCACGGGGCCTTCTACCTGGGTTCGCCTGCCTTCTACGACTGGCTGCGCACCCTGCCCGACGAGCAGCGCCGCGCCATCGGCATGCGCCGCATCAGCGAGATCAACCAGTTGTACGGCGGCAACGAGTCGCTGGAGCGGCTGCAGCGCGTGGGCTCGCGCTTCTTCAACTCCTGCATGATCGCCACGGCCCTGGGCGCCGCCGTATCGGACGGACTGGAAGACGGGCGGATCGTGTCGGGGGTCGGCGGCCAGTACGACTTCGTGGCCATGGCCCATGCGCTGGAGGATGCGCGCAGCGTGCTGATGTTCCGCGCCCGTCGCGATCACTCCGGCAAGGCCGAGTCCAACGTGCGCTGGAATTACGGCCACACCACCATCCCGCGTCACCTGCGTGACCTGTACGTCAACGAGTACGGCATCGCCGACCTGCTCGGGCAGACCGACGGGGACTGCGTGCTGGCGATGGGGTCCATCACCGACGCACGCTTCCAGACAACGCTGCTGGACCAGGCCAAGTCAGCGCTCAAACTGCAGCACGACTACCAGGCTCCGGCCGACTGGGCGCGCAATACTCCGCAGCGCGTGGGCGAGGTGCTGGCGCCGTTCCGCGACGACGGCACCCTGCCCGACTACCCGCTGGGCAGCGATTTCACCGAGGTGGAACAGCGGCTGGTGCGGGCTTTGGGCTGGCTCAAATCCAACACCGGAACGCGCACCGACAAAATACGCACTATGGCGCGTGCATTCGCGAGCGGTGACGCGGCGGACGCCGAGGCAATGCAACGCATGGGGCTGGAGTCCACCCAGGGCGTGGGCGAAAAACTGGAGGCACGACTGCTGGCGCTGGGCCTGCGGCAAACCCGAAGAAAGGCAAGGCTGGCAGCGGAAGACACCTGAGCGGCCACATTCGCAAACGACGCCAAACTGCACATGGCATTCATTTTCGGCCAGATTGCCCAGCTGCTTTCACCTGATGCCGGTTGTACGCCGGCAAGCTATGACCATCGCCGAGGAGTCCACATGTCCACAGCTCTCCATGCCCACCAAGCTACCGGGGCCGCAGGCCGCCACCGGGCCACGACGCCATGAAGGTGTTCGTCGCGCTGCTGCTGGGCATCCTCCTGGGCCTCGGCGGTTACCACCTGTACCAGCGCTGGCAGGCGTCCGTCGAAGCGGACGCCCTGCCTCAGGATGGCGCAAGCATGGAGCGTGATCCGGAGCCTATGCCAGCGCCGCCAGCAGCCGTTGCGAAGATCCCTGCGCCGGTACAGCGCCAGGACCCGCTTCCCATGTCAGGCGTCAGCACGCCGCCATCCGGCTCGGCGCTGCTGGTGCCGGTGCAGGGAGTGAAGGCGAATCAACTTGTGGACACGTTCACCGATTCGCGCAGTGAGGGCCGCAGTCACGATGCGATCGACATCATGGCCCCCGCGGGCACGCCGGTGCTGGCCGTTGCAGATGGCAGCGTCGCCAAGCTCTTCAACAGCGAGCGCGGTGGCCTGACGATCTACCAGTTCGAACCCGATGGACGCCTGGCCTACTACTACGCGCATCTGCGCAGCTATGCAGATGGCCTGGAGGAAAGCCAGCAGGTGAGGCGCGGCCAGGTCATCGGCTTCGTGGGCAGCACTGGCAACGCCAATCCGGATGGGCCGCACCTGCACTTCGCGGTGTTCGTGCTGGGGCCCGAGCGCAACTGGTGGCAGGGCGAAGCGATCAATCCGTACCCGCTACTGACCGGTACGGCGAGCCGGCCGTCCTACCAGTGAAGAAGGGCCGCAAAACCGGCCCTTCACCCATCACAGGAGTCAGGCTTGCGCCAGCGCCTTGGCCGCGTCGACCACAGCCTCGACGGTGATCCCGAAGTGCTGGTACCGCGCCTCGGCAGGCGCCGCGGCGCCGAAGCTGTCGATGCCGATCACCGCGCCGTCCAGGCCCACGTACTTGCGCCAGAAGCCGG
>JBBSVH010000126.1:0-7353 GCA_038233685.1 Lysobacterales bacterium | reverse complement strand
GTGCTGTCGGTCGCGCTCCGCACCACGCCACGCTGCAGCGCGCGCGCACTGCCGCGGATTGCCGAGTGGTCACCCATGACGATGCTGTAAGGCGATCCTCCGGGAGCCTGGCCTGCCCGGATACGCTCCAGCGCTTCCTGGGTGGTCTCCACCGTCAGCAGGCTCATGCCCCAGGTGGGCAGCAGCAGCGACAGTCGCTGGCCCAGGCGCGAGTCTGGCGTGACCAGCAGGACTCGCGCCTGCTCGGTGACCGCTTCGCTGCGCAGGTCGCCCACCACCTTGAGCAGCGGCACCTCGAACCAGAAGCTGGCGCCCCGTCCGAGTTCCGAATCCACCCCGATGTGACCGCCCATCAGGTCGACGATGCGCTTGCAGATGGCCAGCCCAAGGCCGGTACCGCCATACAGCCGCGTGGTGGATGCATCGGCCTGCGAAAACGAATTGAAAAGACGCGCCTGGGCCTCTGGATCGATGCCGATACCGGTGTCGCGCACTTCAAAACGCAGCAGATGCTGGGTTGGCGTTTCCCCCAATCTGCGCACCTTGACGGTGATGAGCCCGCGCTCCGTGAACTTCACTGCGTTGCCGACCAGGTTGCTCAGCACCTGGCGCATGCGCACCGGGTCGCCACGCACCGGCAGTCGCACCGCGGGATCCAGGTTCAACTCCAGCCGCAGGTTCTTGTTTTCGGCGGGCCGCTGCATCAGCTGGATCACGCCATCAAGGACTTCGCGAAGGTGGAAACCGGTGACTTCCAGTTCGAGCTTGTTGGCCTCGAGCTTGGAGTAGTCGAGGATATCGTCGACGATCCGCAGCAGTTGCTGGGACGAGGCGCTGGCGGTGTTCAACATGTCGCGCTGGTCAGGCGCCATGTCCGCACGGGAAAGCAGGTCCAGCATGGGCACGATGCCGTTGAGCGGGGTGCGGATTTCGTGGCTCATCGTGGCCAGGAACTCGCCCTTGGCCAGCACCGCGGACTCGGCTGCCTGCTTGGCCAGCGTCAGTTCCTGGTCGAGCCGGTCGCGCCGGAGGAGGTCGCGCTGCAGGCTGTCGCGCTCGGATTCTGCCATCGCCGCGCGTGCCTCGATGGCTTCGCAGTAAGAGGCGACGCGGCGCTGCCGCACCAGCAGCGCCACGCCGCACAGCGCAGCGGCGGTGACGGCGGCCAAGGCGACCTGCGGCCACGGCCCGACGATTGAAAACAGGGCGAGCAGCAGCACGACGATGCCGACCACGCTCAGCGCAATGGCAAGCCAAGGAAGCGCGGTGGAGCGCCCTGGCGTGCCCATCGACCTACAGCACCGCGTTCTGGAAGTCGAAGTTCAGATCGGTGCCGACGCCCTGCACCAGATTGCCCTGGATGAAGTCGACGCCCCCCATCCACATCGCGGCTGCCGCCTGCGGGTCTTCGATCTGCTGCCCGATCACCTGCAGGCCCAGGCGGTGCGCGAGGTCGATCATCGCGCGCAGCTGGTCGCGCAAGGTGGGATCGTTATGGGCGGCCGAGTAGCGGTTGGAGACCCGCAGATAGCCGAGCGGGAGCTGGCTCAGCAGGGCCTCGGCCTCGGGTCCGGGTTCGAACTGGCTCAGGCAGAACTGCACGCCTGCGGGCATCATCTTGTTGCAGAACTCGCGCAGGGTGACCGAATGGATGAGCGCATCATCCAGGCGCAGGTCGATGACCAGCGACGTTCCCTCGATCGACCGTTCGCTGATCGTCTGCAGCAGCCAGTCACCCATGCTGTCGCGCGCCAGCGAGCGCGGCGACTGGGACACGAACATGCGCAGCGATGCGCCGGCGGCGTGGCGTTCGGCGATGAGGTTCAGGACCCGATCCATGACCAGCCTGTCCAGCTCGACCATGCGTCCGGCAAATTCGGCCGCGGGCAGGACCTGCGCGGCGGAGACCAGCCTGCCGTCGGCCTGGCGCATGCGCAGGAGCACCTGGTATTGGGCCAGCTGGCTTCCGGCTACCGACACGATCGGCTGGTAGGCCAGCTCGAGGTCGGCGTCGGTCAGCGACAGCTGCATGCCATCTTCCGGCTCCGCTGGGGCCAGGTACGCCGCTACCCCATCGGCCTGCTGTCGCGCTTGCAGGACCGCGCATTCGGTGGCTTCCAGAGCGCTGCCGCCATCAGCGAACGTGTCCGGCAATGTTGCATAGCCGACCGAGCTGCGCAGGTGCAGGGTGTCTTCTTCGCGCACGGTGAACGGCGTCTTGCCGAGGCGATCGCGCAGGTCGTGGGCGAATTTCGACAGGGCATCGCCCTCAAGCCCGAGTGCGATGGCGAGGAAGCTGTTGTCGTTGAGCCGGGCCAGGGTGTGCGGTGCTGCCGTGGTCCCAAGGTGGCGGCCGGCATCGGCCATCAGGTGTTCGAAGGTTGCGTAGCCATAGCGCTCGCGCAAGCCCGGGGTTCCACTGATTTCGACGAAGAACAGGCCACCCGACGTGCCGCTCTCCAGCGCTTCGGTCAGCTGCTGCATCAGGTAGGCACGGGTGGGCAGGCCGGTTTCAGGATTGACCGTCTTGCTGACCACGGGCCGCCGTTCCGGGCTGCGCTGACGCGCGCGCTTGATCCTGTTGGACACCGCCGCGATCAGGTGGCGCGGCCGGATCGGTTTGGTCAGGAAATCATCAGCCCCGCTTTCCAGCACTTCGAACTGGCGCTCCGGGTCGGGGTCGCCGGTGAGGAATACGATGGGGAGGTGCAGGAACTGGGGCCGCTGGCGAATGTGCATGGTCAGCGCCATGCCGTTCTGGCCGGGCATGTGCAGATCCATCAGGACCAGATCGGGGTTGTAGCGTTCGATCGCCGGCACCACGCCATCGGGCACCATCTCGACCTCGGCCTGCATGCCTGCGCCGCGCAGCACGCTCTGCGCGAACAGCGCCTGGGCGCGGTCGTCTTCGACGATCAGGATCCTGAAGGGGGCGTCGTCCGTGCGCTGCTCTCCACCTTCATCGACAGGCTCGATGGATCCGCCACTGGCGTTTGGCGTGCTTTCGGATGGGTCGGAGCCTGCTGGTGCTGCGGTCACTTCGTCCTCCAGTGTGGGTGCGTCACCCGTCCAGCGCCGCCAGTAGTGCGGCGGAGGCGTCTCGGCACGCACGCGATAGCGTAACGGCTCGTCCTGGGCTCGGGATGTAGGTTCAATGGCGGACATCGGTTTTTCCCAGCTATCGCCGCATTATGCGATGAAGTTCGTGAGCGTGTCGCCGCGGCCCCGCTACGCAGCTTCAAGGCACGGGACGAGGCTGTTCGGGTGGCGCCTGGAACAGGCCGCGAACCCGGCGTGACACGCTGCGCCACAGCCACCAGACCGCGGTGGCAAGCGCGATGCTCACCGCCATGACCATACCCAGTGCCAGCCATGGGTAGCTGAAGGCGAGGGACAGTCCGCCCACCACGGCGACGTCTTCGGTCAGGGACGCGACCCAATTGGTCACAGGTTCGGGGGTCGTGTTGAGCAGCGCGCGGGATCCGGATTTCAATACGTGGCTGGTGAGAGCCACTCCGGCGCCGGCCGCCAATGCGCCACCAGACAACTGTCCGTCGGGGGACAGGGTGGCAGCCGCTAGGAACGCGCCGGCTGGAACCCGGGCCAAGGTGTGCAACAGGTCCCAGGCTGAGTCCACTCCGGGGATCTTGTCGGCGAAGAACTCCGCCACTGCCAGCGCGCCAGCTGTTCCCAACACCCACCACGACTCGGTGGCCTGCAGCGCCGGAGGCAGGTCAAGCCAGCCCATCGCACCAGCCAGGCCCACTCCGAAAACCGTGAGGTAGACGCGGACCCCGGCCATCCATGCCAACAGGATCCCAATTGCGAAGACGTGTGCTTCGGACATGCGGGCGATTTCCTTGGGCTCGAGCGTGGGACGGGTACCGGCATGAGGCGCCGACGCCACCGAGTATAGGCCGCTTGCGCCATGCGACATGGGTGATCGCATGCCGCGATCCCCTCAATTCCGGGCCGCTCGGGGTGCAGATGCTGGTCGATGCCCACGGCGCGGCGGCGCAGCAGGACTTGGCCAGCACGAGCGCGTGCTGCCTGATGTGCGCCTCCCAAACGCGCCCGCTGCCGGTGGGTACGCAACGGCAGTGTGTTCAGAGGCTACCCTGGCCGGTCGGGCTATGCTGCGCGCCATGTCCGATCAACCGATTGCATCCGCAGACCACGCTCCCGTTTCGCGCCGCCGCGTGGCCGTGTATGCCGTGTCCGTGATCCTCGTGTTGGCGTTGCTGGTCTGCGGGCTCGTGGCGTGGGTGTTGCTGCGCTCGACCGGTGATGCCCCTACACCGGCCCAGTTGAAGGCACTCGAACGGCAGGTCGATGCGCTGGAGCAGCGCGCCGCAACTTTGGGGCGATCGGACCAGATCAGCCGCAACGCCAACCGCGACCTGCAGGGTGCGCTGGCCGAGCGCGACGAGGAAATAGCCGGGCTGCGGGCCGATGTGGCTTTTTACGAACGTTTCGTCGGGTCCACTGCCCAGCGTCGGGGCCTGGCGGTGCACGAGCTGAAGCTGGAGCCGCAAACCGACCAGGCCTGGCACTTCACCGCCACCCTTACCCAGAACGTGAACCGAGGCGCGGTCAATACCGGGCGCCTGCAGATCGCGGTGGAAGGGACCATTGGCGGCAAGCTGCAGCGGCTGGCCTGGGCGGAATTGCGCCAGCAGGTAAACGAACCTGGCGTGCCGTATTCGTTCAAGTATTTCCAGCAGGTGGAGGGCGACCTGCTGCTGCCGCCGGGTTTCCAGCCGGTTCGGGTCATCGCCCGGCTGGTGCCCCAGCGCGGCGCGGCCACCGAACAATCCTTCAGCTGGGCGGCAGCCGCGGGCAAGGAAGGCGCCGGTGGCGCTTGAAGCGCTTGAAGCGCGGCCCGCCGAGCCCCATCCTGAGTGCATGACTACGCTTGTTTCCCTGCCCGGCACCGCGCCGGCGCCCGACGACCAGTCCATCGACCGCCCGCTTGACTTCACCCGTGCGGCCGCGGCCAAGGTGCGAGAGCTGATCCAGGAAGAGGGCAACGGAGCGCTGGCGCTCCGGGTCTATATCCAGGGTGGCGGGTGCTCGGGATTCCAGTACGGTTTCGAGTTCGACGAGAACCGGGCCGAGGATGATGTGGCGGTGGATACGGACGAGGTCACCCTGCTGGTCGACCCCTTGAGCCTGCAGTACCTGATGGGCTCGCAGGTGGACTATGCCGAGAGCCTGCACGGCGCGCAGTTCGTGATCCGCAATCCCAACGCCAAGACCACCTGCGGCTGCGGCAGCAGTTTCAGCATGTGACGGAGCGGTGGCCGCAGTGGTGATCCTGCAGTGACCGCGCTTCTGCGATACCCACCCGCCCTGACCGGGTTCGCCTTCGGCGAGACGCCAATGACCCGTGCCGACGCCTTGCGTGATGACGCGCAGGGGATGGCGAAGCTGTGGCCGCGGGCGAAGGTGCTGGTGCTGGACGCAGACGGCAGCGCATTCGCCGATGCCGAAGGAGCGCTGCTGGAGCTCGCCGGTGCAAGCCTTCGGACTGCGCCGGGTGACGCCCTGCTACTGGGTCTGGACGGGGACCAGGCCTGGTTCGCGGTCGACGCCGGCGACGTGGACGTGACAGCCCCGCGGCGCGTCGACCTGCGTCGCGCCGCATCCGAATGGCCTTGCGGGCATGCGTCGGCGTTCGCATTTGCGCGGGCGATGCAGCACTGGCGCTCGCGCAGCCGCTTTTGCGGAGCCTGCGCCGCGCCGATGGAATTTCGACGTGGCGGCTACGTCGCCCATTGCCGGCGGTGCGCGATTGACAGCTACCCGCGCGTTGATCCTGCGGTGATCGTGGCGGTGACCGATGGCGAGAGACTGCTGCTGGGCCGGCAGGAGGGCTGGCCGCAACGGCGGTTTTCGGTGGTGGCCGGATTCGTGGAGCCGGGCGAGTCGCTGGAGCAGACGGTGGTGCGCGAGGTGTTCGAGGAGACCCGCGTGCGCGTGCGCAGCTGCCGCTACCTTGGCGCGCAACCGTGGCCATTCCCGGGCGCGTTGATGCTCGGTTTCATTGCCGAGGCCGAAGCCGACCCACCCCAGGTGGACGGAGAGCTGGAGGAGGCGCGCTGGTTCAGCGTGGAGGAAATCGGCGCAGCGCGGAACCGGGACAAGGACGATCAGGAAGCCATCCTGCTTTCGCCGGGGATTTCGATCGCGCGCTCCCTGATCGACTTCTGGTACCAGGACATCACCAGCGCGCGATGAGCGGCGCCGGAAATCGCGTACGCCGGATCGTACCGTCGCCTGTGCGGGCGCAGGCTAGAATTGCGGCGGAGGGGTGCCCATGTCGATAACCTTGTTTGCCGTGGTGATTGCGCTGGTGTTGGGACATGTGGTCCCGGCCACGGTCGTATCGCTGCGCAGCTTCACCTGGTACCGGCACTGGCTGCAGTGGCTGGACGCTCGCTTCGGCGAAGGCAGCGCGTGGCGCGGCCGCCAGGGCATCGCGCTGGCGCTGGCGCCGCCTTTGCTGCTGGTCTTGCTGGTGCAGTGGGCGCTGGCCACGCCGCTGCTCGGCGTGCCGGCTCTGCTGTTCGCCATCGGGGTGCTGGTCTACGCCTGGGGGCCGCGCGACCTCGACGTTGATGTCGAAGCGATCATCGATGCACCGGATGCCGCCACGCGTCGGGACGCCATCAATCATCTCGGCGTTGAATCGGCGAACGCCGACGGGCCGGCCCTGGTCGAGGCGGTTTTCAGTAACGCCCTGCAACGGTGGTTTGGCGTGCTGTTGTGGTTCCTGTTGCTGGGACCATTCGGCGCGGCCCTGTACCGGCTGAGCGCGCTTTCTGCCCATGGAGGATCGGCTCGCGCGTTGCCGGAGGCGACCCTGATCGGCGCCCGTGGACTGCATGCGGTGCTGGACTGGCCGGTCGCGCAGTTGATGACCTTTGCGATGGCGCTGGTTGCCGACTTCGATGCCGTCTACAACGCCTGGCGCGCCAACGGCGGCAGTGCGCTGCAGCTGGACTCCGCGTTCCTGGGCGCGGCGGGGCGCGCGAGTGTCAACAGTGAGCTGGCCGAAGAGGCCGAGGAGTACGCCGGGGAAGGTCTGGTCCAGGCCCTGCGCGAGTTGCCGGAGCTGCGCGATGCCATGAGTCTGGTGTGGCGCATCCTGCTGCTATGGCTGGCGGTGCTGGCGCTGTTTGTCATCGCCGGCTGGGTGAGCTGATTTTTTTCTGTTTCGAAAGAACAGAAGGCGAACAATTCGGACCTGCAACATCAGCCTGAAAGCGAACCAAGGAAAGTTGCGCCCGATCCGCGCCTCGACACGGTATTGGCGCCAGCGTCCAGGAGCGCGCCGCAGCGCGAGGTCGT
>JBBSVH010000125.1:0-7449 GCA_038233685.1 Lysobacterales bacterium | reverse complement strand
TCCATGCCCTTGACCACCCGGCCAACGGTGGTGATGTTGAGGTCCAGCTGCCGCGGCGACTGCCCGGTGACCACGTACAGCTCGCTGCCGTTGCTGCTGTCGGCGGCCATGTCGCGACCTGCGCCGAGCGTGCCGTAGCAGTGAGTGAGCCACGCCTGCCCGGTCGCAGGATCGCGTGCGGCGGGGAAGCCCTCGACGAATCCCACCTGAGGTGCCCAGCCGTCCACGTCGGGTATCGGGTTGAATGCCAGGCCCTGGGACTTGCGCGAAAACTCCGCCGGGAGCTGCTTCTTTGCCGAGCCCTGGGACTTGGCGTTGGCCTCGCCCGCGGCGGGGTCGCCGAACTGGACCACGAAGTTGTCCTGGGAGCGGTAGATGCCCAGGCCGTCCCAGAAGCCTTCGCTGGCCATGGTGCGGATGTTGTCCACGTGCTGCGGCGCGAACTGCGGCGCCAGCTCGATGATGACGCGGCCTGATTCCAGGTCCAGGTACAGGGTGTTGTCCGGATCCAGCGTGCGCCAGTGCGCGGCGGGCGACGCGTCGAGGATCTGCTGCGTGGTCAACGGCTTAGCGGTTTCGTCAGCGAGGACTGAAACGCTGACCGCGGCCAGGCTGAGAAGCACTGCAGGACGAAGTCGCATGGGTTCACCAGATGGCCGGGAGACCCTGATTGTAGCCATGGCGCGTGCGCCGGCGGGTTGGCAAGGGCAGGCGTCCAACGGGCCGGTGACTAATGGCACATTCGCTATAGCTGACTCAACACTAGCATTCACCTCAACCTAGCTACACGGTGAAGTGACATGGCCGAGCACGACCTCCAGCTGAAGAAATTCCAGAAGGAACTGAGTACCGGGACCGTCTCACTCGCGCTGCTGGCGGTCCTGGCCAAGAGCGACGAGCCCATGTACGGCTACCTGATCGCCAAGCAGCTGGAGCAGGTCGGCGAAGGTGTCCTCAGCGGCAAGCAAAGCGCGCTGTACCCGGTGCTGCGAAACCTGGAGGCCGGGGGGCTTCTGGAGAGTTCGGTGGAGCCGTCGACGACGGGACCGCCGCGCCGCTACTACCGCATCACCGACGTGGGTCGCAGCACCCTCGTCGAATGGATCGGCGCCTGGCGCGCCACCCGCGATTCCGTTGACTCCGTCCTGCTGGGGATACTCGAATGACTACCAACGCACTGCCAACCACCATCCCCCAATACCTGGAACAACTGCGCGAGGCGCTGCGCGGGGCCGACCCGGCGATGATCCAGGACGCGCTCTACGACGCCGAGGAATACCTGCGTTCGGAGCTTGCCGAGCAGCACGGCAAGAGCGAGGCCGAAGTGATCGCCTCGGTGGCCGGAAGCTATGGCGCTCCGCAGGAAGTGGCCGAAATCTATCGCGATACCGAAGTGACCGTGAACCGGGCGCTGCGGGCGCCTGCTGCACCGAAGCGGAAGTCCCTGCCCGGCCGGTTCTTCGGAGTGCTCGTCGATCCGCGTACCTACGGAGCGCTGTTCTACATGCTGCTCTCGCTGGCCACCGGCATCGTGTACTTCACCGTAGTGACCACCGGCCTGAGCCTGTCCCTGGGCCTGATGATCCTGATCATCGGCATCCCGCTGCTGGTGCTGTTCCTGGGGCTGATCCGGGTGCTGTCGCTGGTCGAAGGACGCATCGTGGAAGTGCTGCTGGGCGAACGCATGCCGCGACGTCCGCTGTACACGCAACGCGGCAAGGGCTGGCTGCAGCGCATCGGCGACATGTTCACCGACGGTCGCACGTGGACGGCGATGCTGTACTTCCTGTTGATGCTTCCATTGGGCATTGCGTACTTCACCACGGCGGTGACCGGGCTGGTGACCTCGCTTGCCATGATTGCCGCTCCGATTTCCGTGTGGCTGGGCTTCACCGACGTGCAGGCCGATTCGGATGGCTTTCTGTTCTGGGGCACGCATGGGGCCGACATGACCACCAACCTCAATCTGTGGCAGCTGCCGCTGGTGCTGGTGGGCGGTTTCCTGCTGTTTTTCGTCACCCTGCACATCGCCAGGGGGATCGGGTCGTTGCACGGCCTGCTGGCCAAGCACCTGCTGGTGCGCAACCCGGTGCTCTGAGCCGGTTGCACCCCCTGCATCAACTCGCAGGCACCTTCGCTGCAAAGAAAAATCCCGCTGCGAGGCGGGATTTTCTTTGGCGCTACTTCGAATATTTAGCGATGAAGTCGCGCACGTCTGGATACACCACCTGACGCCAGCGTCGACCGCTGAAGATGCCGTAGTGCCCCGCACCCTTGACCGTGATGTGCTGGTGCTTGGCCTTGGGAATTCCGGTGCACAGGTCGTGCGCCGCAGCGGTCTGGCCCATGCCAGAGATGTCGTCGAGTTCGCCTTCGATGCTGAGCAGCGCGGTCTTCCTGATGTCCGCCGGCTTGACCAGCTCACCCTTCACCTTCCACAGCCCGCGCGGCAGCGCAAACTCCTGGAAAACGGTCTGGATCGTGTCCAGGTAATACTCGGCAGGCATGTCCAGCACCGCGTTGTACTCGTCATAGAACTTGCGATGCGAGTCCGCATCCTCCAGGTCGCCCTTGACCAGGTCCGAATAGAAATCGTAGTGCGAGGTGAAGTGGCGGCTGGGGTTCATCGCAATGAAACCCGCGTGCTGCAGAAAGCCCGGATACACGCGACGTCCCTCGCCTGCATAGGGTGCGGGCACGGTGTGGATCACGTTGTTCTGGAACCACGACAGCGGCTTGCCCGTGGCTAGGTCGTTGACCTTGGTCGGACTGCTACGCGCGTCGATGGGCCCGCCCATCATCACCAGCGACCGCGGCGTGGCTTCACCGCGCGAGGCCATCAGCGACACCGCGGCCAGCACCGGGACCGTCGGCTGGCACACGCTGATCACGTGCAGGTCGGCTGCGCCGATGTGACGGATGAAATCCTCGACCACCTTGACGTAGTCATCCAGCCCGAACGCGCCCGCTTCGACCGGCACCATGCGCGCATCGATCCATTCGGTAACGTAGACCTTGTGGTCCTGGAGCAGCGTGCGCACCGTATCGCGCAGGAGGGTGGCGTGGTGCCCTGACAGCGGCGCGACAACCAGCACCGTCGGCTCGTCCTTCATCGCCTTGATCGACACCGCGTCGTCGGTGTAACGCTTGAAGCGCAGCAGACGGCAGAACGGGGTGCTGAGGATTTCCTGTTCGACCACCGGCACCGCGTTGCCGTTGACCTCGATCTGGTGGATGTTCCAGGGCGGCTTCTCGTAATCCTTGCCCAGCCGATGCAGCAACTCGTTACCGGCGGAAATCCGGTCCGCGCCGCTGATCGTGGAAAGCCAGCTGTTGGGGTCGGCGAAAATCTTCGCGTTGGCCTCCGCCAGGTGGATCCACGGCGCCATCCAGGTGCGGTTGAGTTCGTGCCATTGATAGAGATTCATCGGTTGCGGTTTTCCTGTAGCGAAGTCGATTGCTGCGTCGCAGCATACCGCAAGGGTGCAGATCGATCCTTAATCGGCGCGCTCCATGGACGTGCTTTGGCCGTGAAGCGCAGGCGAAAGCCAGCAGTGGGAGCCAACAGCAGTAAGCCCCTCCGCCTGGAAACGCTTGCGGTACCAGCGCGCCTTGCGCGGCATGAAGCCGTCGTGATCACCGTCGAATTCGTCCTCCTTGGTGAAAAGTTCCAGGAACCCGACGCCGCCGCAAAGCTCGGCCAGCCCCGGCAGCCCACGCTGGAGTTCGCGGGTGGGCAGGTAGTGCAGCACGTCTGAGCAGACCAGCAGGTCGACCGGCGCACACGGGCGCAGCTGGGCGAAGTCTCCGAAACGCGCCAGGTGCAGGTTGCGCCGCGCGCCATGACGTCGAACCGCAAACTCGCTGCTGTCGAAGCCCAGATAGCTGATCTTCGGGCGCAGCTTGAGCAGCGGTGCGCGCCACGCGCCCTCGCCGCAACCGATGTCCAGCACGCTGCGGATTGGGCGCTCGAGGTAGTACTCCGCGCACGCCACGGCCAATGCCACTTTGCGCGCGAGCCGGCGCGGCCCGCCGATGTCGCCACCGCGGTACCAGCGCTGGAAATAGTCCCGGTCGTAGTGCTTGGTCATCGGTGTTGCCTTTGAAGAGACACTAGGTGCGCTGGGAAGCCTGTCAGCCGCGAGGGCTACGTGCCAAAGGTTATCCTGTTGGCCCGCTACGAAAACGAGAATCGCATGGACCAGGTCGTCCTCTATACGTGGGTCAAGACTGCCCACCTGCTGTTCGTGATCGCCTGGATGGCCAGCGTGTTCTATCTGCCGCGCATCCTGGTGAACCTGACCGAGACTGTGGGGCAGGTCGAGGTGCAGTCGCGGCTGCAGCTGATGGGCACCAAGCTGTACCGGTTCGGGCACGTTATGTTCGCCATAGCGGTGGTGTTTGGCCTGTGGCTGTGGATGGGGTTTCGCATCCAGGGCGGCTGGCTGCACGTGAAACTGCTGCTGGTGGCCTTGCTGCTGGCCCACTTCATCGTAACCGGGCGCTGGCTCAAGGGCGCGGCTGCAGGCAAGCCCTTGCCCTCGTCCGGCAAGCTGCGCTGGTTCAACGAGCTGCCGGTGCTGCTTCTGGTCGGCGTGATCTGGCTGGTGCTGGCCAAGCCGTGGAGCTGAGCCGTACGCCAGTGGGGTGGCGCAAGCCGCCGACTGCGTGTTGACCCGGGCGGACTCTCCCGCGCGGCCTATTTTTCGAACGTCCGTGGCACCGGCAGTTGCACGGGCACGCCGTCGGTGTTGCAAGTGCCCTGCGCGCACAGCCGCTCGCGCAGTGCGGGCGTAGCCTGCACGATGAGGTGGTAGATCACGTTCTGCTCGATAGTGCCGCGCACCGCCTCGCTGCCGGGCCCCGTGGCCCAGATGCCGACGTCGTCACCGCCGTGCGATTCGTCCCTCAGCGGCACCAGTGCCTCCTGCAGGAAGTCCGGATCGGCGGTGTCGACCTCGGAGAGGTCGGGGCGTCCATCGGCCTTGGTGTAGGTGGACGGTTCGTGCACGAATCTCTTCGGACCAGCGGGCTGCTCGCTGCTTTGCCCCGTGTTGCCCGGTCCGTTGGCGTATCCCAGCGTGGTGTAAGGCTTGCCGGTCCTGTCCAGCGCCAGGCGATCGCCTTGGCCAGCCATGCTGGCTTCGCCAGCCAATCCCCGGACCTTGCCCAGGATCGAATTGCCGCGTACGGGGTAGCCGGAAAAGCTCAGCGTATGCGAGTGATCGGCGGTGACGACGATGAGCGTGTCATCGGCCGAAGTGGCCTGCACGGCGGCTTGCACGGCGTCGGAAAACGCAATCGTTTCATCCAGAGCCCTGAACGCGTTGCCGTCGTGGTGTGCATGGTCGATGCGGCCACCTTCGACCATCAGGACATACCCGGCCGGCTCGCGCGCAAGGGCTGCGATGGCGGTCCGGGTCAGTTCGGCCAGGTCCGGTTCGCCTTCGGCACTTTGGTCGCGGTCGTGGTCGTACTGCATGTGGTCGTATTCGAACAGTCCCAGCAATGCGGGCGCGTTGGCGGCAGCGCGCAGCTGGCGACTGTTCCAGACATAGGCGCCGCGCGGATGTATTCGCTGCCACTCGGCGACCAGATCGCGTCCGTCCAGGCGCTTGCCTGACTTCTCACGGTGTTCCGGGTCGCGCAGCCCTGCCGGCATGAATTCGCCGCGGCCGCCAGCGAGAGCCACCATCGGGCCGCGCCCGAAACGTGCCGTGGACAGCAGCTGCTGCGCGATGTCGACGCAGCCCTCGGCGAGAGCCGCGGCGGGCACGTCGGTGTCGTCTTCCCAGTCGCGATCGGGCGATTGGGCGTAGGTTGCCGCAGGCGTGGCGTGAGTGAGCCGCGCGGTGCTGACGATGCCGGTGGCAAGGCCGGCACTGTCGGCCAGCTGCAGCCAGTTCAACAGCGGCTGGCCCTGGGCGGTAGCGCAGTCCCGTCGGATTCCCGATGCGACACCGATCGCGCCCTTGTGCGATTTAACCCCACTCATGATTGCGGTCATGGTGCCGGCCGAGTCCGGTGTCTGCGAGTCGGTGTTGTAGGTCTTGGCCAGCGCCGTATTCGGGAAGCGCTCCCAGGACAGCTGGTTCTCTTCGCCCGGCTGGCCATTGCGCTGTCCCGCGAGGATCCGCGCCGCTGCCACCGTGGTGAGGCTCATGCCGTCGCCCAGGAACAGGATCACATTCCTGGCCCGGCCCAGCATCGCGCCGTTGCCGGCGGCGCGCGCCGCTCCGCTGCGATACCACCAGGCCGGTGTCTCCCCATGCGGGTGCGCAACCGTCGGCACGTCGATCGGTTTTACCGGATAGGGCAGCGGGGCTGCGGCGGGAGCTGGTGCAACGCTGGCACAGCCGGTCAGGGCCAGTAGCAGGAGCAACAAAAAAGACTGGGAGACTGAACGCATCATTGGTCTGGGAACGGCGAGGCGCCGAGTATGCCGCGCGGCAGCGTCCTGCCGGTGACACTTTGGTTTCCAGCAAGGTCGTCGCACGGTGCCGCGGGCTGGGCTATCGTGCACGGTCGCAATGATTCTGGATGTCACCGATGAAACTGGTTAGGGCCTGGCTGCAAATTCCGTTCTGGCAGCGCGTGGTCGCCGGTTTCGTCCTCGGCGCGCTGGCCGGCTGGGCATTTGGTCCATCGGCGGAAACCTGGTTCGGGCCGCTGGGCACGCTGTACGTCACCCTGATCAAGATGATCGCGGTGCCGCTGGTGTTTTTCGCGGTGGTCAACGCGGTGTCCAGCCTGCACGGGCAGAAATCGGTCGCAGCACTGGGCGGTCGCACGTTCCTGTGGTTCGCCGCCACCGCGGCGCTGGCCGTAGGCGTGGGGCTGACCGTGGGCTGGGTGATGCAGCCCGGCAGCGGGGTCAGCGGGTTGACCGTGGCCGCTGGCTACACCGTGCGCGAGGTGCCGACCCCCATCCAGGTACTGCTGGACGTGGTCCCGTCCAATCCCTTTGCCGCCCTGAGCGAAGGCAAGATCCTGCAGGTGATCTTCTTCGCAGGCCTGCTGGGATTCGCGCTGGTCAGGATCGGCGAACGCAGCGCTGGCCTGCGCAAACTGGCGGGCGAGGCCAGTGACGCGATGATCCAGGTGACGCGCTTCGTGCTGGAAATGACCCCGCTGGGAACCTTCGGCTTGATCGCGGCGCTGGTGGGATCCTATGGGTTCGAGAAGCTGCTGCCGCTAGGCAGTTTCGTGTTCGCGCTGTACCTGGCCTGCGCCCTGCATATCGTGTTCGTCTACGGCGGGCTGCTGCTGGCGCATGGGCTCAACCCGCTGAAGTTCTTTCGCGGCGCCGCGCCGGGCATGCAGGTGGCATTCGTGAGTTCGTCGAGCTTCGCCGCGCTTCCCGTCGCGATCCGCAGCGTCACCCACAACCTGGGGGTGGACAAGGACTACGCCGCCTTTGCCGTGCCGTTGGGTGCCAGCATCAAGATG
>JBBSVH010000124.1:0-7519 GCA_038233685.1 Lysobacterales bacterium | reverse complement strand
GACCAGGCCGGCACCAGCAGCCACGCCAGTAAAACGCAAAGCAACAAGCGGCCAAACTGCCGCTTGCACAACAGCCGCCCCGTCACGGGCCCATCTCCACCTCCACTGCAGCGCGCCCGGCCTCGTCGGCCTGGAAGAACTCGGCCTGGTCGAACCCGGCAGCGCGTGCCACCAGCAGGTCGGGAAAACGCTGCACTGCATCGTTCAGATCGCGCACGGATCCGTTATAGAAGCGTCGCGCGTACTGGAGGTGTTCTTCCACCTCGACCAGGTCACGCTGAAGCTGCGCGAAGTTCTGGCTGGCCTTCAGGTCCGGGTACGCCTCCTGCAGCGCAAGCAGGCGGCCGATGCCCTGCTCGAGCGCGGTCTCGATCTCGCCCAGCTTCCCTGGCGCACGTGCGGCTACGGCCTGAGCGCGCAACTCGGTGACGGCGGTGAGTACGGCCTGCTCATGCCCGGCGTAGGCCTGCACGGCAGTGACGAGCGAAGGCACCAGGTCGTGGCGGCGCAGCAGCTGAACGTCGATGTCGGCCCATGCCGTGCTGACCTGGTTGCGCCGACTGACCAGCCGGTTGTAGATCGCAATGGCCCATGCGCCCATCGCCAGCGCAACAAGAATCAGCAGGTATGTCATCGGCTTGGCTCCGGTTTCCAGCCCTCATTATGGATGCCATCGCGATTCAAGACCGTGGGTTGTGCGGGCTTTCCCGGGTGGCCACATCAGTCCGCCGCAATCACCCGGATCTCCACGTCATCCAGGGTCACCACGCTGCCTGCCTGGACCTTGCGGGTCTTGCGCAGCTCAAGCTCACCGTCGACGCGAACGGCGCCGCTGGCCACGAGCGCTTTTCCGGCGCCGCCGCTGTCGCAGGCGCCGACCAGCTTCAGGAGCTGGTTGAGCTCGACGTGCTCGCGATCAAGCTCGAATTCCAACACGGTCATGCGGCAGCCTTGGGGCACCCGGCTGAAGATTGCAGCAGGTCGGGGTTTTTCGCGCAAGCGAGCAGCTCAAGCGGGATGCCATGGCATCAAGTGCTGATCGTTCGGCGAACGAGTCGCTTCCTGACTTGCCGCAGTGAGTCTCACCGGGGTCAGACATCGATGGTGGATTCTGCGGCACGGCTGCACGCAGTGACGATCGGCCTCGACACGATTTTCACGTCGAACGCTGCCGCATGAACGAAGCAGGCCATACGCCGGCGCACGTCGTTGCACTGTCAACGCCGCTCCCCGACAATTCGCGTACCACCCGGAGGCATTCCCTTGATCCAGACTGTCCACGCGCCCACGCCCGCCGCCCAGCTGCGCAAGCTTTGCGCAGAGTTCGCCAAACCGCGCCTGAGCCGCGCGATCCTGCAGCTCCTCAATACCTTGCCGCCACTGCTGGCGATCTGGGCGCTGATGGCCTGGAGCGTGGTCGACGGCTGGGGCTATGGCTGGACGCTGCTGCTCGCACTGCCGGCCGCCGGCTTCTACGTGCGCCTCTTCATCATCCAGCATGACTGCGGGCACGGTTCGTTCTTCGCCAGCGATCGCGCCAACCACATCGTCGGTGCCAGCCTCGGGCTGATTACCCTGTTCCCGTACGGATACTGGAAAAAGACCCACGCCGTCCATCACGGCACGTCCGGCAACCTGGACCGTCGCGAGATGGGCGACATCGAAACCCTGACCGTGGCCGAATACGAATCGCGTTCCGCGTTCGGCCGCTTCTGCTATCGCTTCTATCGCAGCACCCCGGTCCTGCTGGGCATCGGTCCGCTGTACCAGTTCGTGATCAAGCATCGCTTTCCGTTTGACCTGCCTTTCAGCTGGAAAAAGGAATGGGCCAGCGTGATGCTCAACAACCTGGCGATCCTCGTGGTGGGCGGTGGACTGGGCTTCGCCATCGGCTGGACCACCGTGCTGCTGGTCCACCTGCCGATCGTGCTGCTGGCCGGCGCCATGGGCGTCTGGCTGTTCTATGTCCAGCACACCTTCGAAGGTGCCTACTGGACCAACAAGGAAAACTGGGACGCCGGCGACGCGGCGGTGGCCGGTAGCTCGTACTTCGACCTGCCGCGCGCGCTGCACTGGTTTACCGGCAACATCGGCTACCACCACATCCACCATCTGGCCACCCGCATCCCCAACTACCGGCTGCGTGAAGCGTTCGAGTCCAGCGAGCTGCTGCAGTCGGCGCCGCGCCTGACTCTATGGTCCAGCTTCAAGAGCGCACGCCTGAAGCTATGGGACGAACAGTCGCAGCGAATGGTGGGCTTCAACTACCGGACCAGCCCGGCCTGAAGCAGCGACACCTAGTAGATCCGAGCTTGCTCGGATGCCGTGAGGGATGAATCGAGAGCATCCGAGCGAGCTCGGACCGACTCAATCGGATGTGATGTGGCCTGACGCTCTTGCGCTGTAGATCCGAGCTTGCTCGGATGCCGTGAGGGTTGAATCGAGGGCATCCGAGGGAGCTCTCATCGACACCGACGGGCATCGTTCGGAGCGAGGACCAGAGCCAGACGGCCAGGCAGGGCCGCGTTTGGGAATCCTGTCGGGGCCTGTCCCCGCCCGGGTTTAGGGCGACAGCTCTGGTCGCAAGGGGCACAATGGAGACCTGCGCCCGTCCCAACCTGCGGCGCCTGGAGTCCCCGCCATGTCAAACGAAGCCAGCACGCCAGTGCTTTTTGCCGATCTCGGCCTGTCCGCGCCCGTGATGGCGTCGGTGAACGAGATTGGCTACGAGACCCCATCGCCGATCCAGGCGGCCACCATTCCCACCCTGCTGGCCGGCAAGGACCTGCTGGGCCAGGCCCAGACCGGTACCGGCAAGACCGCGGCGTTCGCCCTGCCGATCCTGTCCCGCCTCAAGCTCGACCAGAAAAAGCCCCAGGCGCTGGTGCTGGCGCCAACGCGTGAGCTGGCAATCCAGGTAGCCGAGGCGTTCCAGCGCTACGCCAACAAGATTCCGGGCTTCAACGTGCTGCCGATCTACGGCGGCCAGGGCTACGCGCCGCAGCTGTCCGCGCTCAAGCGCGGCGTGCACGTCGTGGTGGGTACGCCGGGGCGGGTGATCGACCACCTCGAGCGCGGCACCCTGGACCTGTCCGAGTTGACCACGCTGGTCCTGGACGAAGCCGATGAAATGCTGCGCATGGGCTTCATCGACGACGTCGAGACGGTGCTGAAGAAGACCCCCGAGGCGCGCCAGGTAGCGTTGTTCTCGGCGACCATGCCGACCGCCATCCGGCGCATTGCCCAGACCTACCTCAAGGAGCCGAAGGAGGTCACGATCACCGCCAAGACCACCACGGCGACCAACATCCGCCAGCGCTACTGGTTCGTCAGCGGCATGCACAAGCTGGATGCGCTGACCAGGATCCTGGAAGCCGAACCCTTCGAGGCGATGATCATCTTCGCCCGCACCAAGGCCGCCACCGACGAGCTGGCCGGCAAGCTGCAGGCGCGCGGACTGGCCGCCGCGGCGATCAACGGCGACATCCAGCAGCAGCAGCGCGAGAAGACCATCCAGCAGTTGAAGGACGGCCGCCTGGACGTGCTGGTGGCTACCGACGTGGCCGCACGCGGCCTCGACGTTGAGCGCATCAGCCACGTGCTGAATTACGACATTCCGTACGACACCGAAAGCTCCGTGCACCGCATCGGCCGCACCGGCCGTGCCGGCCGCAGCGGAGAGGCGATCCTGTTCGTGACCCCGCGCGAGAAGGGCATGCTGCGCTCGATCGAGCGTGCTACCCGCCAGCCGATCGAATAAATGAAGCTGCCCAGCGTGGAGGCGGTCAACGACAAGCGCGTGGAAAAATTCCTCGGCCGCATCACCGACACCCTGGGCGAAGGCAAGGGCGGCGACTACCGTGCACTGGTCGAGCGTTACGAGCAGGAGCACAACGTGCCGCTGGTCGACATCGCCGCGGCGCTCGCGCATATGGTGCAGGGCGATACGCCGCTGCTGCTGTCGCCGGACCGGGTCGTGCCGAAGGCGTCGTTCGAGACCCCGCGTTTCGAACGCCCCGAGGGCAGCGTGCGACCGGGTCGCGCCAACGAGCACGCCACCCCGCGCAACAAGGCACCTTTCGAGCGCAGCGAGCGTCCGCAGCGCAGTGACGCCCCGGCGCACGCCGAGCGCCCGTCGGCACCGCGTCCGGCGCGCCAGTTCGACCCGCCTGCGCGCGAGCAGTCGCGCATCGAGCGGCCGCAGTTTGATCGCCCATCAGGTGATCGTCCGCATTCCGAGCGGCCACAGCCGCCGCGACCGCACTCCGAGCGTGCAGCACCCGACCGCGAGCGTGCGCCCTCGGCGCCACGCGACAAGCCGGAAATCGGCATGGAGTCGTTCCGGATCGAGGTTGGCCACGCCCATGGGGTGAAGCCGGCGAATATCGTGGGCGCCATTGCCAACGAAGCCGGTCTGGACAGCAAGTTCATCGGCCGCATCGATATCCAGGACGACTACACCGTGCTGGACCTGCCCGAAGGCATGCCGAAAGAGCTTCTCATGCACCTGAAGAAGGTGTGGGTGTCCGGACAGCAGCTGCGCATCCACAAGGTGGGCGAGGGCGACGCTGGCGGCGGTGCGTCTCGTCCGTTCAAGCCTGCCGGCACCCGCAGCGGTCCGCCGCGTCCGCCGTCGGCGAAGCCATTCGCACCAAAGCCGCCACATCGAAAAGGCCCGCCGAAGCCTCGCGAGTGACCATAGCGGAAGACGGCTACCGTCACGTAGCGAGCTGAAATTCGCACCGCTGCGGAGTCGACGTTGTGCACCTCGACTTCCGATCGCCTGCGGATTGATTGCAGCGCAGCGTGTCGCCGAGGCGGTCAGCGTGTTCCGTCAAGATGTTCCAACGCCGTAGATCCGAGCTTGCTCGGATGCATTTTTACGTTGAAGCCGGAGCATCCGAGCAAGCTCTGATCTACATTGGCAACCGCGATCATGCCGGATGTGGTGGCCCCGTATATCCCTGTTGAGCAGGTGGTGTCCGGGATCCGGCCGGTGCTCACCGATACCGGCATAACGGCGATGTCCGCACCCGCTTGCTTCGGGTTGACCAGCCCAGCATTCATTGCAAACTTCTCATCGCTCATGACAAAACAACTCGTCGACGCCCATGCCGGATAATCAAGAAATGACCACGCGCCTGAACAAACACATCGCCGAGACCGGCTTCTGCTCCCGGCGCGAGGCGGACAAGCTGATTGCCGAGCGCCGGGTTACGGTCAATGGCCTGCCTGCCGGAATGGGCGCGGCGGTCGGCGAAGACGACGAGGTGCAGGTGGACGGCCAGGGGCTGAAGGCCCGGCAGAAGCGTGCTGGCGGTCGCAAGCACGTCTACATCGCGCTCAACAAACCGGTCGGTGTGATCTGCACCACCGAGTCCGCTGTTGACGGGAACATCATCGACTTCATCGACCACCAGGAGCGCATCTTCCCCATCGGCCGCCTCGACAAGGAGTCAGAAGGCCTGATCCTGCTGACCAGCAACGGCGATATCGTGAACGAGATCCTGCGCGCGGAGAACCACCACGAAAAGGAATACCACGTGGCGGTGAACAAGCCGATCACCGATGAATTCCTGCGCGGAATGGCCCGAGGCGTGCGTATCCGCGACAAGCAGACGCTGCCCTGCCGCACTTCGCGGCTGGCCAAATTCGGCTTCCGCGTGGTGCTGACCCAGGGCCTCAACCGGCAGATCCGCTTGATGGCCGCGGCATTCGATTTCCGGGTGACCCAGTTGCGTCGGGTGCGCATCGACAACGTCAAGCTGGGCGCGCTGAAGCCTGGGCAGTGGCGCAATCTCACCGAAATGGAGCTTCGCGGCCTGCTGCCGCAGCGCACCGAATGGTGATTGCCCTGGAGTCCGGATTGCCGTCACTGCTACTAACGCTATATTCGACGCCAGTACATCTGGTGCGTCGGGGGTCCGCGTAGTCGATTGTCGGGAAATACCCCGGATGAAAATGCAGGAATGGCGGGGAAGGGCGCAGAGGGGGCACTCCATGATAAAGCCGGAAAAACCTGATGACGAAGACGCTCGACTGGCGGCGTTGCAAAGTTACGACGTGCTCGACAGCGAACTTGAGGACGCGTACGACGACCTGGTGGCCATTGCCGCTGCGATCTGCGACGCCGGCCAAGGGGCGATCACGCTTATCGACGCGGATCGCCAGTGGTTCAAGGCCGAGCTTGGCATCGACCAGGGCTCCACTTCGCGCGACGAGTCATTCTGCGCGCACGCGATCCTGGACTCGCACCGGGTGATGGTCGTACCTGACGCTACCCTCGACGCGCGCTTCCAGGGCAATCCTCTGGTGGAGGCGGAGGACGGCATCCGCTTCTATGCCGGTGCACCGCTGGTGACCCCGGATGGGCATGCAATCGGCGCCCTGTGCGTGTTCGACAGCACCCCGCGCCAGCTCGACGATTCCCAGCGCAGTGCACTGCATGCGCTGTCACGGCAGGTCACCCACCTTTTGGAACTGCGACGAGCCAACAAACTTTTGAATCTGCATATCCGGGACAGGGCCTGGTACGAGGAGCAGCTGCACGTGTACCACGAGCAGTTGGAGTCACAGAACGCGGACCTCGCCGAGCAGACCCGCACCGATCCGCTGACCGACCTGCCCAATCGTCGCGCATTCTCTGCCGCACTTGAAACTGCGATCCAGAAATCGCTCACCAATGGGCTGCCGCTTTGCGTGGCGCTCCTGGACATCGACCACTTCAAACTGATGAACGACCTGCACGGGCATGCCGAGGGCGATCGGGTCCTGGTCGAATTGGCGAACGTGTTGAAGGCGCAGTTTTCGGGCGGCGGCACGGCCGCTCGCCACGGCGGCGAAGAGTTCGTGATGCTGTTTCCGGGAGCGGAACTGCAGCAGGCCATTCTGCAATGCGAGTTCCTCCGTCAAGGGGTATCCGTGCTGCCCGTGGGAATTCCGGTCACCGTCAGTATCGGCATTGCGCAGTGGCGCCCACGCACCGATGACGTTGCGAGCCTTGTGAAGCGCGCCGACGAAGCCCTGTATATGGCCAAGAACGACGGCCGGAATCGCGTCTTTGTAATTGACTAGTCAACCACGCCCTTGGCTTCGGAAATCCCCAGCACTTCCGGATGCTCGATGCGCTTGTTGCGGCTCAGCAGCGGGTGCATGAACACCGCACCGAGGATGATCGCCACCCCAAGATAGAACAGCGGGGTCAGCTCGCGCTGCTCGCTGAGCAGCACGATAGCCAGCAGGATCGCGTAGACCGGCTCCAGGTTGGTCACCAGTTGCACGCCATAGGCGCTGAGATGGCGCAGCGCCACCAGTGAGAGCGCGAAAGGGAAGAGCGTGCACGCCAGCGCCAGCACCAGCAGCAGGCTTGCGTCGTGCAGGCTCGGGATGATCAGCAGGGCCCCGGCAAACGCCGGGAAGATCAGCGGCATGAACGGTGCAAGCACGGTGAGCAGCAGGGTGCCCGCGCCAAGCTCCAGTGCGGTAACGGTAAGTGGATCGCCGTGCGTAACCAGGCGCT
>JBBSVH010000123.1:0-7562 GCA_038233685.1 Lysobacterales bacterium | reverse complement strand
GTTTGTTTTTGCTATCACTCCGGGCGCATCCGACCACGCTCGGTTCTAGGGCCGAAGCGGGATGGTTTTTGATTTCAATCCTGGAGCATCCGAGCGAGCTCGGATCTACGGCGGAAACGCGGTGGTTTTTGATTTCAATCCTGGAGCATCCGAGCAAGCTCGGATCTAAAGCAGGGGCGGGGTAGCCTCAGCCGGAGAATCCTCCGCTAGCCAGGTACTCCAGCTCGTCCTGGGTGGATTCACGGCCCAACGCGCGGTTGCGGTGCGGGAAGCGGCCAAAGCGCTGGATGAGGTCGCGGTGGAGGTGGGCGAAGCGGGTGAACTGCGCATCGCCCAGCGCTTCGACCAGGGTCACCGCGCGGTTCTGGTCGGCGAGCGATTCGGAATGCTCGAACGGCATGTACACGAACACGCGCAGCGGCGCCTCGACCTGCTGATCCAGCCCCGCATCCACGGTGCGATGCGCATAGTGCCGCGCCAGCCCGTCGGTGGCGTAGGAGTGCGCGCTGTCGCGGAAGCAGTTGCGCGGAAACTGGTCGAGCAGGATCTGCAGCGCCAATACGCCGTTGCCCGTTTCCAGCCAGGACTCGTACTCACCGCGTGCGGCGGCATGGTGGTCGCCGCTGAAGCGCCGGCTGAACTCGGCGTCGAAATCAGCGCTGTGCTTGAACCACGTTTCGGCCCCTGCGTCGCGCCAGAAGTCGACCACGTCTGCGGGCTTCGTCATTGCCGGATGTCCTTTTCTTCCCATTCCGGTGGTGGTCACTTTGCCCACTCCGTCACCGCCGCAGCGACGCGCGGGGCGCACTCCCATTGGGGGTAATGGCCGATGCCGTCCAACTCCACCAGCCTGCCGCGCGGCACCAGCTCGCGCCAGCGTGAGGCCATGTCCGCGCCGGACACCGGATCATCCATGCCAATCACCAGCTGCAGCGGCATATTGGCATCGGCCAGCGCGCCGACCCAGCGCTCGCGATGGCGTTTGCGCTCGGCGACGTAGTGCAGCAGGCGTCCCATCAGCAGGCGTCCTCCGTTGTGTTCGATCAGCGCCCAGAACCGGGCAAGCTCGGAGGCGTCGGGCTGCGTGCCGGCGCCGAATATCGGCGTGAAGCTGCGCGCGAATGCGCGCTGGTCCAGCAGGCGCACCAGCACTGGCCCCAGCGGTGAGCGCAGCAGCGTCTGGATGGTGCGGGCGTGGTGGGTTTCGGGGAACAGTCCGCCGTTGAGCAGGCTCACGCTGTCCAGCTGCAGGCCGGGCTCGTTGCCTTCTCGACGCCGTGCGTGCCGCGCCATCAGTTCCTGCGCCACGGTGTCGCCGTAGTCGTGGGCCAGCACATGCACGCGATCGATCCGCAGCGACGCCAGCAGGGCTTCATGCAGCGTGGCCTGCTCGCCGATGCTGTAGCGATGGCCACGCGGCTTGTCGGAAAAGCCGAACCCGAGCATGTCCACCGCGATCAGCCGATAGTGCCCGACCAGCAGCGGCCACAGCCGGTGCCAGTCCCACGACGCGGTGGGATAGCCGTGCAGGCACAGCAGCACCGGCCCGCTGCCCTCGTCGCGGTAGAAGAGCGATCGGCCTGCATGTTCGAACGTGCGTCCGCCATCGCACCACTGCTGCAGGAGCGGGTCCACGCAGCGCTATTCGTCGAAGCGCAGGTGGCGCACCGACTTGCCGTGCCGGCGGATCAGCTTCAGCGCCTCGATGCCGATATTGATGTGGCGGTCCACGAACTCGGCGCTGATGCGCGCGTCCGACGCCTCGGTCTTGACGCCTTCGGGCACCATCGGCTGGTCGGACACCAGCAGCAGTGCGCCGGACGGAATGCGGTTGGCGAACCCTGCGGCAAAGATAGTCGCGGTCTCCATGTCGATGGCCATGCAGCGCAGCTTGCGCAGGTACTCCTTGAACTCGACGTCGTGCTCCCACACGCGCCGGTTGGTGGTGAACACGGTGCCGGTCCAGTAGTCGTGGCCGAGGTCGCGGATCATGGTGGAGACTGCACGCTGCAGCGCGAACGCCGGCAGGGCTGGCACTTCGGGCAGCAGGTAGTCGTTGCTGGTGCCTTCGCCGCGGATCGCCGCAATCGGCAGCACCAGGTCGCCCAGTTCGTTCTTGCGTTTCAGGCCGCCGCACTTGCCCAGCAGCAGCACCGCCTTGGGCATGATCGAAGACAGCAGGTCCATGATCGTGGCCGCATTGGGGCTGCCCATGCCGAAGTTGATCATGCTGATGCCGTCGATGGTCGCGCTGGGCATCGGCCGATCCAGTCCCACCACCGGCGCGCCGGTCAGCTTCGAGAACGCGTGCAGGTAGCCGCTGAAGTTGGTCAGCAGGATGGAGTCGCCGAACTCGTCCAGCGGCACGCCCGTGTAGCGCGGCAGCCAGTTGTCGACGATCTCGCTCTTGTCCTTCATGACCGTCCTCCGGTTTTTTTGGGTCGATTGTGTCACGCCGCGCGCGCGCCGCACTTGGCAGGCCTTCGCGCGGGGGGTAGCGTGTCGCACCGCACACGGGAACACACCATGCCCTTCATTTCATCCGGGACGCGACTCGTCCTGCTGGCCGCGCTCGGCCTGGCGTCCACCCACGCCATCGCGGCGACACCGAACCCGCGCTTCACCCAGGATCCCTACCCCGGCACCTACCGCGCGATCGCGTCGGCGCCGGTGCTGATCGAGCACGCCACCGTGCTGACCGGCGCTGGTGAGCGCCTGGACGATGCGGACGTGCTGCTGCAGGACGGCAAGATCGCCGCAGTCGGTCGCGCATTGCAGGCACCGGCCGATGCGCTGCGCGTGGACGGTCGCGGCAAATGGGTGACCCCAGGACTGATCGACGTGCATTCCCACCTGGGCGTGTATCCCAGCCCCGGCATGGACGCGCACAGCGACGGCAACGAGGCGACGGCGCCGGTCACGGCCAACGTGTGGGCCGAACATTCGGTGTGGCCGCAGGACCCGGGTTTCCACGCCGCGCTGGCCGGTGGCATCACGTCACTGCAGATCCTGCCGGGATCGGCGAATCTGGTCGGCGGACGCGGGGTGACCCTGAAGAACGTGTCGGCCACCACCTACCAGGCCATGAAGTTCCCGGGCGCGCCGTGGGGCCTGAAGATGGCCTGCGGCGAGAATCCCAAGCGCGTCTACGGCAGCAAGGGTGGTCCGGCCACGCGCATGGCCAATGTCGCCGGCTACCGCGCCGCCTTCATCGACGCGGCCGAATACATCAAAAAGAACACGGTGAAGCCAGCACCCAAACGCAAGCGCTGGTTCTCGCGCGCCAGCGGTGGCGATGCGACCGACAGCAGCGGCGACAGCGGCGGCAAGCGCGACCTCAAGCTGGACACGCTGGCCGCGGCGATCAACGGCGACATCCTGGTCCACATCCACTGCTACCGCGCCGACGAGATGGCGATCATGCTCGACCTGGCCAGGGAATTCGGCTTCAGGATCGCCGCGTTCCACCACGGCGCCGAAGCCTACAAGCTGGCCGACCGACTGGCCGCCGAAAGCGTGTGCGGCGCGCTGTGGGCCGACTGGTGGGGCTTCAAGATGGAGGCCTTCGACGGCATCCAGGAGAACATCCTGCTGGTCGACCGGCCCGCCAACGGCTGCGCGATCGTGCATTCCGATTCGTCCGAGGGCATCCAGCGCCTCAACCAGGAAGCGGCCAAGGTGATGGCCAGCGGCCGGCGCGTCGGCATGCCGATCACGCCCGAGCACGCCATCCGCTGGCTCACCTCCAACGCGGCCAGGTCGCTTGGCATCGAGAAGGTCACCGGCACCCTCGAGGTGGGCAAGATGGCCGACGTGGTGCTGTGGAACCAGAACCCCTTCAGCGTCTATGCGCATGCCGAGCAGGTGTACATCGACGGCGCCCGCGTGTTCGACCGCGCCGATCCGACGCGCCAGCCGAAATCGGATTTCATGCTCGGCCAGGGTGATGCGACCGGAGGTGCTCTGTGAAGAGGTTGAAGACGTGGGAGCGCGGGTCCGCCAAGAGTCCCTTGCCCGGCGTCGCTCCTGTTGCCGGGCCTGCGGGTGGAAGCCTCTGCGACGCACGGTCGCGGCATTCGCGGTGGTTGGGGTCGCTGGCCGTGGTCACGCTGGCGCTGTCGTTTTCAACCCATGTCCTGGCCCAGGATGTGCTCATCCGCAACGCCACCGTGCACACCGCTGATGCGCGGGGCACCTTGGACAACACCGATGTGCTGGTCCAAGGCGGCCGGATCAGCGCGGTGGGTCGCGGCGTGTCCGCCCCGGCGCGCGCGCGCGTGGTCGAGGCCAACGGTCGCCCGCTGACCCCGGCGATGTTCGGCGGCATCACCGAGATCGGGATCGAGGAAGTCTCCGGTGAAGCGGCGACCGCGGACAGCGCGGTAAGCCTGCGCGACCGGCAACCGATGCGCCCGGAGTTCGACGTGACGTTGGCCTACAACCCCGAGTCGGCGCTGGTGCCGGTGGCACGCGTGGAGGGACTCGGCTTCACCCTGCTCGGCGCAACCACCGGCGGTTCGTTCATCGCCGGACAGGGCGGCGTCGTGCGCCTGGACGGCGGCGCCGACACAATCGGACCACGGGCGCTGTTCATTCGCCTGGGTAGCAGCGGCATCGAGCTCAGCGGCAAGTCGCGCGCGGCCCAGTGGGTGCTGCTGGACCAGATGGTGTCTGAAGCGCGGGGGCGGGTTCCGGTCGATTCGCCACACGCGCTGCTGACCCCCGAAGGCCGCGCCACGCTGGCCCGCTACCTCGCCGGCGACGGCCGGATAGTAGTGGCGGTGGAGCGCGCTGCCGACATCCGTCAGCTGCTGCGCTGGGCCGGACGCGAAAAGCTCCGCCTCGCCATTGCCGGCGGCAGCGAGGCGTGGAAACTGGCGCCGGAACTGGCCGCGGCAAAAGTGCCGGTGTTTGTCGATGCGCTGGGCAACCTGCCGGCCGACTTCGACCGCCTGGGGGCCACGCTGGAGAATGCCGGCCGGCTGCACGCGGCCGGGGTGAGGGTCTCGTTTGCCCAGTCCGGCGATGCCTCGCACAACGCGCGCAAAATCCGCCAGTTGGCGGGCAACGCGGTGGCCAACGGGCTGCCGTGGGAGGCCGGCCTGGCCGGGCTGACCCTGGTGCCGGCGCAGGTGCTGGGCGTGGACAAGGAGTTGGGCAGCATCGCGGTCGGCAAGCGCGCCGATCTGGTGCTGTGGAGCGGCGATCCGCTGGACGTGGCCCATTTCGCCGAGCAGCTGTGGCTGGACGGCAAGGCGGTCCCCATGCACTCGCGCCAGACCGAACTTCGCGACCGCTATATGCGCGCGGCAGGGGCGCTGCCGCGGGCCTACACGCCCTGAACCGGGCCGCTTGTTCCGTCCTTTGAACGCGCCGGACCGGCCCAGGTAGAAGGACCGCGTGCCGCGTTCCGCGTTGGTCGAGCAGCACGGCCGCGTTCCCCGCGCACAAGCTGGCGACTCGCAAAAGCGCTGCTTTGAAGCGAATGCGGTGCGCCTCCACACGCCCCCGTATGTTTCAAACGGTTGGCAACCCGGCGCGATCTGAACCACACTCCCGGCAGGTTTCGACGTGCGAAACCAGGTTGCGCAGTGAACGGGATGACGTTGCGCAGTGAGAGCGTGCCTTAGGGGAGGAGCTTCATGCGTATCGGAATTGTGGTGGACTCGGCCTGCGATTTGCCGCAGGACTACATCAAGAGCAATGACATCGTGGTGCTGCCGATCACGGTGCGGATCGGCGATGCGGTACTGGCCGACCACCGCGACGAGGAAGCCACGCTGAGCTTCCTGCACGCCCACGTCGCCGAACGCGGGCACGAAGCGGAAACCATTCCGTTCTCGGTCAACCAGATCCGCGACCTGTTCCTGGACCGGCTGGTCATCGACTACGACCACGTCTACTGCATGACCATCACCAAGACGCGCAGTCCGATCTACGACAACGCGATGCAGGCCAGCTTCGCCATCCTCAACGACTACAAGCCGGTGCGCCAGGCGGCGGGCCACAACTCGCCGTTCGCGCTGCGCGTGATCGACACCCAGACGCTGTTCGCCGCCCAGGGCATCACCGCGGTCGAAGCGGTGCGCATGCGCGCGGCAGGTGACAACGTGCAGCACATCCGCACCAAGCTTGAGTTCCTGGCCGCCAACAGCCACGGCTACATGATCCCGCGCGACCTGTACTACCTGCGCGCCCGGGCGCGACCCAAGGGCGATCGCAGCGTGAGTTTCCTCGGGGCGGCGCTGGGCACTGCGCTGGACATCAAACCGGTGCTGCACGGCTACGCGGGCAATACCCAGCCGGTGGCCAAGCTGAAGGGTTTCGAGAACGCGGTGGAGCAGATGTTCAAGTTCGCAGGCAACCGGGTGATCGCGGGCCTGCTGACACCCACCGTGTGTCTCAGCTATGGCGGCGAGTTGGCCGAAATGCGGGCCCTGCCCGGCTACCAGCGACTGCTGGACATCTGCGCCAACAACAACGTCGAAGTCTTCGAAAGCGTGATGAGCCTGACCGGCATGGTCAACGTGGGCAAGGGCGCTGTGGTGGTCGGTTTCGCGGCCGAACCGCACGTGTTCCAGAGCTCGTGAGGGCACGTTCCTAACGCACGAGTAACGGCGAGCGGCTAGGCTGGTCGGATTCGAAACAAGGGAATCCGGCATGGCCACGCGCTACTACATCAGCCTCAAAGAGCCAGCACAGGCTCGCGGCAGCGACCCCGCCTTCAGCTTCACCGCGCATGGCGCCGAGGAGTTCGCGGCGCAGCTGCAGGATGCGCTGCAGACCGACGCGCTGTTTTCGCGCTGGCGCGCGGCGCAGGAAGAGCCCGACGAAGTCGACCCGTCTATGGGTGCGACCGACCCGGGGGCGAGCGTCGTCGGCCAGCAGGACGACCTGCATGTGGACCTCATCGTCATCACCTCATTGCCCGGCAGCGTGTTCAAGCATCGCCTGCGCCTGCTTGCCGGCAGTGCGTGGGAGCTGCGCGACGTTTCTGCGGCCTGACCCCCAGGCCGGGCGGCGGCGCGGATGACGGTGGCTTGATGGAAACCGCTCCAGTCGTGTTGTCGTGGAGCGGCGGCAAGGACGCGGCCTGGACCCTTCACGTTCTGCGCAGCGCGGGGGTCGAGGTGGTGGCGCTGCTCACTACGCTGACGCGCGGCGAGCAGCGCGTATCGATGCAGGGAATCCGTCGCGAAATCCTGCATGCGCAGGCGCGTGCGGCGCGCCTGTCGCTGGTCGAAGCGTGGATCGACCCCCAGTGCGGCAACGAGGACTATGAAGCGGCGTTTTCGGGCGCGCTGTCGGCCTGCACCAGGCAGTGGCCAGGCGTGCGCACGATCGCCTTTGGCGACCTGTTCCTGCAGGACATCCGCGACTACCGCACGGCCTTGTGCGCGGGTCATGGCTGGGACGTGCAAACTCCGCTGTTCGGCCACGACACCGGCGTCCTGGCACGGGAGATGATCGAGGGAGGTCTTCTGGCGGACGTGTGCTGCGTGGACACCAGCCAGATGGATGACGGTTTCGCCGGGCGCAGGTTCGACCACTCGATGCTGGCC
>JBBSVH010000122.1:0-7605 GCA_038233685.1 Lysobacterales bacterium | reverse complement strand
TCACCATCATCGCCACCGCGCTGGTCGAGACCGGCAGCAAGATGGACGAGGTGATCTACGAGGAGTTCAAGGGCACCGGCAACAGTGAAGTGCTGCTGAGCCGTCGCATCACCGAGAAGCGCGTGTACCCGGCCATCGACATCAACCGCTCCGGCACCCGCCGCGAGGACCTGCTGATCGAGCCGGACATGCTGCAGAAGATCTGGATCCTGAGGAAGCTGCTGCACCCCATGGACGAGATCGCCGCGATGGAGTTCCTGCTCGACAAGATGAAGAACACCAAGTCCAACGACGAGTTCTTTACCTCGATGAGGCGCTGAGAAAATACTGCGCCTTACACAAAGAAGCCGGCCTTGGTGGCCGGCTTTTTTGTGTGAGGCAGTCACCGGAAAAGCGCGGCCGCCCGCACTGCCTCAGCCTTCGCTGAGCGCTGTCAACAGCCGCAGCTGGTTTTTACCGCCGGCCAGGTACACCCCACCTCCGGCCAGCGCGTCGGGCGAGAAGCCCGCTGAGTCGGAATCCTCCTTCCAGGGAATGCTATTTCGCGGGCCTGGCACGTAGCTCTGCCAGCGGCCATAGGCTGTGCCGGGCTTTTGCCCGTCCAGCAGGTACTCGACCGGCACTCTGGCCGACCAGTATTCCTCCCCAGCCATTTCCCCAATGGTCGGCGGTGAGAACGTCCATCTGCGCGCAGCAGCCAGGCTTGCGTTCGCGAACATCTGGCGGAGCTTCACCATGTCGTTCTCTCGTGCCACCACGGTCAGGTTGACCTGTTCGACGACCGCGTCGATCACCTTGCCGTCACGGCCGATCTTCAGCACCAGGTAGGTCGTGCCCGTGGCCCCTCCACTGGCCGCGGCAGGTGGATAGCTGGGTGGCCGCATCGACTTGGAGGAGACGGATTCGCCCTCTGCAGGCGCCGGGCCGGGAAACGCGGCATTTCGGATCGCAATGGTCGCCCGGTCGTCGTCGATCTTCCTGCCCACTACACGCACCGACATGCGGCTGCGCGCCGGCACCGCCCGGCCATCACGCAGGACGGGCTCGAAAGTCCAGTCCCGCACCTGAGCCTGGACGAAATCAACGATCCCCGGCGGCAGCTTCTCAGGCTGGTCCAGCGTGATCGTGTCGACCCGGCCGTCAGCGGTGACCGCGACCTCACCGGTCACCAGCATGCTCGACTCGATCTGCTTGCGCACTTCGGCGGGGCTGCCGGCGGTGGCCACCAGCGGGGCCAGTGCAATTGCCGCGGCAACAAGCCAGAAACTCTTCATCCCTACTCTCCTTGTGATCGATGAGGCCCGAGTCTAACTGCTGGCCGCGGCTGCGGTAGCGGCGATCAGTGCAGCGCCGCTGGCGGCCGCCGTCGGACCAGCCCGCATAATCCATCGCACGGAGGTGGCCCATGCACGGTAGTGGTCTCGAGCTCGCCCTGGTGTTCCTGCTGGCCGCGGTGCTGGCGGTGCCGGTGTTCAAGCGTTTCGGTCTGGGGTCGGTGCTGGCCTACCTGGTGGCGGGCACGGTGCTGGGTCCGTCGGGGCTGGCGCTGGTGCAGGACACCGAAGGCGTGCTGCGCGCGTCCGAAATCGGCGTGGTCATGATGCTGTTCGTGATCGGCCTGGAGCTGTCGCCGTCGCGGCTGAAGGTGATGCGCAAGCCGATCTTCGGCGCCGGCAGCGTGCAGGTGCTGGCCAGCGCGTTGGTGCTGGGCGGGATCCTGCTGCTGCTCGACCTGCACTGGAAGACCGCGTTGATCGTGGGCCTGGGCCTGGCGCTGTCCTCGACCGCCGTCAGCCTGCAGCTGCTGTCCGAGCGCAAGGAACTGATGACCGACTATGGCCGGCTCGGCTTTGCCATCCTGATGTTCCAGGACCTGGCCGCGATCCCGCTGCTGGCGGCAATCCCGCTGCTGGCGGGCGCGGCCGACGACACGCTCACCTGGCAGGCCGTGTTGCGGGCCATTGGATCGATCCTGCTGCTGGTGTTTGGCGGACGCCTGCTGCTTCGGCAGGTGTTCCGCTGGGTAGCGCGCACGCGCATGCCCGAGGTGTTCACCGCCACCGCCCTGCTGGTGGTGCTGGGCAGCGCCTGGCTGATGCAGCTGGCGGGCCTGAGCGCGGGCCTGGGCGCGTTCCTGGCCGGCGTGCTGCTCTCCGATTCGGAGTTCCGGCACGAGCTCGAATCGCAGATCGAGCCGTTCAAAGGCCTGCTGCTCGGCCTGTTCTTCATTGCGGTGGGCATGAGCATGGACCTGGCCCGGATCATGGCCGAGCCGGAGATCATCGGCACCGGCGTGCTGGTCCTGCTGCTGGTGAAATTCGGGCTGCTGTTCCTGGTCGGCCTGCACCCCGGCCGGCTGCAGGCACGTTCGGCGCTGATGCTGGCCGGGGTGCTGTGGCTGGGCGGCGAATTCGCCTTTGTGGTGTTCAGCGAAGCCGGCCGGGTCGGACTACTGGACAGCGTCCTGCGCGACCGCCTCACCGCCATCGTGGGCCTGTCGATGGCACTGACCCCGCTGTTGTTGTTGGCAATGACGCGCGTTCTGCCCGGGGACAAACCGGCGGCCCCGGCACGCGAGTTCGACCGCATTGACGACCAGGCCGGCCCGCCGCAGGTGCTGATCGCCGGCATGGGCCGCTTCGGCCAGATCGTGGCGCGGCTGCTGACCGCGCAGCGCATCGCGTTCGTGGCCCTGGAACACAGTCCCGAACAGGTCGACGACCTGCGCCGCTTCGGCAGCCTGATCTACTTCGGCGACCCGACCCGGCCCGAACTGCTGCGCGCGGCCGGGGCGCAGCACGTCAAGGTATTCGTCATCGCCATGGACGACACCGAGACCAACATCAAGGCCACGCGCCTGATCCGGCGGCTCTACCCTCAGGCGAAGATCCTGTCGCGCGCGCGCAACCGCCAGCATGCGTGGCGGCTGATGGACCTGGGTGCCGAAGCATTTCGCGAGACGTTCGGCTCTAGCCTGGAGATGGGCGAGCAGGTGCTGGTGGAGCTTGGCCTGCCGCGCGAAGTTGCGTCAAACCATGCGGCACGCTTCCGCGATCACGACGAAGCCCTGCTGCGCGAACAGCATCTGATCTACGACGACGACGCGGCCGTGGTGCAGAGCGCACGCGACGCGCGCCTGGATCTGGAAAAACTGTTCGAAGCCGACATCAGCGACCTGGGAGCGCAGGATCCCAGGACCGACCCGCTGCCCTGATCCGCCCTCAGCGCGGCTCGCGCAGGAAGCGGGCCATTGAAGCCCCGGGCACTGCGGGGGTGAATTCGGCCGCTACGTCGATGAAACCGCGCATCACCGCCACTTCGCGGGGCGTGCGGTTGAGCGCATCGCGCAGCACCGGGTCGGCGCCGGCGCGCAACAGGCGCTGGACTACGTGGACCAGTCCGTGCAGCGCGGCCAGGTGCAGGGGTCCGAAGCCGCGGGGATCCTGCACGTCCAGCGACACCTCTTCGTCCAGCAACCGCTCCAGCGCCGCCAGCACCACGTCTTCGTCGCAGGCGGTACCGGGTTCGGCGCGCGCGCCAAGCAACAGCAGCAACGGCGTCACCGCGCCGGCCGCGATCTGCTCGGCTTCGGCTCCTGCCAGCAGCAGGGTGTCGAACAGGGCAACCAGGCGCGGCTTGTCGCGGGCGATGAAACCGAACAGCGCAGCGCAGTGCAGCGGCGTCAGTCCCTGCGAATCGCTGGCGTGGACCTGGGCGCCGGCGGTCAGCAGGCGCGCGGTGATGTCGGGGAGACCCAGCGCGGCGGCCAGCATCAGCACGGTAACCCCGCCCGGCAGGCGGTGCTCGATCAGCGCGCCACAGGCGAGCAGGTCGCTGACGATTTCGGCCTGGCGCATGCTCACCGCCGCCGACAGCGGCGTGGCGCCGGTATTGGCCGCGTGCTGCGGATCGGCGCCGCGGCTGATCAGCATATCCACGGTGCCACGATGACCCCCACCGGCCGCCCGCAGCAGCGCCGTGCAGCCCTGTGCATCGGGCGCGTCGACCGGGAAGCCGAGATCGAGCAGGCGGCGCACCGCATCGGCATCCCCGACCATGGCCGCGGACGGCAGATCGGACCCCCGCAGCGCGCGCTTGGGCAAGACCCATCCGCGCCAGTCGAGCCAGTCGGCCAAGTCGCGGCGGCCACTGGCCAGGGCCACGCCCAGCGGGGTTTGGCCGTCGGCTGCCTGTGCATTGGGAGACGCGCCGTGGGCGATCAACCGCTTGAGCAGCGGCTCGCGACCCAGCGCGGTGGCCAGGTGCAGCGGCGAAAGCCCCTGCCGGTCGCGGGTCTCGCGGTCGACACCGATCTGCAGCAGCCGCTCCAGCAGCCGCGGCCAGCCCAAGCGCACCGCAAGCGACAGTGGACTGTCGCCGCCCGGAGCGGCCGCGAAAGGGTCGGCCCCGCGCTCCAGCAGCTCCAGCGCGATCGCCTCGGCCGCAGCACTTTCCCTGCCGGCGTTGGACACGCAGGCCGCGAGGTAGCGGGCCAGTCCACCAGCGCCGGCGGGCGAGGCGCCACGCTGCAGGAGCAGTGTTAGCACCGGGCCTGCTTCCACACCGCGCGCCAGCTGGGTGTACACCGGCGTGTCGCCTTGCGGGTTCCGGCTTTCGGTCTGCGCGCCGTGCGCCAGCAGCCATTCGACCCGCCGCAACGACGCGGCGATTTCCGGATCGTGCAGCAGCTGTCCCAGTTCACGGCCACTGCACAGCGCGGCGAAGGCCTCGAGCCCGGCATAGTCGCCGGCCTGCAGTCCGTCGCGGACCAGGGCGATTGGAGCGCGGTCCGGTGGCGCCTGCTCGTCCTCGGTATCGGCCACGGATGCCGGCAGCGCGTAGGCCGGATCGAGCACAGACACCACCGCCCAGCGTCCGGACGCGGCGGCCATATCGACGGCGCGCCGACCCTCGGCGTCGGCCCGGCCTGGATCCACACCGAGTTCGAGCAGCTGTCGCACCAGCGCCACCGGCAGCGATTCAGCCGCGCACGCCAGGATCAACGCATTGCGGCCCGCACTGTCGACGCTGTCGACCTTCGCACCGGCCGCGGCCAGCAACCCCACCGCTCCCAGGCTTCCGCTGCACGCCGCTTCCAGCCAGGGCGTGCGCCCCGCGGCGTCGGCGGCATGCACGTCGGCCCCGGCCGCCAGCAGCGCGGCGATGATCTCGGCGTGCCCGGCCAGCGCGGCCTGGTGCAGCGCCGTGCGGCCGAGCGCATCGCGGGCATCGATTTTGGCCTTGTGCTTGAGCAGCAGCTGCACGCCCACCGGGTCGTCTTCCTCGGTGGCCGCTGCGGCCAGCAACACCGGCTGGCCATCGGCGGGCAGCGGCTTGGCGCCCCGCTCGAGCAGGAACTTGGCCAGGCGCCAGTTGCCGGCCATGCAGGCGATGCCCAGCGGAGTCACGCCCTCGTGGTTCAGCGCATCGACCTCGGCGGCGGCATCGCGCAGCAGCGCCGCAACCCCCGGATCGGAGCTGCGCGCGGCGTGGTGCAGGGGCGTGTTGCCGTCGGCGTCAGTGGCCCGCGGGTCGGCGCCATTGGCCAGCAGCGTCGTCACCGAGTCCGGTCGTCCATGCCAGCTGTCGCGGGTGGCGGCCAGCAGCGGAGTCATCCCGGCGTGGGCGTGGTTGAGGTCGATCCCGTGCGCGATCAGCGCGCGCAGCAGGCGCAGGTCGGGCAGCACGGCGGCCAGCGTCGCCAGGCTGCGCTGGTCGCGCTGTGCAGGATCCGGCGCAGCTTTCGGGTTGGCGCCGGCGTCGAGCAGCTGCAGCGCGCGATCCACGCGGCCGGCGCGGGTGGCTTCGAACAGCGCGGCGTCGAGGTCACCGTCGGCGGCTGGCGCAGGCTCCTCGGCATTCGTTTCCCTGGCCGGGGACGCGCTGATCACCGGAATCTGCTGCCGGGCCGGGGCATCGCGCGGGATGCGCTGCAGCGCCCAGTGCAGCACCGGCAAGAGCACCGCATACACGGCTGCACACCACCAGCGCGAGCTGCCCGGCAAGAGGCCCGGCCACGCCTGTGCAGCGGCAACGCCGATGGCCAGCGCCACCAGGGCAGCCACGCCCAGACCCTGCCAACCGTGGGTCTCGCGCTCGGCCAGCGCTGCCCAGTGCGTGGCCAGCGATCCGCCGTCGCGTTCGAGTGCATGCCACATCGGCCAGGTCCGCCAAAGCGCGATCAGCAGCAGGCCCACGACAGCGCTGACGGCCAACGCAGCCGGCAGGCTGCCCGACTGCAGCAGGGCCGCCAGCGGCCACGCCAGCGCGATCGCGGCGACAGCAAAGCCCGCCGCCCACAGCAACAGCAGCGCCAGCGCGTCGGGGAGCGATGCCGACAGGGATGCCGAGGACGGGCGCGTGCCGCGCCACCAGGACACCGCCAGCGCCAGCAGCGGCTGGGCCAGTACGGTGCAGAGTGCAGCAATGAGGCCACCGAAGCCGGTCAGCGCAGCCAATCCCACTCCCAGGCCCAGCGCCGCCGCTGCCCTGGCGGTCGGACGGCGATCAGCCATCGCTGTCGCGCGGCGCCACCAGCGGCGCCACCAGCGCTGGCGGAAACTGGATGTGGAAGCCGTGCACCGCAAGATTCTCGCGCACGGCGTCCTCGTTGCCCCGGGCGAGCTTGCGTTCCGCCGTCAAGGCCACGTCGAGCACGAACTGCAAACCGCCCAGCTGCGCACGCAGCGGCTCGGGAATGCGCTCGAAATCGTCGCGTGCGGCCAGATAGACGAAGGTGTCGTCCTTGCGCTGGCTCTTGTAGACGTAGGCGTGCATCTGCGCGGGACGCGTCCTGCGTGGGGAGGGCGTCGATTGTGGCGGAAAGCGACTTCCCGCGAAACCCGCGATGTTGTCGTCAATCGATGTTTTCGCACATGCGCGCGGACCCCACTGCCCGGCATTTCGATGCTCACATCGATGAACCTCGTGCTGGATCGCCGCGGTTGCGCCGCGAACCCTGATTCGGGCGTGACGGCCGCTGGATATACTCCGCGTGTCTGCAATCCTGGAAACTGCGTGCCTTCTTCGCTGCCGCTGCCACCCATGCCTCCGCTCGCCATACGCGCGTACACCGCCACTACCGCAGTGGGGCGCGGCCGCGATGCGCTGTCCTGCGCATTGCGTGACGAACGCAGCGGCCTGCGTCGCAACGACTTCGGTCCCGATCCTCTGGACTGCTGGATCGGTCGCGTCGACGGCCTCGAAGACACTCCCCTGCCGGCGCAATGGGCCCGATGGGAGTGCCGCAACAACCGTCTGGCCTGGATGGCGCTGCAGCAGGACGGCCTGCTTGCCGCGGTCGACGAGGCTATCGCCGCCCACGGCGCCGATAGGATCGCGGTAGTCATGGGCACCTCCACGGCGAGTATCGGTGCCAGCGAGGAGGCGTACACGCGCCTGGTCGGCGCGGAGGATGCGCGGCGTTTTCCCGAAGACCTCGACCGTCCGATCGTGCACACGCCGCATTCGCTGGGCGACTTCGTGCAGCACGCCACCGGCCTGCGCGGCCCATGCATCACCGTCGCCACTGCGTGTTCGTCCAGCGCCAAGGTCTTCGCCCAGGCCGCGCGACTGATCCAGTCGGGCATGGCCGATGCCGCGCTG
>JBBSVH010000121.1:0-7666 GCA_038233685.1 Lysobacterales bacterium | reverse complement strand
TGGAAAAAGGGTTGGCATCAGGCCGCGAGCGGATCGCGGCTGCATTGTTCTTCGAGTGCCCGCACCGCCTCGGCCATCAGGTCGGCCTGGGGCCCGTTAGCAGTGGACAGCGGCAACAGCGGCAGGCGCAGGGCGCTACCGTAGCCCAAGCGCTGCAGCAGCGCCTTGACCGGGATCGGATTGGGCTCGGCGCCGAGGAAAGAGTAACACGCCTGCATGCGCCCGTCCCAGGCCTCGGCTTCGGCGCGATTACATCCGCGCGCAAGGTCGCACAGTCTGCGGAAGGCACGCGGCAGGGCATTGGATCCGACCGAAATCAAACCGTCGGCGCCTGCCAGCAGCGCACGGCATGCCGTGGGGTCGTCGCCACTGAGAATGGCGAATTTCTCGGTACGGAGCGCCAGCAGCGCGGTCATGCGCTGCGGATCGTTCACCGCCTCCTTGATACCGACGATGTTGGGGTGGTCGACCAGCTGGGCCACGGTCTCCGGCAGCAGGTCGCAGCCGGTGCGGCCAGGCACGTTGTAGAGCACCACGGGAAGCGCCCCATCGTCCGCCACGGCCCGGTCGTGCTGGATCAGCCCGGCCTGGGTGGGGCGCACGTAGGGCGGCGTTACCACCAGCGCCAACTGGGCCCCCGCAGCGGCCCCACGTCGGGTCTGGGTAATGGTCTTGATTGTGTTCATTTGACCGGTTCCGGCGAGCACGGTCATCCGCCCGCCCACCATTTCCACTGCGATGGCCAACAGGCGATCAAATTCCTCGTCGGACAACGCGGCCGCTTCGCCCGTGGAGCCTGCCACCACGACACCCTGGGTGCCGCCTTCGAGCTGCTGGACCAGCAGTCGCCGCCAGGCGTCAAGGTCGAGCGACCCGTCGCCATGGAACGGTGTGGCAAGTGCGGTGATGCTGCCGGAAATGGCCAAGTGGCTACCTGTTGATGGGGGATGGGCGGAAATCCGCGCAGGGTGCGATGTTACTTGCGGCGTGAAACCACGGGCAAGTATGCTGGCTCCTGCGCGCGGGTGGCTGCGCTCTTGCCATTCAGCATGAGGGTCTTCAGACATCATGAGACGGGTTGGGACGTCGGTTCGGAAAGCAACGGCGGCAAGTGATTGCCAACCGGCAAGCGCAGCCTCACTCTCCCTTGCCATAGCCGCCCGCCATCATGGCGCATCCACCTCAACAGCGAAGTACAGACCCCTCTGATGCCGGAAGCTCCCCAGACCGATACAACCGCTCGGCCGTCGCCGAACGAGAACCACCTGCTGATCAACGCCTACACGACGCATCCCGAGTCGCCCCTGCTTTCGGTGACCCGGCGCATTGCCGATAGCGGCTGCAATCTGGTGGACGCCCGGCTGTCCACCGTGGGGCGCGACGTCTCCGTCACCGCGCTGGCCACTGGATCCTGGGATGCGGTGGCCAAGCTGGAGGCCATGTTGACCCGCTTGGAGCGCGAGGAGTCGATGAAGCTGGTCTGGTATCGCACCGGTCCCAAGGCGATGCAGTCAAACCTGCTGCCGTATATCGTGGAAGTAGTGGCTGCCGACAAGCCGGGCATCCTGTTCCAGCTGGCCGATTTCTTCGACCGCCAGGGGATCACCATCGAAAGCCTGCAAAGCACCCGCTACCGTGCGATGCAGACCGGGGCGGAAATGTTCTCGGCCCAGGTCACCATCGGCATCCCGGCCAACATGCATATCGCCGCGCTGCGCGATGATTTCCTTGAGTTCTGCGACCACTTGAATCTGGACGCGATCATGGACCCGATGAAGTTCTGAACCGATGACCATGACCGGCACGACCAGGGCCACAGCACCCCCCCTCGATTCTCCCCTGCGCCCGAAGGAAGTCTCTGCGGGGCTTCGCAAGGGAGGTGGCAAGGCCAGGGCCGCATTGGCCAAGGCCACGCTGAAGCTGCCGCTGGCCCTTTCGGGTGGCGACAGCACTACCCTCGCCGGCCACGCCGGCCACTGGGTTGTGCTGTATTTCTACCCGAAAGACAGCACGCCGGGCTGCACCACCGAAGGCATCGACTTCAACGCACTGCTGCCGGAGTTCCAGGAAGTCGGCGCGAGCGTGATGGGCGTGTCGCGCGACTCAATTAAGTCGCACGACAACTTCTGCGCGAAACAGGGCTTCCAATTCCCGCTGGTCAGCGACAGCGACGAAGCGCTCTGCCAGGCCTTCGGAGTGATCAAGGAAAAGAACATGTATGGACGCAAGGTTTTGGGGATCGAGCGCAGTACCTTCCTGATCTCTCCTGACGGCCGCATCGCCCAGGAATGGCGCGGAGTGAAAGTACCTGGCCATGCACAGGCCGTACTGCAGGCGCTGCAGGTCGCACAAGCCTAGTGACCGATCGCCTTTCTTCCAGTTTTCCGCCATCCGCTCCGGGCGGTCGTGGCGGCTCGTCACTGCGTGTTCCACTCACGGCGCGCAGCCTGTTCCACCGTGTCCCATGCTTGTCCCATACCAACGAGGTTGACTGAATGACCCGTAGCAAGCGCATCTATGTGCTGGACACCAACGTGCTGATGCACGACCCGACCGCGCTGTTCAAGTTCGAGGAGCACGACGTCTTCCTGCCGATGCAGGTGATCGAAGAGCTGGACAACGCCAAGAAGGGCATGACCGAGGTCAGCCGCAATGCGCGCCAGGTGAGCCGTTTCCTCAACGAACTGATCGAGGGCGCCGGCGCCGAGCATATCGAGCAGGGCATTCCCCTGAGCCATCCGCAGGGCCTGCAACTGAAGAACCGCAGCGAGATGGGTCGCCTGTATTTCCAGACCCGTCCGATCGAGCCGGGGCGCACGTTTGGCACCGTAGCGCCGGACAACAAGATCCTGGCCGCGGTTCTGGAGCTGAAGGAAGTCAATCCGGACACGCCGGTGATCCTGGTGTCCAAGGACATCAATCTGCGGATCAAGGCCTCGATCAGCGGCCTGGTGTCGGCAGATTACGAAAACGACAAGGCGCTGGACGATTTCAGCCTGCTGTACACCGGCGCCACCGAGCTGTCATCCGACTTCTGGGACCGGCACGAGAAGGACCTGCGCTCGTGGAGCGACAAGGCCGGACGCACCAGCTATGAAGTGATGCGCACCGAGGACGAGGAGTGGCACCCGAACCAGTTCCTGTACCTGCCGGGCGAGGACGAAGTGGAATTCCGCGTGGCCAAGGTGGGCGACGACGGCAAGGCCACCTTGGCGCTGGCCGACGACTACCGCAGCAGCCAGCACGCGGTGTGGGGGATCCTGGCGCGCAACCGCGAGCAGAACTTCGCGCTGAATGCGCTGATGGATCCGGAGATCGATTTCGTCAGCCTGCTGGGCACCGCGGGCACCGGCAAGACACTGTTGGCTCTGGCAGCGGGCCTGGCCCAGACCATGGACCAGCAGCGCTACCGCGAGATCATCATGACCCGCGCCACGGTGAGTGTCGGCGAGGACATCGGCTTCCTGCCGGGCACCGAGGAAGAGAAGATGACGCCGTGGATGGGCGCACTGACCGACAACCTGGAAGTGCTGACCCACAACCAGGAAGGCGGCGCGTGGGGGCGTGCGGCGACCAACGATCTGCTGGCGTCGCGGATCAAGATCCGCTCGATGAACTTTATGCGCGGGCGCACGTTCCTGTCGCGCTACCTCATCCTGGACGAGGCCCAGAATCTGACGCCCAAGCAGATGAAGACGCTGATCACCCGCGCCGGTCCCGGCACCAAGATCGTGTGCCTGGGCAACGTGGAGCAGATCGACACGCCCTACCTCACCGAGACCACCTCCGGCCTGACCTATGCCGTGGACCGCTTCAAGGGCTGGGCGCACAGCGCGCACATCACCCTGCGTCGCGGCGAGCGCTCGCGTTTGGCCGACTACGCGTCCGAGGTGCTTTGACCCACGTGAGCTGCGCCACGCCGGCCTTGACCACGGCGGCATCACGCAGTGCATTACACCTGTGGGAGCGACGTAAGTCGCGAGACTTCAACGGTAGTTTTTAATCGCGACTCACGTCGCTCACACATGGCTTTTCATTTCTCAGCGAGAAACCTGGGGCAATGATGATGATTGCGACCTTGCCGAAGTGCGCCCTTACCATCGCCGGCTCCGACTCCGGCGGCGGCGCCGGCATCCAGGCCGACCTCAAGACGTTGGCCGCACATGGCGTGCATGGTCTGTCTTCAATCGCGGCCCTGACCGCCCAGCACACGCGCGGGGTGACCGCTGTGCATGTGCCTCCGGTCGAGTTCCTGCAGGCGCAGATCGACGCATGCTTCGAGGATTTCGAGATTGGTGCGGTCAAGCTGGGGATGCTGGCCAACGACGAAGTGATACGCGCAGTGGTCAACGGGCTGCAGCGCCATCGGCCTGAACACGTGGTGCTGGACCCGGTGATGGTGGCTACCAGCGGCGCCAGGCTGCTGGCTGACAGCGCGTTGGACGCGATGCGAGCGCACTTGCTGGCGCTGGCAACGGTCGTTACCCCAAACCTTCCCGAAGCGGAGCTGTTGCTCGGCCACACGATTGCCGACTCCGCGGCCATGCACATCGCCGCAGAGGAACTGCTGGCCATGGGCGCACGCGCCGTGCTGCTCAAGGGCGGCCACCTGGGCGGTGACGGCCCGATGGTCGACGTGTTCGCCGATGCACACGGCACCACAGAATTAAGGCATGACCGCCTGCAGCTCCAAGCGCACGGAACCGGCTGCAGCCTGGCCTCGGCCGTGGCGGCCAACCTGTGTCGAGGCCAGACCATGCTCGAGGCATGCCGCGCGGCCACGGACTACGTGCATCGTGCGCTGGTGCTGGGCTACCGGCCCGGGCGTGGAGCCGTCTTCGTGCTGGATCACTTTGGCGCTGCGCCCACGCGATGAGCATCGCGCGCCGCGTGATTCCGGTCGAGACCGCAGACGGACACCGATTCGAACTGTTGTCGACGCTGCCCCGACAACCACACTCGCGCCTGCTCTGGCTGCCTGCCCTTGGAGTCTCGGCCAGGCACTACCAGCCGCTTGCAGACCAGCTGGCGGCGGGGGGCTTCGCCACGTTCCTGCACGAATGGCGCGGCATCGGCAGCAGCAACCTGCGCGCCAGCCGCAAGAACGACTGGGGTTATGCCGAGATCCTGCGGCACGACCTGCCCGCGAGCCAAAACGCCGTGGACGCGTACTGCCCTGCCCCGTCCACCATCATCGGCGGCCACAGCATCGGCGCCCAGTTTGCGGCCCTGCACCTGGCGCTGCACGCGGGCTCGTCCCGGAAGCTGTGGCTGGTGGCCAGCGGCTCGCCGTATTGGCGGCACTTCCCGGCACCGCAACGTTTCCTGTTTCCGCTAGCCTTCCAGTTCGTTCCCTGGCTGGCAGATCGCCGCGGCCTGCTGCGCGGTCGCAGGTTCGGCTTCGCCGGCAACGAAGCGCGCACGCTGATGCGCGATTGGGCAAGCATCGGCCTCAGCAATCGCTATGCAGCTGCAGGCCTGGAAGCGGACCTTGAGCTCGCGCTGGGCGATGTCACCGTGGAGGTGGACGCGGTGCTGTTAGGCGATGACTGGTACGCGCCACGGCCGTCGTTACAGGCGCTCCTGGACAAGATGCCGAAGTCCGCTTCACGAGTTACCGTGATCGACGCCAGCACGCTTGGCGTCCGCGCCGATCATTTTGCATGGATGAAACGGCCGGGCGCGGTCATCCAGGCGCTACTGGGCGGTCAGGCCACTTCGTAACCCCGAGGGTTCATGGATTGCCAGCGCCAGGCATCGCGGCACATGGCGTCCACGTCGAGCTGTGCTTTCCAGCCCATGAGCCGCGCGGCCATCGACGCGTCTGCGAAGACTTCCGCCACGTCGCCGGGGCGCCGCTCGACCAGGCGATACGGAATCTCGCGCCCCGAAGCCTGTTCGAAGGCGTGCAGCAACTGCAGGACGCTGACCCCGCGCCCAGTGCCCAGGTTCACGGTCAGGCTGCGGTCCTCACGGACCAGATAATCCATGGCATCGGCATGCGCGCGCGCCAGGTCGACCACGTGGATGTAGTCCCGAACCCCCGTGCCATCGACCGTAGGGTAGTCGTCGCCAAACACTTGAAGGTGTTCGCGTCGGCCCACTGCGACCTGGCAGATGTACGGCATCAGGTTGTTGGGCGCGCCGGTCGGATCCTCGCCAATGAGGCCCGACGCGTGCGCGCCAACCGGATTGAAGTAGCGCAGGTTTGCCGCACGGAAAAGCAGATCGTGGCGGCACAAGTCCTCGATCAACTGCTCCATAACCAGCTTGGTCCGACCATAGGGGTTGGTCACCTGCAAGCGAGCATCCTCGGTGACCGGCACCTTTTCCGGATCCCCGTAGACCGTTGCTGAAGAACTGAATACCAGGCGACCGACACCCGCCCGTTTCATCGCCTGCAGCAGAGTGATAGTGCCGCTGACGTTGTTGTCGAAGTAGTCGAGAGGTCGCTCACAGGAATCACCCACCGCTTTCAACGCGGCGAAGTGCATGACCACATCGATACGGCGCGCATTGAATATCCCGTCGAGTCCAGCAGCGTCGCGCATGTCGACATTGTGGAAAGCGAAGGGCGCACCGGCGACCTCGGCCAACCTTGCCAGCGCGCGCGGCGAGCTGTTGCAAAGATTGTCGGCGATCACGACTTCGTGGCCGCGCGAGGCAAGTTCGATCGCGGTATGCCCGCCGATATAACCCGCGCCACCGCAGAGCAGGATGTTCATGAAAAAAGGTTCTCCCCGACCGGTCGGAGCAACAGGCATAAGCACAAGCTCACACGCTTGCGTTGGTTGCTCGTTGCTAGTTACGTGAAACCGGGCGCAATGAGGTCAGCCCCCCTTGCATCACGCTCCGGTGCACACGCCATGTCCTGAATCCAAGCCACCTGACGTCTTAGCGGGTGGGTGGTTTTCATCCCCTCGGGCACCGCTCGGGCCCCACAAAACAAATAACGGAGCGACTGCACCAATGACCGAGCTACTTCCTGTACCCGAGCACATCCGCATTGCCGTCATTGGCCTGGGTTACGTGGGCCTCCCGCTCGCCGCCGCTTTTGGCAAGCGCTATCCAACGCTGGGCTTCGACATCGACGTTGCCCGGGTAGCGGAACTGGAAGGCAAGCACGACCGGACGATGGAATTGACAAAAGAAGACTTGCACGAGGCCGAGCATCTCGAATTCACTTCGGACTCCACCGATCTCGCCCGTTGCAACGTGTTCATCGTTACCGTCCCCACCCCCATCGATGAATACAAGCGTCCGGACCTGCGCCCCCTGGAGACGGCCAGCAGAACCGTTGGCCGCGCAATATCCAAAGGGGGCGTGGCTATCTTCGAGTCCACCGTGTACCCCGGCGCCACCGAGGAAATCTGTGTTCCGATCATCGAAAGCGAGTCGGGTCTGGTCTTCAACCGTGACTTCCACGCAGGTTACAGCCCCGAGCGCATCAACCCGGGTGACAAGGAGCATCGGCTGGAAACCATCATGAAGGTCACTTCCGGCTCGAACCCGCACGCCGCCGATTTCGTCGACTCACTGTACCGATCGATAATTTTGGCCGGCACCCACAAGGCGTCGAGCATGCGCGTCGCCGAAGCGGCGAAGGTGATCGAAAATACCCAGCGCGACGTCAACATCGCGCTGGTCAACGAACTCTCGTTGATCT
>JBBSVH010000120.1:0-7684 GCA_038233685.1 Lysobacterales bacterium | reverse complement strand
GGTGGCCCTGGCCAGCGGCAATGCCGATGCGCAGCGCAAGAAAAAGAAAGCCGCGCCGGCACCGGTGGTCAGCGCCGAGTGCAGCGACTTCTACGGCACCGCGAATCTTTCCTGGCTTGCCGTCAACCCGCTTCCACCTGGCTCGACGTCGATCACGGCGCTTGGGCAGTTGCGCGAGCTCAGCCTGAAGCAGCAGCGTGATTTGCTGGACACGGCAATGCAGGCGCCAGAAGGAAAAGTGCAGAAGCTGCTTGGCGACTTCTGGGCCAGCGGCTTGGACGAGGCGGCGCTGGACCGTGACGGTGCCAACGCCATCGCCCCGCTGCTGGACCGCATCAACGGCATGAAGCGCACCAAGGACGTCGCGCCGGCAATCGCCGCGCTGCACCAGGTGGGTATCCCGGTGCTGTTCAACTTCGGCCCTGATGTCGACCTGCGGTCACTGGACCGCCACGTGGGCTACTTCATGCAGGGCGGGATCGGCCTGGGCGATCCTGCGTATTACACACGCACCGATGCCGAGACCGTGGAGTTGCTGGGCCTGTACCGTGCCTATGTCAGGCAGATCCTGACCCTGACCGGCACGCCCGCCAAATCGCTCGAGGCCGAGACCCAGTCGGTGATCGATATCGAGACCAGGATTGCCCAGGCCTCGCGACCGCTGCTTCAGCTGCGCGATCCGGTTTCGAATTACGGGCCAGTCGACACCGACACTCTGGGCCCGCTGTACAAGAACCTGCAGCTGGACGCGTTCCTCAAGGTGCAGGGCGTCAGCGACGACATGGTGTCGATGGCCAATCCGGCTCTGTTCCAGCAGTTGGACGCGCTGGTCGGCACGATCAAGCCGGCCCAGTGGAAGACCTACCTGCGCTGGCAGGTTGGCGATGCGATGGCGCCGTACCTGGCCAAGTCGTTCCGCGACGCCGAATTCGAATTCCGCGGCCGCGTGCTGCGTGGCGAAGCGGCGCCCGCGCCACGCTGGCAGCAGACCCTGGAGGCCATCAACACCGCCGCAGGCCCGATGCTGGGCCGCGAGTACGCCGCCAACTATCTGCCGATGGTCAGCAAGGACCGGGCCATAGCCATTGCCGGGCAGGTTCGCGACGCACTGGGTCGCGGCATCGATCGCAATACCTGGATGAGCCTGGAAGCCAGGACCGAAGCCAAGGCGAAGCTGGCCGCATTGAAGATCGAGGTGGGCACGCCGCGACGCGATCTCGACTACAGCGTGCAACCCATGGGCCGCGGCAGCTTTGGCGGCAACATCCTGATTGCATCGACCTGGCGCCACGCCCAGGAGATGAAGCGCATCGGCAAGGGCAACGCGGAGCGACGCTGGGACGTCCTGCCGCAGGAGCCGGCCCTGACCTACGATATCGCCCACAACCGGCTGATCGTCACCGCGGCGGTGCTGCAGGCGCCGGTGTTCGACTACAACCGCGGCGACTCGGCGATGTTTGGCTCCTATGGCGCGCTGGTTGGCCATGAGCTGAGCCGCGGATTCGACAGTGTCGGTCGCAACGTGGATGCCAAGGGCGAAGTGCGCGACTGGTGGACCCCGGCCGACGCCGCTGGCTGGAACCAGATCGGCTCGCGCATGGCGCTGCAGTACGCGGGCTATTCCTACCCCGCGCTGACCGGTACCAACGTCGACGGAACGCTGACCCGCAACGAAAACATGGCCGACCTGGCCGGGGTGGAGCTGGCCTGGGATGCCTTCAGCGCAGCCAATCCGGAACCCAACCCGGGCGCGAAGCAGGCCCTGTTCCGGGCTTGGGCGGAGCTGTGGGCGCAGCAGCTGTCGCCTGCCGAAGCGGCGCAGCGCGCGGTGACCAACGTCCACGCGCCTGGACAGTGGCGGACCAATGGTCCATTGGCCAACCACCCCGCATTCGGCGCCGCGTTCGAGTGCAAGCCCGGCCAGCCAATGCATCGTGCCGAGACCGACGAAATCCGCATCTGGCGCTGAGTCCGGGCTGGCCGTTGGCGGGCTCGATTGCCCGCTCGGGTTGGCGTGTGCGCGGCGCCTCTTTGCGAGGCGTCGCTGTAACCAATCAGGCGACGCTGCCCGTTACACGCTGCGCAGGTTCGGCCGCTTCGGTGGCTTGGGCCCGCCGAAGGGCGGCTCCCCGCGCCAGTACCGGATCAACAGCCAGCCGAACAACATTCCGCCCAGGTGGGCGAAATGGGCGACGCCAGGCTGCAGTCCGCTGACGCCGAGGAAAAGTTCGGCCACGCCGTAGAGGATCACCAGCGTGCGCGCCTTCATCGGAATGGGGGGAAACAGCAGCATCACCCGCTGGTTCGGAAACAACATGCCGTAGGCCAGCAGGATGCCGAACACGCCGCCTGATGCGCCGAGGGTGGGATACGCCCCGCCGCCGTTCGATGTCACCCACCAGCCTACGACCAGCTGCAGGACCCCGGCCCCGGCTACGCAAACCAGGAAATAGGTCAGGAAGCGGCGGTTGCCCCAGGTCTGCTCGAGTGGCGCACCGAACATGAACAACGCAAGCATGTTGAACAGCAGGTGGGAAAAACTTCCGTGCATGAAGCCATACGTCAGCAATTGCCACGGCATGAAGCTGGGCGCATTGGACGCCGGGTTGTACTCGCCGCCGCCTATCGGCCACAGCATGAACTCGGCCATGGCGAAGGAACCCACGACCTGCTGCAGCAGGAACACGACGACATTGGCGATCAGCAGCGCCCTGGTAACCGGCGGGATCTTCGAAAACATGTTCAGCCCTGTAGTGATTGCCGCTCTATGATAGCGACATGCGCCCTATACCCCAGGTCACGGCAAGCGATCCAGGTGCCGTGGCCGATGCGCTGCACGAGCACGGCGCCTGCAGGCTCACCGGGTTCCCGGACGATCAGCACGGCCTCCAATTGAGGGATGAGCTGCAGCGGCTGCAGTCGTGCGGCGCGATGCGCGGCGCGCAGGTGGGACGGGGATCTGGTCAACAGCGTCGTGACGATATCCGTGGCGATGCCATCATCTGGCTGGACGATCCGCGCTGCGCCGAACCCGCGCTTGCCTACCTGCAGATGCTCGATGCCCTCCGCATCCGCTTGAATCGATTGCTGGTGCTGGGCGTGGATGAAGTCGAAGCCCACTACGCGTGCTTCCAGCCCGACGCCCATTACCTGCGGCACCGCGATCGCTTCCCCGGGTCGCAATCGCGCGTGCTGTCGCTGGTGAGCTACCTCAATCCTGACTGGCATCCAGACCATGGCGGCGCACTGCGCCTGCACCTTTCGTCCGGGCCCGTGGATATCCTGCCGGACCTGGGCACCGGCGTGTGCTTCCGCAGCGAGATCGAACATGAGGTGTTACCGGCACGGCGCCCGCGCCTCAGCATCGCCGCATGGATGCGTACCCGCGACAGCTGATCAGGCAGCCGGCGCGCCCCGCTTCGCAGGGCCCCAAAACTGCTCGTCGATCGAGGTCACGGCGCTGGCGGCGCGCACGCGCCCGGCGATCACGGCGAGGCCCTCGCAACGCAGCCGCTGGCATTGTTCGTGGTAAGACGACGAGTCCAGTGGAAAGGCGATGCGGCCGTCGGCCCGGAGCACGCGGTGCCAGGGCAGCGCGGGGTCGGTGTTCTCGCTCAGCACGCGCGCGGTAAGACGCGCGCGTCCGGGTAGCCCCGCACGTGCTGCTATGTCGCCATAGCCGGCCACCTCACCGCGTGGGATTGCGCGGACTTCGGAGAGGATGCGCTGGGCGAGAGACTTGGCGACCATCTGCGTTTAGCATAACCCTCTCAAGCAGGAGTACGAGATGCAGAATTTCGAGCAGGTTCGCAGTCATCTGAACAAGTCCGGATACCGGTTGACCATGCAGGAGCCCTACGTCGCCTGCGTGGAGCTCTCTCTCGACAAGGGCAACCGCCACCAGGCCATCTTCCTGTCCGAACTGGACGATGACGACGAGCGCGGCTACCTGCGCGTCAGTACGGTCATCGCACCGATTACCGGCGTGGACGCGCATCGCGCGCTGGCCTTCAACTGGCAGAGCAGCGTGGGCTACCTGGCCGTGGGCGACCTCGACGGCGTTCCGTACCTGCAGCTGTGCGAGAACCGCCCCTACGAGGGCCTCACGGCGTCCGAGGTGGACCGGCTGGTGCTGGAAATCGGCGGGCTTGGTGACAACATGGAGCGCGCCCTCTGCGCGGAAGGCGACCGGCCCTAGCGTCGCCGTAGCGCAGCATCCCCGGCTCGCGTGAGGGGCGGCATCCGGCCGCTCTCTCGGCAGCGATGACGGCACTTTTGCTAGACTGCCGCCGCGCCTCAGGGCGCAACTTATGGACGACGACGACCCTCCCCCGGCCAAGCTCTGCCTCCTGCGGCTTCCCCGCATGACTCTTTCGCGTTTGTGTGGGCGGGACTTGAACCGTGCTTGAGCTGTTCCTGGTCCTGGCCCTGATCCTGCTCAACGGCTTCTTCGCGATGTCGGAGATGTCGGTGATGACCGCGCGCAAGAGCCGCCTGCGGCAGATGGCCCAGACCAGCCTGCGTGCCAAGCGCGCTCTGGCGCTCTCGGAAAAGCCCGATAACTTCCTGTCCACGGTCCAGATCGGCATCACGCTGATCGGTGTCCTGACCGGATTCTTCGGTGGCGAGGCAATCGGCCAGGGGATCGCCAGCTGGCTGCGCGTCACCATCCCGGCCACCGGCGAGTACGCCGAAACCATTGGCGTGGGTTTCGCCGTTACCCTCATCACCTTCATGACGCTGATTTTTGGCGAGCTGGTACCCAAGCGGCTGGCAATCTCCCGTTCGGAAACCATCGCCGGCATCGTGGCGCTGCCAATGAGCTGGCTGGCCCGCGCCGCCGCTCCCATCGTCTCGCTGCTGGCAATGACGACGCGCCTGGTGCTGCGTTTGCTGGGACTGGGCAAGGACCAGGTGGGGACGATTACCGAAGACGAGATCCGCATGCTGGTGGCCGAGGGCCACGCCCAGGGTGTCATCGATGTCGACGAGCTCAACATGATGAACCGGGTGCTGCGCCTGGGCGACCGCACCGCAGACAGTCTGATGACGCCGCGTAAGAAAGTGGTGTGGCTGGACCAGGCGGGGAGTTACGAGGACAACATCGAGGTCATGCGCGAATCGCAGTTCTCGCGATTCCCGGTGTATCGCGGCAGCGACCAGGATGTAGTCGGCGTGCTTGAGGTGAAGTCGCTCATCGATCGGTTTGCCGACAAGGAGCCGGAGATCTTCCGCAGCCTGCGCGAACCGTTGTTCGTGTCCGAGTCCACGCACGCGATGAAGCTTCTGGAAATCCTGCGCGAGGAGCAGCAGTCGCTGGCGCTGGTGGTCGACGAATACGGCGACATCCAGGGCCTGGTCACCCTGAGCGACCTGATGGGCGCGGTGGTGGGCCGACTGCAGGCCGCCGAGAACACGGACGAGGACGCGCTGGTCGTGGTGCGCGATGACGGCTCGATGCTGGTCGACGGTTCACTGCCCAACGATGACCTGCGCGAGCTGCTCGGGGGCGTCGCGCTTCCGGACGGCGATGAAGGCGACTACAACACCATTGCCGGCATGGTCATCGACACGTTCGGGCGCATCCCGCACGTCGGCGAACACATGGAGTGGGCTGGCTGGCGCATCGAGATCGTCGACCTCGACGGTGCGCGCATCGACAAGCTCCTGCTGCAGCGCCTGCCGGAGCTGGAAGACGATGAAACCAGCGGCTGAGGACGTGAGGTCAAGCGCAAGCGACGACGCCACGCCGCCACCCAGCACCCGAGCGGTGCTGGATGGTTTCGCGCAGGGTGACCCTGACGACCATCTGCGCCTCGGCGACCTGGTATCGGGACTGAGCCAGACCGTGTTCGGAGTGCTGCTTTTCATCGCGGTGCTGCCGGCTTTCCTTCCACTGCCGGGCGCCGCAGGACTGATCAGCGGTCCGTTGGTGATGCTGGTGGGGGCGCAACTACTGGTGGGAATGCGCAAGCCATGGCTGCCCGGGTTCGTCGCGCGCAGGGGGCCGCTGCGCAGCACCATGTGCCGCTTTCGCGACCGGCTCTCTCCTTGGCTCCAGCGCCTGGAGCGGCTGGTGCGCCCGCGCATGCCGCGGGTCCTCGACCATCCGGTGGCGAGCGCGTTTTCCGGTCTGTTGCTGATCCTGCTCGGCCTGCTGCTGGCCCTGCCGATTCCCTTCACGAACTACCTTTTCGGCGTACTCCTGCTGCTGTTCGTGTTCGCACTGCTCGAACGCGACGGAGCGCTGATGCTCGTCGCCTGGCTTGGCGGCACCGTTTCAATCGTGGTCTTCGGCTTTCTGTCGGGCAACCTGGTGCAGATGCTGGTGACCACGGTGGACCGCTGGTTCTAGATGCCGGTGATGGGCAATTCGGCTGACTGGCTTGCGCGCAGCAACTGGTCAAATTCGTCGGCACTCATCGGGTGCCCCAGCCAATAACCCTGGGCCAGATCGCAGCCACGCTCGCGCAGGATGTCGAACTGGACTTCCTGCTCCACCCCTTCGGCCACTACCGTAATGCCCAGCGAGTGCGCCATTGCGATAATGGCCGAGGTCAATGCCAGGTCATCGGGATCGCGCTGCATGTCGATCACGAAGCTGCGATCGATCTTGACCCCGTCCACCGGCACGCGGCGCAGGTGGCTGAGCCCCGAGAATCCGGTGCCGAAGTCGTCCAGCCACACCTTGACCCCCGTGCGATGCAGTTTCGCCAGCAGTGCACTGGCGTGAGCCTCGTCGCTGATCACGGCGGTTTCGGTCAGCTCCAGGTGCAGGCGGCGGGCCGGAAGGCCGGTTTCTTCCAGGCAACTGGCCACCAGTGCGGGCAGATCGCCGCTGCGCAGCTGTCGGGGCGAGACGTTCACCGAAACAAAAATCTGCTCCAGGGTGTCTTCCTCTGCGTGCCATTGGGCGGCCGTGGCGCAGGCGGCACGTAACACGAGCGGGCCGATGGTCTCGATCAGACCGCTCTGCTCGGCTACATCGATGAACACCGAGGGGGCGATGGCGCCCATATCCGGATGCTGCCAGCGCAGCAGTGCCTCCGCCCCGACGATGCGCCGGTCCAGCAATCGCAGGACCGGCTGGTAGACCAGGCTCAACTCGCCGCGTTCCCATGCACCGCGCAGCTCCTGCTCCAGGTGCACGCGACGCTCCACGGCCTGGTCCATCGCCCGGCTGTAGAAGCGGTAGCAGTTCTTGCCGGCGACCTTGGCCTGGTACATGGCGATGTCGCCATTCTTCATCAGCGCGCTGGCCGTCGATGCATCTTCCGGATACAGGGTGATGCCGACGGAAGTACCCAGGAATACCTGCCGGCCCTGCACCACCAGGGGCTGGCCCAGCTCCTCTACCAGGGCCTCGGCCAGTTGGGTGGCACAGTCGCGCACGTCATCGTGCTGGATCAGAATTACGAATTCATCGCCACCAAAGCGCGCCAGAAGCGCATCGTCGCCGCCGAACGCCTCCACGGTCCGGCTGATGCGTTTGGCGAAGTGCAGCAGGACCTCATCGCCCGCTTCATGGCCGAGGGTGTCATTGACCCGTTTGAAGTTGTCGATATCGGCGAACAGCAACGCAAGCTTGCGACCGGTGCCATGCAGCAGGACCAGCCGATGGTCGAGGCTCTCGCGGAATGCGAGCCGATTAGTCAGTCCGGTGAGCGCATCGGTGTACGCCATG